>NC_010628.1:1348333-1685416 GCF_000020025.1 Nostoc punctiforme PCC 73102 | reverse complement strand
ATAAGCTTCAATAATTTGAGAGGGATAAGTACCTTTGACAACAAGCTTTGAGGTAGATAAGTCTATCTGTTCGTCGCTTACATAAGATTTTTGATGCTTGCTAAAGGTAGGAATTACACCTAGTAAAGGAAACCCTATTAATTGCTTTGCTTCATCAACAGTCTTGATGGATTTATCTCTTATTTCCAGAATATATATAGTCGCCAAGGTCGCTAAAACAGCAAGTAAACCTGAACTAAAGTACGAAAGCATATTAGAAGAAATAGGCTGGTCAGGGATTTCGGCTTCAGCTATCAAACTGGCATTACCGACGTTTTGATTTTCTGCAATTTGGCTCTCTTGCAATTTTTGTAACAAAAGTGTATATGTAGATTGTGATGCTTGTACTTTGCGTTCCAGCTGGCGCTGTTGTTGTTCTAATCTGGGCAAAGTTTTCAGTTTTTCTTTGTAGACTGCTTGTAATTTGGATAAAGCTGCGGCTTGGCTAACTAATCCCAGGCGAGTTGACTCTAACCTGAGCATTTCTCCAGTTAGTTGTTGTTGCAGTGCCCCAATCTGCAAATTACCATTCCATTGTATTTCATTTGTCCCTACAACCTGTGTTACTCGTTGTTGGATTATATTTTTTAAGGCTTTTAACTTATATTTTAAGTTAATAATTTCAGGATGAGATTCCTGCAAAACAGTTCGCCTCAATGCAAGTTGAGACTCTAACTGCTGGACTTCTTTGAGAATATCTTGTAACCCAGGAGATTGGCTCAGAGAAGTCTGAGCTAACGCCTGTTTTGAATTCATATTCAACTGCTTGCGGATATCTTGAGACTGGGCATTGACATTGGCAATTTGAGATTGAACCTGGCTAAATTGCTTTTGTAGTTCTGTAATTACGTCTAGCGATTTAGTTGCTTCTTCTTGCAGAGAAACAACTTTATTCATATCTTGAAAACTCGCTAATTCGCTTTCTGCATTTCTGACAATTAATTCAGATTTTGGCAACTCCTTTTGAAGAAATTTACGGGCTGCAGCAGCCTCTTTCCTGCGTGAAGAGACGTTATATTCTAAATAAATATTCATCACTGAATTAACCACTTTTGCAGATTTCTCAGGGTCAATATCTTTATAGGAAACTTCTAAAATATCAGATCCTTTAATATCTTTAACAGTTAACTTTTTCAGTAACTCTTTGGGTTTTAAAGCTTCACCTTGTTCGTTTGTTAAAATAAGTTTGTCTATAGTTTTTTGCACAAGAGGTACAGAGCGAATAATCTCTGCTTCTGTATTTAGAGGGTTAGTTTTCTGATCCTGTGCTACTGCTTCTAAATTACCTATCCCTGCTCCCACTCCCGTCAAGGAAGAGATAGTATTTGTCCTTTGAAATAGTAGCTTGCCTTCTGCCTCATAAGCAGGTTTTTTTAAAGATGAAGTCAGCACCAAAAACAGAAAAGCTGGGATAAAGACAGCTAAACTTGGCCTCCACCGACGCTTCAATATTTGCCAATATTTATCAAATGCAAAAAAAACTATTTGTGATTCCATAAATTATTTTTAAAGGCTGAATAAGCTTAGCTTAGTATAATAATTTAAAATTAAATTTGTGATCTTAATAGTAATTAAGAATAGTAATTTAGCTCCTACCTTCATAGGTATCTTTGTTTCAGGCAGAGATCTAAATTACTATCTAAAGCAGAATGACGAATTCCTGTCGTCTTGGTAAGGCATAGCAGATTACAGATTTTTAAAAGTCATATTCTATATTCCAATCACCTTTTGTAATGTTTTCAGGATAATGAGTAGAGCAAAACCTAAGTTATCTTGACCAAGGTACTGCATATTTAATTCTAATTTTTGAGGCATTATTTCGTTGATATAGACATATTCAGGGTTAGCAGTATCTTTTAGTAATTCACTTTCATTTCGGAATTTAATTGAAGCTGGATCCGTAATACCCGGAAGTACATCTAAAACTCGACGTTGTTCAGCCGTATAATATGCTACATATCTTGGAACTTCAGGACGAGGGCCAACTAAACTCATTTCCCCTTTTACAACGTTGAATAATTGTGGTAATTCATCTAGCTTATATTTTCTTAAAAACTGTCCACTTCGGGTAATACGGCTATCTTTAGCTACTGTAATTTGTTTTCCTCTGCTTTCGGCATCAGCCACCATAGTACGGAATTTGTAAATACTAAATTCACGTCCAAAGCGTCCAATGCGAATTTGTCGAAATAACACATTTCCTGGAGAATCAAGTTTGATCCATATTGCTATTGTGAAAAATAGGGGTGACAGGATCAAAATACCAATTAGAGCAAAAAGTAAGTCAAAAATTCGTTTAGCCATGATTAACATCAATTAAAAATGCGTAAGTTAGTTTATTTTTGTATGGACAAATATTTATTAAGTATTTGTAAATAAATAATCAAAATATTCAATTTTTTAAATAGCCAGATCAGCTAACTGCCAACGTATAGCCTTTTTTAAGCAACTGAGATGAAGCTGTAGAGCGCCAGATTGGGAAACGCTATAAATGCAGCAACATTTAAGTTATTTATCAGTACTAATTCGAAGTTAGATAATTTTATGATGGAGTGATCTCTGGTAATTTTTTCCAGTTATTTGATTTAACTGATTGAAAATAAAAAACTGAATGTTGCAAAATCATCATTACATTCAAGACAAAAAATGCTCCTATTAAAACAGCGCAAAGGACTATGTACAGTTTTCTACTAGGTTAATTTTTTTACTTTAATGTGTAGTTGTTTTTACTATTTTATAGCTATATGAGTTATTTTTTAACTTTTTTTGTGTTAAATACATCAACTCTTCATAAAAATGTGCCTTTTGTGAGTGCAATTTTATAGAAAAATTTAGTATAATCTGCGGCGCAATATGCTACTGTAATAGCACTATTTTTTTGTTTTTACCTGAACAGCAGTTTTAAGAATGAATATTGAAACACAAAAATATTAAGACAAAAGCTGTTTACTTAGTCTTGAGATTATTTTTAAATTAAACTGTTTCAGAATGTGTTGCTTAAAGGCTCAAGTCAAAGTTTTGTTGATGATTTCAATGATATGAGTTTGATCTGCCTCAGTCATTTTTGTGTAGATTGGTAGGCTTACTATCCGTTCAGAAGCATAGGATGCTTGAGGAAAATCTTCTAAGCAGAGATTGTAAGTGTCGCGCCAGTAGGGATGCAAGTGTAAAGGAATATAGTGAACGCTACAACCAATCCCTTTAGCAGCCAATTGCTCAATAAAGTTATTGCGACTAACTTGTACAGAATCGGCTAAACGAATTACATATAGATGCCAAGAGTGAATATCTCCATCAGCAGGTAATGCTGGCAGATGTAAAGGTAAGTCGCTTAGTTCTATATTGTATCGATTAGCGATCGCAGCTCGTTGTTGCTGTAGTGTCTTGGCTTTCTTCAATTGATGGATACCAAGAGAAGCCGCGACATCTGTCATATTATATTTGAAGCCTGGTGCAACTACCTCGTAATACCATGAGGGTTTAGTTGAGGTATAGCGATCGAAAGCATCTCGATTGATGCCATGTAAGCGCATAGTTCGGCATCTTTGAGCTATTTCCGGGTTACGGGTTACTAGCATACCCCCTTCACCTGTAGCAATGGTTTTGGTTGCATAAAAGCTATAGACGGTGACATCACTATCTAAGCTACCAATCAACTTACCCTGATAGGTTGTCGGGATAGCATGGGCAGCATCTTCAACTACTTTCAATTGATGCTTTTGGGCAATTGTTAAAATTGATTGCATATCACAAGCAAGTCCACCAAAATGGACAGGCATGATGGCTTTAGTGCGGGGAGTAATAGCAGCCTCAATTTTGCTAGCATCAATGTTGAGAGTAGCTAAATTAATATCAACAAAGACTGGATTGGCTCCTAAGTAACGAATCACTTCTGCTGTAGCCGTGAAGGTGTGGACTGTGGTAATTACTTCATCTCCGGGACCAATTCCCAATGCTTCCAGAGCGAGATGTAACCCTGATGTGGCAGAATTAACTGCGATCGCTTCTACTCCAGAACCAATGAAATCTGCAAAATATTGCTCAAAACGTTTGGTCTTAGGTCCTGTAGTCAACCAACCAGATCGTAAAGAATCAACAACCTCACTAATTTCTTCTTCTCCAATATCAGGTAAAGCGAAAGGGATGAATTCTGGCATAGGATGTAGTAATTAAAATTAGCAAGGAATGAAAAAATTATGGCTTGGTAATCCAACACAAGACATGAGTCCGCAGAAAGGGAAATAAATTAAAAACATTATAAAGACTGGGATGAATTTTAGTAACTTGGCGACTAATGGGAGGCGCTAAACATAATTGCCAAGTTTTGATATCTCCATTGGGAAATAGCTGATGAATTTGTCTTTTAGTAACGCCTTTGACATCAGGATTTTTCGGGTTATTGAAGATAAAGTCATACCAAAGTATACCTCCTCCAGGTTTAACCATCGACCACATACGATTGGCTAATTTTTGCTGAAATTTAGGATCTAGAATTGAAGTGAAAACCGTTGATTGAAAAACAATATCAAACGAATTTTCTTCTAAATTCAGAGTCGACGCATCACCAACTAAAATTTGAGTTCCTGTTGGAAGTAAACGGCGTGCATTTACTGCATAGTCTTCGATCAATTCATTTCCTACTAAGTTCTCTGGTTGAAAACCCAAAGACATAAATAGGCTCAGGTTATTTCCATTACCACAACCAATTTCTAGTAGACGTTTGTCTTGAACTGGGGCTAGATTAGCCCAATTAATCCAACGAATCAATGCTTGACGCTTTTCTTGATAAAGCATATGACGAGATGGATTCAATGGATCGTATAAAAACGCTTCAGGGATTTGCTGACGGCGATGATAACGTTGACGGATTGCTTCAATTTCGCTAGTCATATAAGTCTCATTAGAAGAAAAATTATCAAATTATTTATTATTTCAATGTTTTTGGCAGCTTTAAAACCCGGTTATAAATATCAGCATAAGCATCTGCTACTTGGTTAAGACTGAAGTTCGTCTGAACGTGTACCCTACTTCGTTTTCCCATGAGGTTTCTTTGTTCTGGAGAATTTAGAAGTTTTAAAATCGCTGTAGCTAAAGCTTTGGTATCTCTGGGAGGAACTAGCAAACCATTCCAGCCATCTTTTACAACTTCTTTACAACCAGGCATATCAGTTGTAATTAAAGGGAGTTCCATCGTCGCAGCCTCTAACAAAACCCTTGGTACTCCTTCACGGTAATAACTCGGCAACACAAATACATCGCTTAAGTTCAACAGTGTTGGTATATCATTGCGAGGCCCAAGATAGCGAACAACCCCGGCTTGTTGGTGAATTTCTTGTATGGGTATGGCTTGTCCACCTTCAGAAGATACAGAACCGATTAAGAGAAACGTTACATTTTTCATTTGCTGGCAGACAATGCTAGCCACCTGAAGATATTCTCTCACACCCTTGGAGATGACAAGACGTGAGATCATTGTGACTACAAGCTGCCCTTCTAGTCCTAACTCCCGTCGTGTTGCTGCCAGTTTTTCTGGTTCGGCGGAGTTTTTCATCAGTCCTTCTACATCAATACCCGATCCTAAAACTAAATCATCCCGCCCATCTAGTACCATTTTGTGTTTGCAGAAATATTCGCGATCGTCAGGATTTTGAAATATAGTTATCCCTGTTGCGATCGCAGCCTGCCTTTGAAGGTGACGATATATTGGTCTGAGGGCAAGTGCTAAGGTCGATGTGGAAGAAAAGACATAACCCATTCCAGTTATAGTTCGCACCCGTCCAGGAATTCCGGTCTTCATTGCCACAATGGGTGCAATCATAGCAGGTTTAGTATCAAAACTATGAACAATATCTGGCTGATGTTGTCTAAATAAAGCCGACAGTTGGCTGCGAGTGTATATATCAGCCCAGGGGTTTATTCCACGTTCTAAAGTATATCGAAAATATGGAATCTGATTATCTGCAAAAGCATTTCCATCTTCAGATCCCACCGCCCCAACATTGAAACCTTTCTCTCGCAGTTTTAGCAACAGGGGAATACGAAGACGTATATCTTCGCCGCCAATGTGCCAAACAGTAATTGGAGAATTTTTATCATCGCTTAAAGCTTTGGTAGGTAAGGGAGAAACCGAAGATTTTTTGTCCATCTTTGAGAGGAAATTTATAAGAAAACTAGAGAGTTGCTCTTTTGATATTTAAACTTGGTAATAAGAACGATACCAACTGACGAAGCGTTCAACTCCTACCTCAATTGGTGTATTAGGTCTAAAACCCACATCTGTTGCAAGATCATCAACATCTGCATAAGTAACAGGTACGTCCCCAGGTTGCATGGGCAGTAGATTCTTTTCTGCTTTCATGCCCAAACAGTTTTCTATAACTTCGATGAAGCGCATTAATTCAACGGATTGATTATTCCCAATGTTATAAAGTTTGTAAGCAGCATTACTAATTTCTGAGTCGGACGCCTTTTCTGACAAGCTGGAATTTGGTTTAGGGATTTTATCTATTACGTGGATAACACCCTCAACGATGTCGTCAATATAAGTAAAATCTCGACGCATTTGACCATAATTAAATACATTAATTGATTCCCCTGCCAAAATTGCTTTGGTAAATAAAAATGGTGCCATATCTGGACGACCCCACGGCCCATAAACTGTAAAGAAGCGGAGTCCGGTAGTCGGTAGACCATACAAGTGGCTATAAGTATGAGCCATTAACTCGTTGGCTTTCTTGGTAGCAGCATACAAACTAACTGGATGATCTACCTTGTCGTGTACAGAAAATGGTACTTTCGTATTTGCACCGTAGACTGAACTAGATGAAGCGAAGACTAAGTGCTTGACTCTTGAGTGGCGACAACCTTCTAAAACGTTGATAAAACCGACTACATTACTATCTATGTAGGCATGGGGATTTTTGAGTGAGTAGCGGACTCCAGGCTGTGCCGCTAAATTTGCTACTACATCGAAGCCCTCTTCAGCAAATAGCATAGCCATACTTTCTCGGTCAGCCAAATCGACCTGGTAAAATTTAAAACTCGAGTTATCCTGCAATTTAGCTAACCGAGCTTTTTTGAGATTCACATCATAGTAATCATTGAGATTATCTAGTCCAAAAACTTCGTTTCCCCTAGCTAGTAATCGTTGACTAAGATGAAAACCAATGAAACCTGCGGCACCTGTGACTAAAACTTTGATCATAAATTTTTATGCTGATAAACTCTAATTTAAAAATGTTTGTGTATTTGAAATTATCTGTTTGATTTGGAATGAATGCTTTAAAAAATGGGAGTTTGTCGATTTATAAATATTGTTCTACTCCCAATTCATGACTCACTAAACTCATTTAGCATTCGCTTTCAGGAAGGAGAGTTTGTCGATTTCTGCTCCCAATTGCGATCGCACTGACTCCAGTACATTTGTATCGCGTGTCCAATTTTTCCAATCCTTACCAACGGTTCGACCAATATTTAATGCCCAAGTTCCACTACCAAGTTTTTTGATAATCTCCATATATTCGTAATCCTCAACTCCATCCCGCAACCATTTGAGTCTCATCGATGGGATGACTCCTTGAAGCCCTACCTGTTTGCCAGGATAAACAAGCATTCCTTCACCAGGGAAATTATCGCCATTATTTTTAGAATAGGTTTGAATATCATGCCAGGGATCTTTTGTCCATAGATCAACCTGCCAATACAGAATTCCAGTTAATCCCAGACTTTGACTAATGAAACCTGGCTGAATTCTATAGTTTATCGGTTGAAAATCTATCTGCCACTTAGGAGAGTATTCATCTTGCACTAATGTGTTGTAAGACCAAACTTTGTCTCCTTTTTGCAGCACTTTGGCTATTCTATCAGGAGCTTGCTCATACATTTTAGGGAGAATTGCCCAAATATCAACAGCAGAGCGCCCAGTCCCAGAACCATCGTCATAAAGCTCAGGTGTGGGTATCATTGTCACAAGGTTAGAAACCCCAGCCGAATGCAGATTTCTAGACCATTGCTTTATCTGTTGAAAAAGAGATGGGCAACGATCAATTTCATCAGCCGTGTAGTTATATAAAAACAGATCCGACTGATAGGATGCAGCAGTTTTTCGGAATTCCTCAAAAGAAGGGAGTGAATTCATCTTACATGTACTGATATCCGCTCCGCTCCAATAACCAAGACTTGCCGAAGCAAGCCCTTGCTGAACCAAACCCTGCTGATCCTGCGGGTTGATATGCTTAGGCATGAGTTTATGCTTGAGCATTTCTTCATTAGCAATCTTAGTTTTGTTGTACCAAAATGGAAAAGAAGACTTCAGCGAAGGCTTTAAAGGTAACTCGAAATTCCAAACTTTTAAGACTATTTTACTTTCAGCCTTTCCTTGATCGCTTGTGACAATAAACTTCCCTGTATATTCACCAGATTTAGCATTGCGAGGGACAAATACATCCACCCAAATAGGTTGGTTATATTGGGACTGGAGACGAAATGGAACTGCTTTTAATTCACCTGTTAGTGGAGGCTTTTGGGTTACTGGATCTAAAAATGGTATCAGCCCATCAGGATACCAACCAACGCCCAGAGGAGGGTTAAGATTATCTCTCATATTCGGGCTGGAATGACTAACATAAACATAATGTTCCCGATATAGAGTTATGTTATTTTTCGGAATTATCTGATTATTGGAACCGAGTAAATCTGATACCGAAATATTGACATTAGTCAATCCACTTGAGGGAGCTTTAATTACTAATTGTACCGATTCATATTCGCCTTTAGCAGCATAAATTTTGCTTAATGATGTGTTTGTTATTTTCTCTGTTTGTCCTATTCTTTTCAAACTTGGAACCATATATAAAACCGGGCCAATTGCCGAAGATGCTTTAGGTATTTGCCAAATATTTAAGCAAATTAATGTAATAAATATGAGCATTACCCATCGAATAAATTTCAGTTTTTTCCAAAAACGAATCATTTGCATATATTTAGATGCCCAGAGTACTTGTTGTAATTACGTTCTGTGATTTTGAATTTCCAATCAAATCCAACTTCTAGCGTCAGAAGTATCTTATATAGCAATCCACAATCATTTTTGAGAAAGAATAAGGCTGAAAATGCTTATAAATACGTGCTTTCAGTCCCCGTATTTGATCAAAAATTAAATTATGGTTGCAATATGCAATACATTCATAGCGCCTCAAGTCAAAAACCTTGGATCTTGATACAAAAATTTACGTAATTTTTGTCAAGGACATCTAAAATAAGTGCAAATTTTTCAACTCAAATCTTTACTCTAATTGAATTTGATAACAGTTTATTTAACATTACTCCATCATGGGTATTGACTATGCCTAATCGATTCCAGATTTTTTCGTAAATATTGGGTAATGGGTCTAAAATGCTTTGCCAAGCCAGATCGCTACTAATTTTTTTCATCGCCGCAAAAGGATATTTAGCTAGTAGCAATCCTTTGAGAAATTGACTTGGCGATGGATAAGGAATTTTTTCAGGTTCTGTACAAGTAACTTCTTTCTTCAGATTGTCGGGCAATTTTTGTCCTTGCGCTAACAATATACCTAAGTTTACAAAGTCTATTCCATAGGATACTGAAGCTCCGAAACTAGCCCAAAATCTGGGATTACATTCTATTACCTTAACGGAATTACTTCTCTCATCAAATCTGATATCGAAATTAGCTACACCAGTATAATTACATGAATCTATAATCTTATGAGCTATTTCTAAAATATTTTCATCTTGAAAAAACTCAAAAAAGTAGGGAACTCTCCTATTAATTGTCCAAGCTATAAGTTTTCCATTTTCTGCAAGTACATTCAGGAGAATATCATAACCAAATACATATTCTTGTACCAATATAGGTAAATTATTTATTTGACTTGCATTTGATATGTATCCATGTAAATCTACAATTGAATCTATCTTTTTGACTCCATATCCATTACCTCTATCTAAAGGTTTGACCATAACAGGAAAATTCAAATTCAATAATTTTATTTGTTCTGGTGTTTCAATCAATATTGTTTTTGGGGTGGGAATATTGTGTTGTCTCAACAGGTGATAAAATTGCCATTTATTGTTCAAATTATATATCTTATCCGCATCGTTTATCGGAAAAACTGACGAATAGCTCAATTTCTCTTTAATTAAAGCAACTAAAAATGTGCCTAAAAGACCTGATGGAATAATAATATCAATTTTCTGCTGTTTGCAGTAATCATTAATTACATCAGCTATGTTTTCAGCCCCTTGTGAAGACTCAGTAATAAAAGAAGAAATATAATTTTTGCAAAATCTTGAAAATCTTGATGAACCTGAAGATTTCCAGACGCTGATTACATGAGATTTAATATTAAGTAATCCCAGACATCTTAATAATGATAGGGTGATACCCTCACTTGAGGAAACAATTAATACATTCATTTAAACCTCCAAATAATGTGGTTTTAAGAATTTGTTAAACTTTATCAAGTTGAAATACTAAATACGAATAGTCAATGATTTGCTTCTAACCAAGCCTGGAACATTAGCACATCCCATAGACGATACTCCCAACTTGCAGCACCGGAAAGATGTTCTTCCCACTTCTCTCTAATAGGCTTGGGATTGAAAAAACCTTCGTTCTTCAGACGGTTTTCATTTAGCAATTCCTCAGCCCAATCTCTTAAAGGGCCTCGTAACCAGCTATTAATTGGAACTCCAAAACCTACTTTCGGACGCTCAACTAAAGTGGGAGGCACATATTTATATAAAACTTGGCGTAATAGCCATTTTCCTTGACCATTCCGAATTTTCATAGATAGTGGTAATCGCCAAGCAAATTCAACTAAGCGGTGATCTAAGAAAGGTATACGTCCTTCCAAACTTACCCCCATACTGGCTCGATCTACTTTGACGAGAATATCGTCTGGTAAGTAAGTCACGGTGTCGAAATACATCATGCACTGGGTAAAGTCAAGTAGGTGTGGCCAATTTTGAGAATTGCTTAAGATTGTTGGAGGCTCTAAGCCATCTATGACTAGTGCTTTAGGATCTTCCCAGTGGGAAACTAACTTTGTATATATTGCTGTGGGATTAGGAAGTGCCATAATCTCGGAAAAGGTGTGTAATTTATTTCCGAATTCAGGTTGTTTAATTCTGCTTGGTAGTAAGGCATTAACATTAGCAAAACCACGATTCCAATTTTGAGGCGATACGCTAGTCAAAGCACGTGCAGAGTTCTTACGCACGGTTGTTGGTATCCAACCAATTGCTTGCCAAATTTTTCGACCAAATAAATAACGGTTATATCCAGCAAACAGTTCATCTCCTCCATCCCCTGATAAACTGACAGTTACCTGTTGTTTGGCTAACTGTGATACCAAAAAGGTAGGAATTTGAGACACATCTGAAAAAGGTTCATCATAGAGAAACGGTAGTTTAGGAATAACTTCCAGCGCCTCTTTGGGGTTGACATATAGTTCGGTGTGGTCTGTACCCAGGTGTTTGGCAACGGCTTTGGCGTGTTTTGCTTCGTTGTAAGCTTCTTCATTGAAACCGATAGTAAATGTTTTCACTGGTTGGCTACTTTGTGCCTGCATCAATGCAACTATGGTGGAAGAGTCGATTCCACCAGAGATAAATGCACCCAATGGCACATCTGCTACCATACGTAGTCCTACCGCCTCTCGTAATAGAGCTTCTAGTTGGATTACAGCTTCCGATTCTGACCCCATAAATGGTTCAGCAATGCCCAATTCTGTGACTTCCCTAGCAGACCAGTAGGTAACTGGATCTGGATGAGCATCAATACCATTCCAGGATAAGAGTGTTCCTGGTGGTAACTTGTAGATACCTTGGTAGATTGAATAGGGTGCTGGAAGGTAGCTATATCGAAAAAACTGTGTTAAGGCATCGCGGTTAATTTCAGCCCGAAAATTGGGATGGGCTTTTAAGGCTTTTAACTCAGAAGTAAATAGAAAGGTGCTACCTTGCCAACCATAATAGAGGGGTTTTTCACCCAAGCGATCGCGCCCTAAATGTAAAATCCGCTTTTGGCGATCCCACAAAGCAAAAGCAAACATGCCATTGAAGCGCCGAATAGCTTTATCCAACCCCCACTCACTAAAACCCGCCAACATGATCTCAGTGTCAGAATGTCCCCGAAAATTGTGACCTAATTGAGTTAGCTCACGCCGTAATTCTAAAAAGTTATAAATTTCTCCATTAAATACAACCATATAGCGACCATTTGCAGACATCATGGGTTGATGTCCTAACGGTGAGAGGTCAACAATCGACAAACGCCGATGTCCTAAAGCAACTCCTACCTCTACATCTGTCCAGATTCCCCCATCATCGGGGCCTCGATGTAGTAAGGTTTTTGACATTTTTTGAATAGTCTCATCCAAATGCTCGCCACTAAATTGTTTAGATATATCCCAAAAACCGGTAATGCCACACATGGGTATTAAACCTTTATCTTTAATTATTAGACTTATCTGAAAATTAGATTTTTTTAAGTAGACATATTAGACAATATTTTTTCATACACTAACTCATATTTAGCTACAACAGAATTTAAAGCAAAATCTTCAGTAATCCTGGCTCGTGCGGCTTTGCCCAAAATGTTTCTACCCTCTTCACCTAAAGCAATTAACTCTTTCCAGGCATCCGCTAACATCTGGGGATTCCGTGGCGGAATCACCTTTCCTGTATTACCTACAATCCAACCCGAATCACCAACATCTGTGACTACACAGGGAATACCGCAAGACATTGCTTCTCCTATAACTAAAGGAAATGCTTCACCATAAGCGGAGGCAGAAGTAAAAATATCAAGACTTGTTATCAAGCGAGGAATATCTTTTCGCTCTCCTAATAGAGATATGCGATCGCCAATACCTAATTCTTTAATTAATTTGTTTAGGGTTGGATTATCTCGATCAACTCCTTGACCAATCATCAAGAAGTTAATATTAGGATGCTCTTTCAAGAAAAGTGCAGCTGCTTGAATAAAATTTGCATGATCTTTCATCGGGTGATAACGGCATATCAACCCAATTAATAAAGATTCATGAGGTAAACTCAACTCTGAACGAACATCAACTCGCTCTGTTAATGAAGGAGAAAATGATATTGTATCAAACCCATTCGGGATTATACAACTATTCTTACTAGAATATCCTAAAGCTTCATGCTGTAACTTACTATTTTGAGAAACGAACAATACCTGTTTAGGTAAGCGAGAAATATAAGCACTAAATTTAATAATGGCCACAGTCATTTTTTTGTCCGATTCTAAAGAATCAATAGAATAATGAATACTCCACACAATAGGAATTTTATTACCATTTAAAAAGCTGGCAAATTGCGCGGCTAAATTGCCATGATACATCCAGCCTTGAATTATATCTGGTTGAAGTCGATCGACCAGATGAACCAAGCGCCAAACGTCAACTGGCATAGGAATGCCTCCTCGATTCATACCAATGGTGTGAACTGGGATACCTAATGCCTCAATGCGATCGCCCAATGTACCACGATCCATCAAAGAAACTACAATTGGTTCAAACCGCTCCTGGTTTATCTGAGAAAGCAGCTTGTAGAGCATCATTTCTGCACCGCCAGTTGGCAATCCAGTAATAATATAAAGAATTTTCATGATTTATAGTTAAGTCTTTGATTACTCTGATTCATAGTAGCCATTAGTGAAAAAGTCATTAATTGAAAGCGCTGTTCCACAATGTTATGACTGAAAAAACCCCAAATAAGACAAAAAGCCACAAATGCCAAACTAATATATTTATTATTTTTCTGGTATGGACACGTTGCTGCATAAATTAATAACGGATAAATAAAAGCGCCTATCACTCCATGATCAGCCATAAAATATAAATACATATTGTGTGTAGATATATCATGTGTAGCTAATCCCCCAACACTTAAACCACGAGTAGAAGCAATGCCATTACCAATGAACGGATGTTCGCTAAACATCTGCCAAGCAATTTTTACGACCTCGATTCGAGCCAGGGCCGCATCGTCATCAGTGCTAGAAGGAGAACCAAATTCTTGCAATCTTCCCAGGACATTATCATTTATCAAGCCCATATCTTGGAGACTATCTAAGTTAACTAAATTTCCAGTTATTCCCACAATAGTAATCATCATTACTAATCCTGCAAACCATGCAAATAATTGTTTACGAGGGATTACATACGCATTAATAAAAATTATCATTACTATAATCCAACCAAGAAGCGAACCGCGTGAGAATGTGAGAAAAACACCAAGACCAATTAGTAAAGCAAAAGGAGTTCGATATTTAGGCTGTAATAAATCCACACCAAAAATTAAACTGAGAACCAGCGCACAACCAGATGTATTAGGATTTATGTAAAACCCTGCTGCACGTCCTGTCTCATTCACTGCACTAAATATTAAAGGATTAAAAAACTCATATATATTAACAGTTGTAGCTAATAAACCAGCAATTATAATTGCATAACGTGTGAAAGCTTGAACAATAGAATATTTAGAAAATATGATTAATGTCAACAATAAGAAAATTATAGATAATATTCTAGTTCTTAGTTCTTGGAATGCTTCTGTAGTTGATGAAAATAGCCAAAAATAAAATAACGAAATTACAAAATAGCCAACACACCATCTAATTAAGTTTTTTGACAAAAACTTTTTCCTAGAAGAAAACGAAAAAATTATCGGTGTTGAAGCCCCAATAAGAAGGATAATCCAATGTAAAGGTTCTAAGGGAAGGATTCCTGCTGTTTGCCAATAAACATCTAGATTGGTAAAAAATATCAAGACAGCTACTACAGCTAACCAGCATTGATAATAAATTAGAAAATTAGTCTTTTTATTGGAGACTTTAATCATAAGACATTTATAGATAAAAGACTATTTTGCGTTTTTAGGCTCAAATTTAATACGGAAAAATGTGAGATTATACGCTGTCGAATGTGGCAGCTAGAGTAACTTTTACTACTAATAATATTGATTAAACTTGTAATTCCCGCTTTCAATGCTTCTGGATTATTCGGTGGTACAACTATACCTGTGTCATCAATAATCCAGGCTGAATCACCTACGTCGGTAACGACACATGGCACTCCACAAGCCATTGCTTCTCCAATTACATTAGAAAATCCTTCTCCGTAGCTTGAAGATGAACAAGTGATATCTAAGGCATTATAAATGTCAGGCATATCAGCACGCCCACCTGCCCAGATAACTTTTTCAGCAACTTCTAATTCTTCGGCTAATTGATACAGTTCTTGTGCATATTCGTGTGTTCCTATACCGACACAAACAAAACAAACATTTTCTCTCTCTTTACACAACAATGCCACCGCTTTAAGAAAAGTAGGATGATCCTTCATAGGATCTAAGCGTCCTATCAAACCAATCAAAATTGTATCTTTTGAAATTCTCCATTCTGTTCGCACCCGTAAACCAGCTTCTGAATTAGGCTGAAAACGTTCAGTATCAATGCCATTAGGAATAACTACCATTTTCTTGGCAGGAAACCCATGAGACAGATGATAGGCTTGACCTGCGTGAGAATTGACAATAATCAGGTCTACAAAACGAGAAAGCAAACATTCAATCTCAAAGATTAAACGGTCTAACCAATCATAGCTATCAAGGCTAATATTAGAATCACGAATTCCCCAAATTATAGAAGTTGAAAGGAAAAAAGGTTTTAAGAAGATAGTGAGTAAATTAGATTCACTCAGATATCCATGCAATGAATCAGGTTGTATTCGTTTTAAATGTCCCATAAGTCGCCATAAAAATCCAAATATATCCCAACGTCCTCGTTTTTCTAGACATATAGTTTGGATATTGTTATTTTCTAAATCCTTCTGTAAAGATCCGTTTGCATAGAAGAAAATAACGGTAGTATTAAAAATTTGCTTATCAAGATTTTTTACTAGGGTAATTAATTGTCTTTGAGCGCCACCATACCCAAGATCGCGAATAATAAATACAATTTTTTTTCTCATAGTTGATAATTTTTTAATCAGATTTTTTCTTTAAATTATGCTTAATCTAAAATTTCAATATAATTACTCCAAGTAGCTAGAAAAAAGAAATTGTCTGAAAATCATGATTCAACAACATCTTTAACAACAAATTCCCACATTTCCATAATTTTATCTATGCTAAAACGTTCAGCAATCTCTGATGCATTAGTTGCTAGATTTTTTCGCTTTTCTTCATCAGACATTAGAAGCTTTATCGCCGATGTTAATGCTAAAACATCCTCATTAGGTACTAATAAACCATCGATACCATCACGAATGATCTCTCTAGGCCCATTAGGACAATCTGTAGAGATAACTGGTAGTCCAGAAGCCATTGCCTCACATAGTGCATTTGGAAAGCCTTCAAATCTTGAGGACATCACGTAAATATCAGCTTCTTGGAGAAATTCATAAATATTCTTTACTCTTCCGAGAAAATAAACGCGACCATTGAGTTGTAACTGATGACACAACTCTGTCAAATCTAAATGTAAAATTCCTTCTCCTAAGATAACCAACTGCCATTCAGAAAAATCATCTTTCAAATTAGCGAAAGCTTGTAGTAACAGGTCAAACCCTTTTTGCGATTCAAGTCTTCCTACAGCAATCAGCAATTTTTGCCCAGGTAATTTGTTAAATAATTCTTGGGGTTTGCATGGTTTATTAGGTGGTAATAATACCGGATTAGGAATAACACAAATACGATTTTTTAAACTGGATGGAAAATAATTCAATGCTCTTTGAGTTTGAACAATAACTCGTTGTGCGAATGGATAAGTCAATTGACGAAGTTTCACCCAAATGGAGCTTTTAGTAAGACGAATTTTAGGGTTATTTCGCTCTGAGACTAAGACTGGCACATTTAAACCTCTAGTTGCTAGCAAGGTAGTCACATTTGCTTCACTCATAAAGCTAATCACAATGTCTGGATTACTAGCAGTAATAGCAAGCCGTAGTTTAAAAATTCGGTACAAGTTATTCTTGACTGCTGCTATCAGATTAGAAGAATCTCGCGCTATATGTAAAGGAATATAACTAATTCTGGAATCGAGATCATAAAACGGAGGCTGATTTCCACAAAAAGTCAACAAAGTGACTTTCCATCCTTTGCTAGCCCAGTAATTGGCTATGATTGATAAAACTCGTTCTGCACCACCTGAATAAAGTGAGGGGATGACAAGTGTTAGTCGCATTTTTGTGAATATTTGTGATTCATCATTTTTAACCATTTGGTATTATAGATTTTTGATTAATTTTCTTAATTGCAAAAAATAGTAAGAAGAAGAAAGAAAACATATAAACACAGGATGTTGATAAGGCAATACCCGCAACCCCTAGCCACTGGATGAATAGATAGTCTAAGGCAATATTGATCATCAGGTTAAAGCCAGATCCCCACATCAAAATTTGATTAGATCGTGTTGCTGATATGAAGCGGACTACCAAAATACCTGGGCCACGTAAAGGTATCTGCAAAGCATTAAAAGCTTGTATAGTAGCTACCAGTTGAGTATCGTTTGCCGTAAATAAGCCTCTCTGAAAAAGTATTTGTACTATAGTCCCAGAAAATAGAATTATCAGTAATGCTATTGGTAAAGTGACTGCAAATATAGACTTCATATAGTGCTTCAATGTATGACGCACTCCTACCCAATCTTCACGGGCTACCATTGTGGAAAAATAAGGAATTACTGCAGTACTTAATGCTTGAGTCATTAAAGTGATTGGGAATGCACTTAAACGATTACCATAGTTGAGTGCTGCTACACTTCCGGGTAACAATGTTGCCGCCATTGCTTGATCGACTATTCCTGTACTGCACATTAAAAAGCCTCCAGCAATCATTGGAGCATACTGATTTGCTACTTGACGTAAGTTATTGTCAAATCCATACCATCTTGGAAGCAGAAAAACCCTTTGTCGGCGTAGTGCAATTCCCAAGAGAGTTATTTCTAGAACTGCACCGCCAACCAATCCTACTGCTAAAGCGAATACGCCCCAAAACTTCCCTCCCAGGAAAAGTAAAATGATAGTAATAACTGGAGTCATGACTGGACTGAGGGCTGTTAAAGCAAAACGCTCTCCTGCATTCAAAACAGCACTCCAGATTGTGACAATTCCAGTCAACATCACAATTGGCGAAATTACACAAAGCAGTTTAAAGGTCAGATTTACTTTTTCAGCACTGAATCCTGATGCCAGATGTGGCAAATATAGTGGTGCAGATGCCACTATTAATATGGTAGTAATCCCTAAGAGTCCTAGACTCCAAACTGTAGCTCCTGAAAAAAGTCTTTGTGCTGCTTTTGCTCCCTCTTCTTCTCGTACTCTAATATAGGTGGGAATCAAAGCAGCATTAAAAGAACCAGCTACGACATTGATAATAAATTCTGGAACTAGCAAAGCAATTAAAAATGCATCCAGTTCGTCTCCCGTGCCAAATTTCCAGGCAATGATGATTTCTCTTACCACAGCCACTACTTTCACTAATGCTGTGCCGAAGGCGACCGTAATCGCTGCACCCAAAATTTGGCGATTGACAGAGCCACTGGTGAGTTTTTTCCAGTAATCAAGTAAGTTATGCAATTGCCAACTTTTCATATCATAAATCCAACAATTACTTGGGTTAATAAACCTATTTCAATGACAATTTTTTCGAGAGATAATTAGATAGATTTTTATTACTCTCTAAGTTATTGATTTCACTAGTTAAATTTTTAGGTTTATATTCGGGTATTAGCTGCTCAAGCAAAAATATAATTGAATTTGTATCGTTCTTATATGCTGCTCGATGCAAAGACTCTACAACGAAATCCAGATTTTTTGGCACAGTACGACTAGAATTTTTTACTATTAATAGTTTTTCATGTTGAGTACGTTCATATTCTTCTCCTTCAATAAATAATTCTTCAAATAATTTTTCCCCTGGTCGCAAGCCTGTAAATATAATCTCAATGTCTTTGTTAACTTCATATCCTGAAAGACGAATGAGTTCCTTAGCTAAGTCAACTATTTTTACAGGCTTACCCATATTCATCATTAAAACTTCACCACTACGACCAAGTACTGCGGCTTGTAAAACAAGTTGCACTGCCTCTGGAATGGTCATGAAATAACGGCAGATATCAGGATGGGTAACTCTGACTGGGCCACCTGCTGCAATTTGTTTTTTGAAGGTGGGAACTACGCTACCTCGGCTTCCTAAAACATTGCCAAAACGCACGGCAACATAAGGCTTACCACTTTGTCTTGCAGCTTGTAACACTAACATTTCTGCAACTCTCTTGCTGGCTCCCATCACATTGGTAGGATTAACTGCTTTATCTGTGGAAATCATCACAAAATGTAGAACATCATATCGCAGAGCCATTTCCAACAAATTTTTTGTCCCAATCACATTGTTGGTAATGGCTTCTGGGGAATTTAATTCCATCAAGGGGACGTGCTTGTGGGCAGCAGCATGAAAAATTACATGAGGCTGGAATTGCTCAAAAACATGATTTAGTCGTTCCTCGAAACGAATATCAGCAATTAAACTCGATATGTAAGGAGTATATTTTTGTGCTTCGCCATTCTCTTTCATGGCTTCCACAATTTTTTCTAGCTCTTGTTGGATATTAAATACTGAGTTTTCTCCGTGTCCCAATAGCATAATTTCTGCTGGGCGGCACTGGCAAATTTGACGGCAAAGTTCGCTACCAATCGATCCACCTGCACCTGTAATTAATACTTTCTTACCTTCAATAAATTGGGCAACTACTTCAATATCCGTCTGTACAGGTTCGCGTCTGAGCAAGTCTTCGATACGTACATCGCGAATGCTGTCTATTCGCACGGGGCCATTCAGGATTTCGTGTATTCCTGGGAGAGTGCTAGTCTGAATTCCATTTGCTTTGCAAATATCAACAATTTCCCGAATTACTTGTCCTGCAACACTTGGCATTGCAATTATGACTTTGTGGATTTGCTGATATTTCACTACGTCAGTTATATAGTTGCGATCGCCTAGTACAGGAATACCACGAATGTTTACATTTAATTTTTGTGGATCATCGTCAATGAAGGCTACAGGATAAAAACCTAACTGCGGATTTATCTGCATTTCTTGTACTAACGAAACGCCTGCGCTACCAGCACCAACTATTAATACCCGCTCCTGTGAATTCAAGACTGTTTGTTTATGGCTAGTTATTTCCACTGCCCTAACGCTGAAACGCAGCCCACCAATCAAAGCCAAGGAAAGCAAACCATCAATCAATGGTAACGATTTTGGCAGTTTTTCTATAGAGAAATGAAGTATGGTATGTAACACATAAAATAAAAACTCTTGAATGATGACCGCAAACAAGAACAGCATTGTTATATGTATAAGATCCTCAATACTGGCGTAGCGCCAGTAACGGCTATAAAAACTAAAACTACACAATAAAGTTAATTTGACTACTGAAAACAGTATTGTTGCAATTACTAACTCTAATATGTATGTATTGAGGGTGAGAGCGTCATCCAAACGTAGAGTCAGAGCTAATAAAGGTGTGATTGAAAATAAAATAAGATCGCAAAAGAAAAAATGCCTATTTCTCAGATTTAGTAATTGGATCAGGAGTGTGTTGCCAAGCTTTTGTGCTAACGAGTGCAAAGGAAAAATAAATAAGTTCATCTGAGTAAAAGTGTTTCAATTTTCAAGTTTTTATGGATCTTTAGTTAATAGAATTTGCTAGTTTTATTTAATGTGCATTAAGGAAGTTGCCGTTTATAAAAAGGTGAAACACAAAATGAAATACCACCTAGTAAATATTTACCTGGTGTGAATAATAACAGGACGACAGTTGTTCTACTTGGGGAGACCTTAAGTAGAGCAAATAACTCCAGAAGGCAGCAATTACATTAGAGATTGCTTGACTTCGTTTTCCATGACAAGTATTAAACTAGACATGATATCGCGCCCACAGAAGGAACGTTTCTTGCAGTGCTGGTTCCCCAAATCTCTGATTTGGAGTGGGGCTTAAACTTTTGCTCATAATTGGCCGTAGCAACTATGCTGAGGGCTGTCTCATAACTGAGCCTCCTGTTCTTTGCATAGCGGCCTTTCTTGCTAAATTAGAGGATAATATTGAACTTATTCATCACTCTAACTTTTCTTTCCGAGCTAGTGAAAGTAAGTTCTCTATATTGATGATGTCAAGTTGTTAAACTGAATATCAAGTTGTTAAACTGATATCAAGTTGTGATTATTAGACTATTGTGAGTTTCTAATATTTACCTCTCATATAGGAATGTGACTTAAATTTTGAAAGCATACTGAGACTTAGATATTAGTCCAGCCAAGCTTTTATTTTCCAAACTTTTTACTCATCAAATCTTAGTCCGGCATTTATCCCTACAGGGAAGATAATATGGTTGTAGTAATTTGTAAGTATGTGTCCTCGATCACAGTAAAAATGTGCTTTGGCACACTGCTCATTGAGACAAATTAATATAATAACTAACTGACAACAAAAGATATATTATCACTCTTCAGCATAATTAAAATAAGTCTGCGACAACCTGCCATTTCGTCCATTCCCATTGTGGGATAATGATTACGGTTGTGCTAACTTTGTCAAACAAACAACGAATATTGCCACCGATCAATTTGTTCAATTTTTTGGAAATTTACAAAAGTTGATTGCGTTTGATAAATGATAAACTTAGCCTATGAAAAACTTCATCCCCTTGTAAGAAGAGTTTTCAGGTATAGGGTATGGAGAAGAAGTTACCCGTGAAGGCAGTTGCTACAACGGAGGGAACCTCCTACCTGCTAGCAAAAACGCTGTGCTAATATTAGTTACCTATAGTGGAAAACGCTCCTATAGCAAATTCACCGCAACGCACTGTCTACCTTGCCCTGTCCCCCACTGTCTCTTTCTTGACCTGTGTTTTTTAAGATATTTATGAGCAATCTTAGGTAGCAGTCTGTTCGCCACTATAAGTTAAGTAAAGTTTAATGACTGCGAAAATAGGTGATAATAGCATGAGCGATCGCTTCATTACCATCCTTAGCAATTAGCTGGGATCGCTTTGGTAGTTCGGGTAACTGATACAGAAAATCCCAAGTCCCTTGAAAAAACTCAGATGGGGTGATGATTTGATGCTGGTTATAATTTGTTATACCTTCTAGTAGAAAAGTTGCTTCGGCAAAGTCCTCACGGGGAATAGTAACAATAGGTACTCCCAAGAGTGTAGCTTCAGCAAAAGTACTGTAGCCAGGTTTAGAGACGACTCGCCTACAAATAGGCATAAAATCTACTGGGCGGTATTTACGGTCATTAATTTTCACTAAATTAGGTAAATCAGGTGCAGATCGATCGAAGACGATAAATTGCCAATCTGGGAATCGCCGCAGGTTATTGTAGGGAATTTGCTGCAAACCCAAGCCGCCAAAGGTTAATAAAATGGTTTTTTCAACAGGTGCAGTTATTCCCCAAAGAGAACGTAAATCATCAGTAGAGTAACGGGGGGAACCACCTGTTAGGCCGACATCTGTAATATTGTGAAAAGCCTGCATCGGTTCGTGGAAGGGAAGACGAAATAAGCGATCGCACTTTGAGTACCAATCACTAATCCAATCTGCAACTGCTGTAAATTCCCCTCCCCAATCTCGGTAGATAAAGTCCCAGCCAAAGTTACTCATCATCCAGCAAGGGATATTTGCACCTTTGGCAAACCCAGGAGTCAGGAAGGGAATATCTGCCAAAATGAGATGAACGCGATTTTGGCGGATAAAATTCACTTCTGAGGCAATCAGCGAATTTTGATGTTTCTTAATATCCAGCAATTTTTCTAAAGTCCCTACTTTATCCATTGTCAAACTATCGGTTTGCACCACACCCAAATCAAATGCACGGGGACGATAGATGAAATCGCCTTCTATATAGCACTCTAGCAACCAGCGCGGGGCAGTAGTAACAATAATTAGCAAAATTTCTGGACATAATTTTTGAATTGTTGCAGCGACGGAAGCCATGCGTGTAGCATGTCCAAAGCCGTGGTTAGTGATGGCTAAGTATAAGATTGGGCGTTCCATTTAAAAGGTAGGAGGTAGAAGTTATACGAATTCTGTATGAAGCTGCGTCAAATTATATGAGCAACGAACCGCAAAGGACGCATAGACACGTTCGCGGAGCATCTCGTAGAGAAATGGCTTCCCGCAGGGTAGGACACAAAGGAAGAAAGGAAATTTGGTGTAGCCTCACAAAGAATTGGTATTAGGAGTTAGAACTTAAAATCGTAATTACTAGACTGATAACTCTAGGACTTAGGCAAGAGTTACGGAATAACTAACCACAGAGGCGCAGAGGACACGGAGAAATAAGAGTTGGAGAGATATTTTGCGTAAGTCCTAAACTCATAACTCCTAATTTTTAACTAATTTTGCAAAAACTTTGAATAGCCTCAACTAATTGGTCGATTTCTGATTCTAAAGTCAGGTAATGGATGGTGGCACGTATACAACTAGGATCGGCAATTGTCCGAGTTAATATGTTTTGTGAGTCTAGAAATTGTACTAACTTGAGATGAGCTTGGGGCTGATTATTTGCAAGTTGGAATGAGACTATACCGCTTTCAGGTGGGGATGTTCGCAAACATTTAACATCGGGTAACGCCACTAAGCGCTGCCAAAGATACCCACTGTTTTGGTAAATTTGCTCGTAACGTTCCTGTGAAGTTCCCCATTGCTGATGAATTGCGATCGCTTCCTTTAACCCAACATACAACGGATAAGCTAATGTAGACACTTCATACCGTCGCCCATCGGGAAGCCAGTCCACAGGCTGAGATTGACTATCTACAACAATGCCATTCAAGCCAATAAAGGTAGGCTTCAGGCTTTCTCGTGCTTCTGGGCGAACATACAAACCACCAGCACCCGCAGGGCCACATAGCCATTTGTGACCAGTGAAAGCATAAAAATCTACACCCAATTCTGTCAAGTTTAAAGGTAATAAACCAGCAGATTGGGCAGCATCTATCAACAGGAAAGAATGATTATTTCTGCATACTTCGGCAATTTTCTTAAGGGGTAAAACTTGACCAGTATTCCAGAAAACATGACTTAAGATTACAAGACGGGTATTAGGACGTAAGTGCTGGGCAATAACTTTTACAGGGTCGCCCTCATTTAAAGTCGCCTTCAGAGGACAGGTGGTAACTTCTACCGCGAATCTCCGTGCGATTTCTTGTGTGGTGGCAATCACGCCTGGATGTTCGCAGTCTGAGAGCAGTATGTGGTCGCCAGAATGCCAGTCAATGCCCCACATAGCGATATTACAGCCAACTGTGACATTCTGGGTAAGGCTAATTGTTTCGCTTGGTGCATTTAACTCAGAAGCGATCGCAACTCTAGCGGCTTGAGTCTGCGGCGCTATCCAGCGATACGCCTCATTACCAAAGGGCCCTATTTGCTGAACATAAGCCTGAGTTTCGGTCATAGCATCCATTGCCCTTTGGGGCATTGGCCCTTGTCCCCCATAATTGAAATAAGTCTTATTGGCTAAAGCGGGAAATTGCTCTCGATGGCTATGCAGCTTGGTTTGGGTGACAGAAAGACTAGTCATAATTTCTAAGGGATATCTTTTGTTTACAGGCTATTGATACTTAGTAGCAATGGTAAAAATAGGGATGAGATTAATTTAAGCGATCGCAGCCAAATCTTATCTTGTAATCAATAACGATAAATGCTTTCTGACTTTTTTTCTTAAATTCTGCACTGTTTGAGGAGTTCTCTAATTAAAGCGTTAACGATCGCTTGTCCTGCCAGCATCACCTCTTGAAATAAGGCAGACTGGATAGGTGGAGGAAGTTCATACAACTCTCTAATATGTTTTTTTAGAAGAATTAGGGAGTATCCACAATGAAATTGACGATCGCCAATCACAAAGATTGAATGCTCAAATTCATGGATAAAGTAAGGATTCTTACCGCGTCTCCAGAGTGTGACACGCTTACAGATGAGGTATGGCTATGTTGTTCTGTCATATACCCTTGTAATGATGGATAAAACTTGATTTTGTTATTCTCCCTTATCTATCACCCAAAAGAAACGCAAACACTTAGCTGTTGACTGTATAGAATAAACGGCTAATCAGGTTTAGAGGCGTTGGCGTAGCCTACCGTAAGCTACGCGCAGCGTCTGTCTACGACACTCTGCACGAACGCAGAGAAGGTATCGCCACTTGCAAACTTTAGTTGTCTAAGTTACTCCCACATAATACTAATTCTTGTTAACTTAAAAGAATGCTAATTAATGCTGAACTCCTACTCCAATACCAACGTTGTAAACGCCGAACTTTTCTAGATATCCACGGTGACAAAAGTCAGCGCGATGCACCCAATGAGTTGCTGCGGAAGCTGCAACAGGACAAAATCGCTCATCAGCTAAGTGCTTTGGCACAGATGACTTACCACCAACCAGATTATTCTTATGGAAACTGGGAAAAAGCAGAGAAGGCAACTTTAGAATTGATGGAGCGTGGCGTTGAGTATATTTATAAAGGAGTACTGCTAGCAAATTATTCTGACGAATATACCTTGCTGAGTCGCCCAAATTTACTCGTCAAACAGCCAGGACAGTCTCGTTTTGGAGATTGGATGTATGTCCCAGCTAGTATTGAATTGGGTAAGCGCCCTAAGCAAGAATATCAAGTTGTCGCTGCATTTCATACTCAAGTGTTGTCAACAGTGCAGGGAGTTGTACCAGAAACAGCTTTGCTGATATTGCGAACGAAAAACAGCAATTATGCCGTAGATTTGTTCAAATGGATTCCACGAATGCAGCAAATTCTGGAGGAGTTTATTGAAGTTTTAGAGTTACCGAATCCGCCAGAAGTGTTTATTTCTCGGCAAAAGTGCAATTTTTGCCATTGGTATAGTCAATGTTATGCTGTTGCTCAATCTGAAAAACATCTCTCACTATTACCAGGCGTAACACCTCTTCGCTACACTCAACTCCAAGACGTAGCTATCACCACACTAGAATCTCTTGCTAATACCAGTCCCAGCACCTTAGAAAATCTAGTTGGTTTCGACCCAAAAGTAGCACCCAAGCTAGTAGTGCAAGCTCAATCTGCATTGGAAAAACGACCCCTAGTTTTACCCTACCCGCTACCAATAGAAGATATTACATTCACAGCACCCATAGAGCTTTACTTTGATATTGAGGCACAGCCAGACTTAGATTTAAATTATCTTTTGGGGGTTTTGGTCGTTGATAGACTTGCCAACACAGAACAGTTTTATTCGTTTTTAGCAGATAAACCAGAAGACGAAGAATTAGTTTGGCAGCAATTTTTGGATTTAGTTTGGCAATATCCCGAAGCACCAATTTATCATTTTTGTGTCTACGAGTTTGATACAGTCAAACGGCTAGCAAAGCTTTACAACACTCCCTACGCCTCAGTGCGCCCTGTACTGAACCGATTTGTGGATGTGTATGAACAATTAACCCAAAGTGTAGCATTACCTGTAGAAAGTTATGCCCTCAAAGCGATCGCGCGTTGGTTAGGATTTGAGTGGCGGGAAAAAGAAGCAAGTGGTGCCAAATGTATTTACTGGTACGATCAGTGGCTAGAAACAGGCGATCGCACCTTACTAGAAATTATCCAAAGCTACAACGAAGATGATTGCCGCGCTACCCACAGAGTAAAAGACTGGCTTGTAAACTTTTTTCAGGACGAATATGGTTTGCGACTAGCTTAAGTGATTTCGTATTTTATAAAGGTTTTCAATTTGTTGAAATATACCTTATTTTTAGCAGCGCACAAATATGTAGCGCTATATTCTTTAGCGTGATATCTTATTTGTAATTTTACATCCTAGCAAAAAACTCTATGCAGCTAATTAAGAAAACCTTCGTAATGCCACGAATTATTTACTTATTTATCTCGATTATAATTATCAGCTTTTTATTCACAAACTTACCATCAAGTGCTGTTGAAGTTAGTAATATAGAGTTTATCGGTGAAGCTACTTTACCGAAAGGTTTAATCTTTAAAAAAACCGAAGTTGGAGGTTTATCTGGAATTACATATAATGCAAAAAACAACCTTTATTATGCTATCTCTGATGATCGTGGACAAAAAGCTGCTGCCCGCTTCTACACTCTGAAAATAGATTTAAGCAAGGGTTCTTTAAAAAAGAGCGGAGTTATTCCTGTAGATGTTACCACATTATTAAATGAAAACGATCAAACATTTCGCCCCAGTGAAACTGATACAGAAGGTATTGCATTAACTAATAAATCAACTGTATTTATTTCTTCCGAAGGCGATTCTACAAAACTAATTAATCCTTTTATTAAAGAATTTTCACTATCTTTTGGTAAAGAAATTACAACACTTTCCATCCCAAATAAATTTTTGCCAGATAAAACTGGTAAACAAGGTATCCGTAACAATTTGGCTTTTGAAAGCCTCACCATCACACCTGATAAAAAGAATCTATTTACAGCCACCGAAAATGCTCTCATTCAAGATGGTGTTGCCGCTAAACCTAACATTGGTAGTCCTTGCCGAATTTTGCAATACAACTTACTCAACGGCCAGCCAGAAAAGGAGTTTCTTTACCAGACAGAACCAGTTTCACCCTTTTTGAATCTGACTGGCAAATTTGCTAGTGGATTACCTGATTTACTTGCTCTTGATAATCAAGGGCACTTCCTAAGTTTAGAAAGGTCTTTTACTGGTTTAGGATTTGCTATTTCCCTATTTCAGGTTTCTTTAGAACAAGCTGATGATATTCATCACATAGATAGTCTTTTAGCAATTGACTTTAAAAATATTAAACCAATTCAGAAAAAACTACTGTTAGATTTGAAAACCCTAGATGTACTACTAGACAACATCGAAGGCTTAACTCTTGGCCCTAAACTACCCGATGGTCAACAATCATTAATTCTTGTGAGTGATAACAATTTTAACTCACTACAACGTACTCAGATACTAGCCTTTAAAATGAAAATTGAAACACCACTGATCAGATTATTACGTCGTTTACTGCCGAATCTCAATCGTTAATGAGACACAAGCATCCCCCCTTTACTGCTATTTATTTATTTCTGCTTATTCCTGTGTATTCACGGAATCTACTAGGTAACTTTATCTAGCCTATTCGTAGTTTACGTGTAATTTCTCAACCGTATTCCTTAATAAATATGTTACATAATGTTTAAGAAATTTTGCAGGCAGATTAACCATAATGGCAGTATATTATTAATTTTCGACAAATTCTGATATTTTTAGATTTAAATTTAGTACTTAACTAGACTGATTAAACTAATTTGCCAAAAGTATTTTTCATAAATGATTTTTATGCCACAAAAAAAAATTGAGAATATGGTAGGGCAAAAAGCAGAATTAGACGATTATATCGGACAATTTTTAAATAATCGCTATTTAATCAGAGATTTGATCGGCAAAGGGGGGATGGGGAGAGTTTATTTAGCAGAAGATACTGCTAAAGGTGGTATGCCGATCGCAATCAAAATTTTATCACTCAGTTTGGCGAATCAGCAAATGTCCCAACGCTTTGCCAGAGAGATTTTTATTGGCGCTCAATTGGGTCGTAAAAGTAAACATATTGTCCGCATCTTAAGTTATGGCGTTACTGAGGATAAAACCCCCTACTATGTAATGGAATACCTCCAAGGAAAAAATCTCAAACAAATTCTCAAAATTCAGCCTTTAACAATATCAAAATTTTTGGAGATTTGTAATCAAATTTGTTTAGGCTTACAATGTGCCCATCAAGGTATCAGCCTCAAAGGAGAGATTTATCCCATTGTTCATAGAGATATAAAACCCGAAAATATATTCCTTAGTGAAGATAGTAAAGAAAGAGAAATTGTTAAAATACTCGATTTTGGCATCGCCAAATTTTTAACAGAACGAAGTGGGATGACCCTGACAGATTCTTTTATTGGCAGTTTACCTTACTGTTCTCCAGAACACATGGAAGGGCGCAAATTGCTAGATGTGCGCTCTGATATTTACAGTTTGGGAGTATTAATGTTTGAGATGCTAACAGGAAAACATCCATTTCAGACAAAAAGTAACTCTTTTGGTACTTGGTATCAAGCGCATCGCTTTCAAATGCCACCTACACTTGAAGAAGTTAATCCGCAAGTTAAAGTACCGCAGGTATTAGAAAAACTGTTGATGAGTTGTTTAGCGAAAGAAGTAAGCGATCGCCCACAAAATATAAACCAAATATTAGAAGATTTAGAAAAAGTTAATAGCCAGATTAATGATGTTCTTCTTAACAATAGCAGTGACATTCTTAAAGTCTCACTTCCAGTTAAATTAGTACCTGCCACTTTCTTGTCAGAACAAGAGTGTTTGCAGAAAAATTGGCCTAAGAACAAACCAATTGCACCAATTGGTTTTCCCCATTTATTACAAACTCCTCAAAGACCTATACCAACTTTTTGGGCAATGTTGCCCAAACAAGAGATTGCAAAATTTTTGAATAAAGTACACAGCACTGAATTTATTAGTAAAATTAATGTATATCCGATGCTGTTGTGGGTAACAGTCTTATACGATGCCCAGCCTTCTATGACTAAGTGGCTACCTTATTTTCTAGATTTGAAAGATAATAAAGGGCAGAATATAGCGCGTAGTTTAGCAGAGGTAGGCTACTATCATCTACTATTTTTTCCCCTAGAAGAGCCAAACCGTTGCTCTCATGTAACAACCTTAAGTCTCACAGCGAATCAGCGTCAGCAACTTGTAGACTGGTTAGATATAAGCCAACGTACAAATGAATTAATTTTGTCTAATCAAGCTAAAAATCTTCTAAAAACAGAGTATGAAAAACTAAAATTAGACATTTTGCAAAAGTTAGCGGCAGATCATAAAGCTGAGAAAGAAGGGTTAAAAACTTGGATGGATAAATTCTTGGAGATGTTTTTTAAACTTTTATCGCGTTCTTAAAAGTGCGTGATTAAAATGCTTGCTACCATTACTTAATTATATTCTTATGTGTGTATTATTAACTTTAAATAGACTCAGCAGCAGAGGTGAATAAAGTGAATAAAAGCCCATTTACATCTCCAAGTAGTACGGGCTTACTTGCCAATCGTTACCAACTGAAGCAATTAATTGGTAGCGGTGGCATGGGTGAAGTTTTCTTAGCAAATGATATTTTGTTAGGAGGTATACCAGTTGCTATCAAGTTTTTAACTCAGACTGTTGTCGATAGCAAGATGCAACAAGACTTTGCTCGTGAAGCTTTAATGAGTGCAGCTTTGAGTCAAAAGAGCTTACACATAGTGCGGGCGTATGATTATGGCGTGAATGAGAAAGGAAAACCATATTACGTTATGGAATATCTATGTGGTAAGAGTTTAAAAGACTTAATTCCGCTATCATTGTCGATGTTTTTGACTCTTTCCCGCCAAATTTGTTTGGGCTTACAGTGTGCCCATCAAGGCATTAATATTGACGGTAAAATTTGTCCGTTGGTTCATAGAGATATTAAGCCTGCCAATATATTAGTTATTCCCGATCCGATATTAGGTCAGTTAGTTAAAATCCTCGATTTTGGGATTGCTAGATTTTTAAATTATGCATCAACAGCTAGTACAAGCAGGGGATTTAATGGCACTTTACCCTATTGTTCTCCAGAACAGCTAGATGGAGAGAAGTTAGACAGTCGCTCTGATATTTATAGCCTGGGTGTGATGATGTTTGAAATGCTCACAGGCAAAAAACCTTGGGAACCAGAAACTGATTACTTTGGTGCTTGGTATAAAGCACATCACTTTGAAGAACCCAAAACGATCGCAGATGTTAAACCAACTCTGAAAATTCCTCAGAAGCTAAATAATTTAATCATGTCTTGTCTGGCAAAAAAATCTTGCGATCGCCCCCAAAATATCGCTCAAATTTTACAAGTGTTAAATAGCTTAGAACCAGAAATGTTGAATGCTGATACAAAAGTTTACATATCTAGTTACACTAACTCTAAAAAGCCTAAAATAGTCAACATGACATCATCTCTTCAAACCAATGAACATAACTTATTTTCTGACACATACAAGATTGTAAATAGCGGAATTTATCTAATAGCGTATGTCCCCATTGTTGTGGTACAGATAATATCTGTAAAATTAGATAAGCTATTAAAGTAACGTAAATTTGTATGGTGATACCATTAACATTTTTAGTAATTAACTTGTCAAGTTTTAAGTGCATTTTCAAAAACTTCCACAACAATTCAACTCCCCAACGCAATCGATAAATATCCCTGATTTCATAATCACTAACGGCAGCCTCTCCTAATGTTGGTAAATTGGTTACTAATCGAAACTCAGTTTTCGTTTCTAAATCACAAAAATTAATCACTCTATAGGCTTGAGCATCATTAGATGCACCAACTTTAATTAATCCAGTTTGCTCCTCAAATTCTAACTTCCAATTGTTTTTTACCCGCAAAACAAAGTATTTGTTTTCTTGGACTAATTCTTGGATAAATTTTAATCCAGCAAAACCTCTATCCATTACACCAACAGCATTATTTGGTAGACTAGACATCATTTTACAACCAAATTTATAGTCATGGTCATGTCCAAAGTTTATGAAGTTATCTGATGGACTTCCAGTAGCTAAATTTAGAGAACTGAAAAGTTTTACTTGATGGTGTCCTAGTACCCATAACAATTTACTTGTGAGAGTAATAATTGTTGAATCTATTGGACAAATTGCATATTTATCATGTAACTTTTTTTGAACTTTCTTCTGTACTAATTCATTTAATTTTTGGTAAATTTCTTGAAAAGGTTTTTGACTTCGATGTAAGTTTGCTTTAGAGAAAGTAGAAATATCTACCGGAAATCCTGTGTTGTTTAATCTGTTAAATAAATCTCGCATACTTGTTAAGCTGTTATCCATAGCATAAGATAACCAGCACTCAAAGAACAGACGACTGTTCAATACTGGATAATCGTTTTTTGGCAGTCCTCTCAAGATATCTTTGACAATCTTGGGAAATGAATTTATAATCACTATTAAATAGATATACTTTAATCTTCCGCCCAAAATTTAACATATTTTGGGCTGTTTTTATCGGATTTTTCTTAACATTCAACACTTTTGGCTTAGAACAATCTAATTCTACCAGTTTACCAACAATATCCTCTAATCCCATCCTTAGCCGTCCCCTAGATTCTGGATTACCAATTGCAGTAGAAAAAAGCTGCCGAAAACTTTTGTGGCCTCAAAATAAACCAATTCAAGAAATTGTTTTTCCCCAGCTTATAGATACTGCACAAGAATCTATGACCGCACTATGGTTGATGTTGCCTAAACAAGAAATCAAAAACTATGCTCTTTCTACCCGTTACAACCAGTTTATCTTCATCACATCCCCTCACCCAATGCTGTTGTGGGTAACTGTACTCTACGATCGGCAATTGGCTCCTAAGTGGCTACCGTGCTACTTAGATATGCAAAATCCCCAAAATCTGAAGATGCTAGGTTTCCTGGCTGAAAATGAACACTATCCTTTGATTTTCTTTACTCTGGAAGCACCACATTCCTGCACCAACGTCCTTAGCAGTCGCATCGAGCCAACTCAGCGACAAATCCTGAAAACCTGGGTGCAACAAACTCATAGCCTACCACCAGCTTCTCAACCCCAAGTCAGCAAACAGCTATTAAAACAGCAGTATAAACAAATGCAATCCCGGATATTGCAGCATTTAGAATCTAAGCCCCAGGTTGTATTATCAAGGTCTATTTAACGATAAATTCGCACCTTCAAGAGACGGGACAAAAATAATTTCTAATTTCCCATTCCAAAATGCTTGACAAGCAGAAAAAAAATAGTGATAATAGCAAAGTTGACCAAACAAGGGACTGTAGTTCAATTGGTTAGAGCACCGCCCTGTCACGGCGGAAGTTGCGGGTTCGAGCCCCGTCAGTCCCGTTCTAAATTTATAAGTAATGAATCACCGAAGTTCGGTGATTTTTGATTTGGAATTCCCCAAAAGGATTGACCCAGAATTGGGGGTTTGAATATAAGCTACATTTATCATGCTTTGCGAAAGAGAGAATTAACTGTGACTGTCAGAGTCCGTATTGCGCCGAGTCCAACCGGAAATTTACATATTGGTACAGCTAGAACGGCTGTATTTAACTGGTTATTTGCCCGTCACCACGGCGGGAAATTTATATTGCGAATAGAAGATACAGACCTAGAGCGATCGCGTCCCGAATACACCGACAATATTCTTGAAGGATTGCGCTGGCTAGGACTGAACTGGGATGAAGGGCCGTTTTTTCAATCTCAGCGCCTGGATCTTTATAAAGAAGCAGTACAAAAACTGCTAGATCAAGGATTAGCCTATCGCTGCTACACCACCAGCGAAGAATTAGAAGCGCTAAGAGAAGCTCAGAAAGCTAGAGGCGAAGCTCCCCGCTATGACAACCGTCACCGCAACCTAACACCAGAACAACGTGCCGCTTATGAAGCAGAAGGTCGTTCTTATGTGATTCGCTTCAAAATCGAAGATGGGCGGGAAATTGTCTGGAACGACCTAGTAAGGGGAAAAATGTCTTGGCGAGGTAGCGATTTAGGTGGTGATATGGTCATCGCCCGCGCCTCAGAAGAGGGTAGCGGTCAACCACTATACAATTTTGTCGTTGTAGTGGATGACATTGATATGCAAATCACTCATGTCATTCGCGGAGAAGACCACATCGCCAATACCGCCAAGCAAATTCTGCTGTATGAAGCAATGGGTGCAAAAATTCCAGAGTTCTCCCATACGCCATTAATTTTGAACATGGAAGGGCGCAAGCTTTCTAAGCGGGATGGTGTCACTTCCATTTCTGAATTTCAGAAAATGGGCTTTACTGCTGAAGGCTTGGTAAATTACATGACATTGCTGGGTTGGTCGCCACCAGACTCGACGCAAGAAATATTTACTTTAGAAACAGCAGCTAAAGAGTTTGGCTTTGAGCGTGTAAATAAAGCAGGTGCAAAGTTTGACTGGGACAAGCTAGATTGGTTGAACAGTCAGTATATCCACAATACGCCAGTAGATAAACTCACAGATTTACTCATACCCTTTTGGGAAGCGGCTGGGTATAAATTTGATGGTGGAAGAGATCGCGCCTGGTTAGAACAGCTTGTAACTTTAATTAGCCAAAGTTTGACTCGTTTAGTAGATGCAGTACCTCAAAGCCAACTGTTTTTTAGCGATACAGTTGAATTTAGCGAAGAAGGCAGTACACAACTGAAACAAGAAGGTTCTACTGCTGTTCTTGAGGCGATTGTCACAGCTTTAGAAAATCAGCCGCAACTGTCGGAAGCCGCCGCCCAGGACATTATCAAACAAGTGGTGAAAGAGCAAAAAGTCAAAAAAGGCTTAGTAATGCGATCGCTCCGAGCAGCCTTAACTGGAGATGTTCATGGCCCCGACCTCATTCAATCTTGGTTACTACTAAATCAGATTGGTTTAGACAAATCGCGTTTGAGCCGGGCAATAACAGAAGCTAATTAGCAATTACTTCCAGATTTTAGAAATATTTTAGATTTTAGGGGCGCACAAACGTGTGCCCCTATTCATAAGGTAGAGCAACTATAAGAACAACAAATCATTGACTAATTACTAATGAATTATCCCCAATTTCAAATCTAAAATAGGTAGTCAATTCTCCCCACATTGGGAACTTGGTGTGTAAAATTCATGTCTTCAAAACCACTTAGAAGCGAACGTAATTACAATGCCAACAAAAGCGCTCAATAGAGGGATGAGATTATCGTTGATGATAGTTACGCTCTTCATCACATCGACAGTTAACGCTGTGACTGATGCTCAGGAAGCGCCAACGATATTTGGAGATGTAACTATTAGTCCCCAGTTTTCGCCAGACCCCCTGACAGTTCGCGGGATGAGTGGTGGTTCAATATCTGGGAGTAAAGTAGGTGGGAGAACTGAAACAGCCACTGGCCCTTGTACTGGATTTGTTGATGAAACACCAGACCACACATTAGCGTTAACAGGTAAATTCGACTACCTAAAGTTGCAAGTCCAAAGTCCTGAAGACACCACCATAATTATCAAGGGGCCAGGTGGTACTTGGTGTAATGACGATTTTGATGGCAAAAATGCCGGCATTGTTGGTGAATGGCTGGCTGGAAGTTACCAAGTTTGGGTTGGTTCCTACAAACAAGGTAAATATCTTCCTTACACTCTCAAAATTACAGAAGTTAAGTAGGGAATTGGGAATTGGGAATGGGGCATTGGGCATGGGGCATAGGGGAAAAAACTTGTTAAATAATTCTCCCCCTGCTCCCTCTGCTCCCCCATCTCCCCCATCTCTCCTATGTCACGGGTTGGAACAACATGAGCTTGCATTCCGTTGCGCTCCCTTTTCTCGTGCGATTTTGTATTAAAATTAAGTTAACTTTGATTAAGATTCTTGTTGGCATCGCCATAATGCTCTAATTGCCTTATGACAGTGCATATAAGAGATCAAATTAAACAAAATGGATTTATAAACATCCGTTTAACAGCTTAAAGTGACAGAGTGATGAATACTCGGTTACTAGAGCTAATGAATTGTATAGGCATCTAGAGGCAAATTAACATGAAATTCTCTTGGAAAGTCGTAGTACTCTGGACATTGCCGGCTTTGGTAATTGGCTTTTTCTTCTGGCAAGGGGCCTTTGCAGGCGCTCCTACTGACATGAGCAAGAATGCAGCTAATACCCGCATGACTTATGGCCGCTTTCTAGAATACTTGGACGGCGATCGCGTCAGCAGTGTTGATCTCTACGAAGGCGGTAGGACAGCTATTATCGAAGCCCGCGATCCAGACATCGAAAATCGCATCCAAAGGTGGCGAGTGGATTTGCCTGTTAACGCTCCTGAGTTAATCAGCAAGCTCAAAGAAAAAGATATTAGTTTTGATGCTCACCCCATGCGGAATGATGGCGCAATCTGGGGATTGTTGGGCAATCTCGTGTTTCCAGTTTTATTGATTACTGGGTTGTTCTTTTTGTTCCGGCGTTCTAGCAACCTTCCCGGCGGGCCAGGTCAAGCGATGAACTTCGGCAAATCTAAGGCGCGTTTCCAAATGGAGGCGAAAACCGGGGTTAAATTTGATGACGTAGCAGGTATTGAAGAAGCTAAGGAAGAACTACAAGAAGTCGTCACCTTCTTGAAACAGCCAGAAAGATTTACTGCTGTAGGCGCACGGATTCCCAAGGGAGTGCTATTAGTTGGGCCTCCTGGAACTGGTAAAACTTTATTAGCAAAAGCGATCGCAGGTGAAGCAGGCGTACCTTTCTTCAGTATTTCCGGTTCGGAATTTGTAGAAATGTTCGTTGGTGTGGGTGCATCCCGCGTCCGCGATTTGTTCAAGAAAGCTAAAGACAACGCCCCTTGTATTATCTTCATTGATGAAATTGACGCAGTAGGACGGCAACGGGGCGCTGGTATCGGTGGCGGTAACGACGAGAGAGAGCAAACCCTCAACCAGTTGCTCACTGAAATGGACGGGTTTGAAGGTAACACAGGCATTATTATTATTGCTGCTACCAACCGTCCCGACGTACTAGACTCAGCTTTGTTACGTCCCGGTCGCTTTGACCGACAAGTAACAGTTGATGCACCCGATATTAAAGGGCGTTTGGAAATCTTGGAAGTCCATTCACGCAACAAGAAACTAGACCCTAGCGTATCTTTAGATGCGATCGCTCGCCGCACTCCTGGATTCACTGGTGCTGATTTAGCTAACTTGCTCAACGAAGCGGCAATTTTGACTGCTAGAAGACGTAAAGAAGCGATCACCCTCCGCGAAATTGATGATGCGGTAGATCGGGTAGTCGCTGGGATGGAAGGTACTCCTTTGGTGGATAGCAAGAGCAAGCGCTTAATTGCATACCACGAAATTGGACACGCTTTAGTTGGCACTTTATTAAAAGACCATGACCCAGTGCAGAAAGTTACCTTAATCCCACGGGGACAAGCACAGGGTTTAACTTGGTTTACTCCCAACGAAGAACAAGGATTAATTTCTCGTTCTCAGTTAAAAGCCAGAATTACTGGTGCTTTGGGCGGTCGCGCTGCTGAAGAGGTAATTTTTGGGGCTGCGGAAGTTACCACTGGCGCTGGTGGAGACTTGCAGCAGTTATCGGGAATGGCGCGGCAGATGGTGACTCGGTTCGGGATGTCCGACTTAGGGCCACTGTCGTTGGAAAGCCAGCAGGGTGAAGTATTCTTGGGTCGTGACTGGACAACCCGATCTGAGTATTCCGAATCTATCGCTTCCCGCATTGATGGACAAGTCCGAGCGATCGTGGAAGAATGCTACGACAATGCCAAGAAGATTGTCCGCGATCATCGCACTGTCACCGATCGCTTAGTCGATTTGCTCATTGAAAAAGAAACCATTGACGGCGAAGAATTCCGCCAAATTGTGGCTGAGTACGCTGAAGTCCCTGAGAAACAGCAGTACGTACCGCAACTGTAACAAGTTTTCTAAAATCACTGAAATGGGTATGGTCAAAAGGCTATACCCATTTTTATTTTAGGTATTTGCAATCTAAGCTATTTTATATAGTGTCAGGGAATACTAAGCATAGTTAAAAACTATATATTGCTATGCAATACCTAATCTACCCGATCGCAATTTACGTTCTACTGACTGTTATTCGCTATCTCATTCTCTTTTTACTACTTTGCAAGTCTCATATTCAATATCCCAAGTACCAGATTACAAAGGCTGATACAGTTCCTATTTATTTAAAAGATTTATTTCAAACTCCCATTAAAGAACTAGAGAAATTCGGCTTTCTTCCATGCAGCTATTTGCAATATCAACCAATCACCAAAGCCTATGAGCAAACAAATTGGGAACTTCTTTTATATCACAAAGCACTCAAAAGCTATGCCACAGTAGTTATTCGTCGTTTAGCCGAACCTGTCAATTTATTCGATATAGAGTTTTATACCTTTTTTAAAGATAGAACTTTATTGCTGACTGTCAACGGCAAACAGCATGGACTTATAGGTGAGTTTCCTAACACTATTGTTCAGGATGTTTATACCAGCAAAGTATCAGTACAATGGCAGACTCATCAAGATTGTCTCAAACAATTAACTACCAGCAAAACAGCTTGTGGTTTATCACCAGAGTCTTTTGCACAAGCACTACAGATACAGATGAGTGGCTATGTTAGTAACTTAGCCAAGACGGGAAAAATATCACCAATCAAGGGAACAGAGTTATTTCAGATACATTGGCTAACAGTCCTGCGATCGCTTAACCCAATGACGCAGGGTAACAAGAAAGCAGCAAATATCATCAAGCAACGCAGACAACAAGCCAAAACTGATTCCAGCATTTTACAAGAAATCCCTATAGAACTGGAAGTAGAGGGATTTAAACAAATGCAATATACCGAAACTGGTCTGGTGGGTAAAAAATTTCGTAGTTGGCTTTTGTTGGGTAGTTTAGGGTTGTTTATCGCCAGTTATACAAGTTTTCTTACTCCACAAAGTGTGGTGATTTTCATCGCTGTACTGTTTTTCCATGAAGGCGGACATTTATTGGCGATGAAACTGTTTGGCTATCGTGATACCTCTGTTTTATTCGTACCGTTTTTAGGCGCTTTAGCAACTGCCCGTAAAGATGACGCTACACTCACCCAAAAATTTTGGATATCTTTAGCAGGGCCATTACCAGGGTTAATTTTGGGGATTGGCTTGGCGATCCTTGCACCTTTTAGCAGTGGTTATCCTGATTGGGTACAAAAAACAAGTTGGACGCTGATATTTCTAAACTTGTTTAATCTACTCCCGATTTATCCTCTCGATGGAGGACAAATTGCTGATTTACTGCTGTTTTCCCGTTTCCCTTACATTGGTGTTTTATTTAAAGTCTTTGGTGTGATTATCTTAGGATTTCTAGGAAAAGATAGACCAATGATGTTGTTATTTGCGATGTTGATCGCTATGGGCATCCCTAATAGCTTTCGCAGCGCTAAAATTAATCAGAAATTTCAAAAAGAACTACGACTAAATCCACCCATAGATCAGGAAAATATTCTGCATTTCATATTTAAGTATCTGAAGCAACTCGGATATGGAAATTTGCCTTTCAGTAAAAGATACACCTTAGTAAAGGGATTGATTCAACAGCAGTACGAATCCCGTAGTAAATGGAAAACTAGAGTTTTTCTATTAGTTATATACTGTGTAACCTTGTTAGGTGGAATGGTAGGCATTCTGCAAGCTATGGCTCCTAGCTGGGTAAATTTATTGACTTATTACTCTCAAAATTCTCAGCAAAGACTTGAGCAGAGTAGAAAAAATAGACAACAACAAATTGAGCTTACAACTGCTGCTTTACGTGCAAATCCCAATGATGTTAATGCTTATATCAAGCGATCGCGGGCGCGTTTGGGACTGCATGACTACAAAGGCGCATTAGCAGATTACGAGCAAATTATCCGCTTAAAACCTCAAGATATTCAAACTCGCTTCATCCGCGCCAGACTTCGTTCTCAATTAAAAGATTACAAAGGTGCGATCGCTGATGCTAACTATGTAATTCAGCTAAATCCTAAACAACCACAAGCATATATGCTACGTAGTGAAATTCGCCGTCACTTGGGAGATAATCAAGGAGCGATCGCAGACACACAAACAGCAAGTAATCTTTTTAAAGAAGCTATGGATGAGGAAGACCCTAGTTGATAAAAACCAACACAACAGGCTAGGAGTTCATAATATCCTATAAATTACACTTGTAAGATATTAGTTAAGATAAAGAATTTATTAATGACTTATGTCAACAACTAACGATCTTCGCCTGCTTCGCGCTCAATCCTCCCTTGAAGGTTTATCAGTGGGTGATGCTTTTGGAGAGCGATTTTTTCTGCATCCAGATGTGGTGGAAAGTCTGATTGTTAGCCGTGCTATCCCTGCATCACCTTGGTACTACACTGACGATACCCAGATGGCGCTCTAAATTGTGTCAACTCTCCAAGAATACGGGGAAATTAACCAAGATTATCTGGCACAAAGCTTTGCCAAACAATACGATAGCCAACGGGGTTATGGTGCAGCGATGCACAGGCTGTTAACGCAAATATGCAATGGCGAATCTTGGCAGAAATTGGCAAGTAGTCTGTTCAACGGACAAGGTTCTTATGGAAATGGAGCAGCAATGCGCGTTGCACCGATAGGGGCGTTCTTTGCCGAAGATTTGGATTTAGTTGTCAAGCAAGCACAAGCCAGCGCCGAAATCACTCACACTCATCCAGAAGCGATCGCAGATGCAATTGCCGTAGCAGTTGCTGCTGCTTGGGCGTGGAGACTCAAAGATTCTTTACCCAGCAAAGAAGATTTTCTCAACCTTGTCTTACCTTATGTTCCAGAAAGTGAGGTAAGTGCAAAAATTCATCAGGCTGTGAATTTGTCGGAAAACACATCAGTGCAATTAGCAGCGGCAATCTTAGGAAATGGCACTCATGTCTCAGCACAAGATACAGTCCCCTTTGCACTATGGTGTGCTGCCCAACATCTTGACAACTACGAAGAAGCTCTGTGGTTAACTGTAAGTGGCTTGGGAGATAGAGATACTACTTGTGCGATCGCGGGTGGTATTGTGGCGGTATCTACAGGTGTAGAAGGTATTCCCACGGCATGGGTGCAAGCACGAGAACCTTTGCCCAAGGGCGATCGAGAAACAATCACTCTTTTCCGTCCCACTGGGCCAAAAGAACTGGCTTTGATTAAAGAAAGTGGCGATAGTGAATTTCCTCCACGATTACCTGAACAGCCTATTTTCTACCCGGTACTTAACGAAGAATACGCCGCACAAATTGCCCGTAACTGGAATGCGGCAAGTACTGACACAGGATATATCGGCTATGTGACACGTTTTCAGGTGCGTGCAGAGTTTTTAAGCCGCTACTCCGTAAAAACTGTAGGCGGTTCCATACATCAGGAATATTGGATACCTGCGGAAGATTTACCTGAATTCAACCGTAATATCGTTGGTTTGATCGAAGTAATAGCAGAATTTCGCCAATCAACAACTTGAAAATCCGAAACTGGCAGCATAGATGCTGTATATAAATATCTACCCGCTTTTATTTCCACAATTTATGAATAATAAAGCTAAATTATTGACTCTTGCTTCCTTAACGTTGGCAGTTTCTTTTCTAAGTGTCAGTACAGTTGTAGCACAGGCGAAACTGACAAATAAATCGAAATTGTCCATCAATGGTATCGGAGAGGTAAAAGTTGGGATGACTGTTTCCCAAGCGGCAAAAGCTGCTGGTACTAAGCTAGCGGGAGATTCGCCGAATAACAGTTGCTACTATGTTAAGCCACAAAACGAACCCAAAAATCTTTTATTTATGGTTACAAAAGGTCGCATTTCTAGAGTAGATGTGCGGCAGAATACCCAAATTACTACCCTTAAAGGTGGAAAAATTGGCGACACCGAAGCGCAAATCAAGTCTCTCTACCCGGGACAAATTAAAGTCACACCTCATAAATATGTCCAAGGCGGACACTACTTGACATTTATCCCGAAAGACCGTTCTAATCAGAATTATCGTGTGGTATTCGAGACTGACGGTAAGCGTGTCACTCAGTTTCGCTCAGGTAAACTACCAGAAGTTGAATTTGTTGAGGGTTGTTCTTGATTTAATAACTTTCTGTTATTGCTTTTAGTGCCAAAAGTAACGATCGCTATGATTTTGTCAAACCTACGACCTGTGTAATATTTTTTAATTCCGTCAAATTCACGTCTTTAAAGTTTAACTATGATTTTTTAGCTTAAATTATCTTAGGGATGGTACATGCCATCCCCATTTTTTTATCTTTCCACTTCATTCACTGCCTTGGGAACTCCCGCAGTTAATACTTCATGTCCATCAGGTGTAACTAACACATCATCCTCAATGCGAATACCAATGCCAACCCATCGAGGATCGGTCTCTGGTTGGTCTTCTGCTAGTTTCGTGTCAGGCACAATATATAATCCCGGTTCCACTGTCAGAATTTGGCCTGGTTGTAAAATCTGCGGTTTGTCTTGACCGTGCTGGTAAACTCCCACATCATGAACATCCAAACCTAACCAATGACTGGTGCGGTGCATATAATATGGCTTATATTTCTCTTCTTCAATTAACTTATCAATTTCACCTTTGAGAATGCCAAGTTCAACTAAACCTTCAGTGATAACGCGCACTGCTGTATCGTGAACTAATTTGAAGGGATTACCTGGTTTTACTTGAGCGATCGCTTGTTTTTGCGCCTCCAATACAATCTCATACAGCATCTTTTGTTCTGGCGTAAATTTACCCCCAATAGGAAATGTCCGCGTAATATCCGAGTTGTAATAACCGTAAGCACAACCGGCATCAATTAGCAGTAATTCTCCATTCTGCATTTGACGATTATTTTCGATGTAGTGAAGTACGCAAGCATTCACGCCAGAAGCCACAATCGAAGGATAAGCTGGCCCCATCCCACCCCGGACTCGAAAGATCCGTTCCATCTCCGCCTGAATTTCGTACTCATAACGTCCGGGTGCGGCGATTTCTTGGGCGTAATTGTGTGCTTCCGTGGCGATCGCAACCGCTTGACGCATTAACCCCAACTCAGCTTCACTTTTAATAAGTCTCATGCTGTTGAGAACAGGGCCAGTATCTTCAATAGCGATCGGGCCAGTACCGCGCTTAGGGTAAGTCCGTAGTAAACTTTGGTAATGTTTGAGAATTTGATCGTTAAAATTGCGATCGCGTCCTAAGTGATAGTAAATGCGGCTGGCTTTTTCCAAATACTGCGGCAACTTTTCATCTAACTCGCTAATGGGGTACGCTTCATCAGCACCATAAATTTCCTTGGCTGCATCTACCCCACAAAGATAACCAGTCCATACTTCTTTTTCGCGATCCTTCGGTTGGACAAACAGCACAAACCGATGTTCTGAATGATGCGGCGCTAACACTGCTACTGCCTGTGGTTCATTAAAACCAGTCAGGTAGAAGAAATCACTGTCTTGGCGATAAACATACTCGACATCGTTGTGCATCACTGCCATTGGCGCACTGCGAAAAATGGCTGTGCCATCACCAATTTTTGCCATTAACTGCTCACGACGCTGCCGATATTCTGCTTGCATAGCTGATGTTTTTATGAAAATATTGTATTATTTTACACCTCTAGCAACTGGTAGATGCACAGTTCAGGCCTCTTAACAGTTGCTAATCTAAGTTATTCTAACCAATATTTGTTTCCACTCAAGCCATAAATCGTTAGAGAATAATCAATTATCTTGAAATACTCAGGTTTCCTAATTTTGAAATAACTCGCAAATATTGTTTTTATCGAATAATTGAGTATATTCATAAAAAATAAATTATTTTTAACGCCTTATTCCATATCAATCTTGGTAGTTAATAAATTCCACAACACGCTGTAAAGAATATGTCTGCTCAACCCACAGCAATAAAAGCGATCGCTTACGTGGTTAATAAAGATGAATTCGTGGTATTTATATATACTAATTTTTCCGAAGCTGGCGTGCAAGTATCTTCTAGTACAGTTGAAAGACTAAGCAGCTATCTGAAGCTATTCCACAAAATAAAAAATAGTAGTGGTTCCGTAAACAATTGATAAATTTACCATAAAAGAAGGCAATGTTACACAAATCATTAGAAACCATGTAGCGATTATTTCTATTTTAGCGTATTTGTTACTTTGTAATAAATACGAATGTTACTTTATAAAGCTAATTTTGAAAGTTTGTATTAAACATTTGATTACTTAAAAATAAGGACTAAATTCCTTACTGTGAACTTATTTAGCAATGAATCGAAGCTTGAAAGGCTACTATAGGAAGCCGCTTTGATTTTTGTTCGCACAGCGTGGCGTAGCCATAATGAGCAGGCAAGAGGCAATAGTCAAGAAAGCTTTTTGAGTTGTACAGAGTTATTTGAGGCAATCAAATATTAGTCCTATAGTGTAGTGTGAATACTTTTTGTCTGGCTAATGAACCGTTAAAAATATAAGTATAATTTTGAGAAAATTTTTTAATGTCAAAGAAAACAGATAAAGCTTTATTGCTTTATCTGTAAACCATTATATACAGAAAGAACAAAAAGAATTTTACAATTGCTTATATAGGACTTGAAATTTTTATAGTTATCATTTAAAACAAATATTTATCTTCAAGCAATGACATTAATAAACAAAAAATAGTTATAAAGAAATCTGGAAAACCTAGAAAATGTTATTTTGTTACAGAAAGTGGCTTCAAAAACAAGTTAAAAAAATATGACAACCAATCATAAAAACACACCATGTTTGGAAATCAAAATACTTCAAAAACTTTGAATGCACAATGGACGCAAACTTCCGAAAAAATACAAGCATTATCATCTCCTCTTGATAGCGTAACTCCTCTAAGTTCTGATTCGTTTTTGGGAAGTAAGAGTTCCTACCAACCACAACAATCTGCGGTGGTGTCAGCAAATCCTAATCCTAATCCTTACTTAACCAGTGCGGCGATTGTTCCTGACTTCAACGGTGATGGTAAAACAGATAAAGTTTGGGTCGATTCTACAACTGGTGAAATTGTCATTCGGTTGATGGATGGCACAAAAGTTGTCGAACAGGGTTCTTTGGGTCAATTTGACCTATCCGCCTATGATTACAAAATTGCTGATTTCAATGCTGATGGTAAAACCGACTTCTTATTACGCAATAAGACAACCGGTGAGAACAGCATTGTGCTGATGGATGGAACTAGAGTTGGTTCTGCGGCTGCTCTATCTAGCGTTGATCCAGCCTGGAGTCCTCAGATTGGGGATTTCAACGGCGATCGCAAAACCGATATCTTCTGGCATAATGCTACAACCGGTGAGAACGCTATTTGGGAGATGGATGGCACCACAGTTGTGAATGCAACTGTTCTAGACACTACAGACACAGCTCTAACTCCTACCATTGTTGATTTCGATGGCAATGGCAAGAGCGATATTTTCTGGCGCAATGCGACAACTGGCGATAACAGCGCTTGGTTTATGGATGGTGCCCAAAAGACTGAATTTGCGCTGCAATCCCAAGATGCAGCCTGGACTGCTAGCGTTGGTGATTTCAACGGCGATTTAAGCACTGACATTCTGTGGAGAAACGCTCAAACAGGTGAGAACAAGGTTTGGACGATGAGAGGCATCTTAGTCACAGAAGGCGCTTTGGGAACACTTGACTCATCTTGGACTTCCAAAATTGGTGATTTCAACGGTGATGGTAAGACCGATATTTTCTGGCACAATGGAACCACAGGTGCGAACACCGCTTGGTTGATGGATGGTACAACAGTTGCGACTGAAGCTTTCTTACCAGCTAATAACGCGGCCTTAACACCATCCCTTGGTGATTTCAACGGCGACGGTAAGACCGATATCTACTGGCGCGATCAGACTGCAGGTTCAGACAACATTTGGACTATAGATGGAACAACAGCCGTTGAGAATCCCATCAGCGATGCAGATAAGCTTGGCCCACAGTGGTATACATTCTAAAAGCTAGGAGTTATGAGTAGAGACGCGATCAATCGCGTCTCTAGAGGAGTTAGGAATTATTTCTCCTCATCTCCCCCTGCTCCCTTATCCCCTCATTTCCTACTCCTCAAAACTTGTAAGTCAAAACCTGAATTTCACCCTTTTCTGGCAATTTACTAGGGCTAATGGAAATACTATCTCCATTACTACGCCGCACTGTCGTACCTTGCATTAAGGTCAAAAAATCATCAAGTGGTGAAATATCACACTTAGCAGCATCAGCCGCTTGTGTCCGGTAATGGGTCGGAATCACCAGCTTGGGATTTAATACTTGAATAGCCTGCTTTGCTTCTTGAGCATTGTAGGCTTTTGCACTGCCTCCCACTGGAATAAATAGTACATCGGGTCGTCCCATCAAGATTTTTTGCTCGATGGAAATAGGTGCAGCGGCTCCCCCTAAGTGTAAGATATTAATCCCGCCTTGCTTCCAACTCCAAGCAGTATTTGAGCCAAATTGCTTACCACCTTTGCGATCGTGGTCTATGGCAATTCCTTGGAACTTAATACCTTTAAACTCATAAACTCCTGGTTCGTAGATGAGTTTTGCATTTCCCGGTAGTACGTCTACCGCACCTTCATCCAGCAATTGACTGCTAATCAGTACCAAATCTGCTGCAACTTTTGGTAGTCGATATTTAGCAGTACAGCCAACCGTCCGAAATGGATTGACGAGAATTTTTGCACCACCACCAGTAAAAAGAAAGCAAGTATGACCCAACCACTGAACTGATAAACCGCTAGATTGTGCGTCAGCTTGAGATTTAGAACCCAAGGTAGTAACTAAAGCTGTGGCCAACCCCGCCCCAGCATAGCCCATCAACTGTCGTCGTTTCATTAATTATGCTCTTGACTGTAACTGTTCGAGAAAATTTCGTAATAACTGTTTTCCTGAAGATGTCAGGACACTCTCTGGGTGAAACTGGACACCCTGAATGTGAGGATAGTTCCGGTGTCGCACTCCCATGATGGTGTTATCTTCAACCCAAGCGGTGATTTCTAACACATCTGGGCAAGTCTCACGTTCGATTACCAAACTATGATACCTAGTGGCGATGAGAGGATTTTCTAATCCCCGAAAAACCCCCACCCCAGTGTGAGATACCTGAGAGGTTTTGCCATGCATCAACTCTGGAGCAGGAATTATTTTACCACCGAATACTTGACCGATGCTTTGATGTCCCAAACAGACACCCAAAATTGGCAACTCTTGTCCTAGCTGTTCAATCAATTCTAAGGATATACCCGCATCTTCCGGGCGGCCAGGCCCAGGAGAAATCACTACGGCTTCCGGCTTTAATGCCCGAATCTCATCTATGGATATCTTGTCGTTACGAAAAACTTTAATATCATCTGCTACTGAGAATTCTGCTGCCAATTCTCCCAGATATTGCACTAAGTTATATGTAAAACTGTCGTAATTGTCGATAACTATAATCAAAGCTCATCACTCCTGGTTTTTAGCTCTCATCAGATTACTGATACTATATTGTTCGCTAGATATAAAAATAACGCTAACGTAGACACATAAATATGAAGCGGCTACTTTATAACAAGCCACTTCTTAAATTTTTAATTTCTTATAATGTGAATTGAGTAGAGTCCGATCCTCTTACCAAGTCACTTGGCGATGCCTAGGTTGGGCTACGCCTACGCAAATCATATTTATAAAGCGGATATAATTAACCTTACCAGAGGAGGGAGCAATAGCGTACCAGCTACCAGCACCGCTACCAAAGCAGAGACAAGAACTGCACCAGCCGCACAATCTTTAGCAATTTTTGCTAATTCATGATATGTCTGCTTAACGGTTAAGTCCACAAGAGACTCGATCGCTGTATTTAGTAACTCTAATGCCAAAACTAAACCACTAGTTATACCAATTACCGCTATTTCTACAGCTTGCAGGTGCAAAAATACGCTTAAACCGATAGCTAAAGCACAAACGCTTACGTGGATGCGAAAATTACGTTGAGTTTGAAAACTATAGCTGATTCCAGCCCAGGCATATTTAAAACTAACAAATAAATTAGAGGCTACTTTCCAGGAAAATTCCCGTTCGTTAGACACCAGTGTTTGTAACGAGGTAGGCGTTGGTGATGAAGAAATTTTTGGGGACATAGACTTAAAAATACAAAAATAGAGTTGCTACAGTGGGAATATTCGCCGATCTTAATGGCAGAATTAACTTTGAGGCAATCTTTAAGCAAATTTGCACAGAAGTATTATAAAAGTATTACCCAAAATTAACATTAAGAACACATAACTACTGCCATTCCATGTCAATAGCAATACCTATTGCGTTCAGCAATCTTACTTGCTGTTTTAACATTCGCCCCAAACTTTCTTCATCAGGATGATCCCAGCCCAACAGGTGTAATAAACCGTGAGATGCTAACCAAGCTAGTTCAGTTGGTAAGCTATGTTCCTGCTGTTTAGCTTGACGCTGTGCTGTATCTACAGACACGATAATATCACCTAAGTATAATGGTACAGACGCAAGCATTTCTTTGCTTTGCGGAAAATCCACTTCTAAAGCAGCAAAAGCTAAAACGTCTGTAGGCTTATTTTGTTGACGATACTGAGCATTCAGTTCTTGAATTTGCGAGTCATCTGTCAAACACAGCCCAATTTCATAACTTGGCGCTGGCGGAATTTGAGGTTGGAGTATTTCTAACCAGTGATTAAACCAATTTTCCCAAGTTTCAGAAGGAATTCGAGTATCCGTATCCTCAATTTTTACAGATGTTGTCGGGGACAAATCGTAAAAAGAATCCTCCACATATAGTTCAACGCTCAGGGGCACATAGTCTCCTTGTCTGAGGTTTACGGTTTGTAGTTTCGTTAGTGAGTTAAGTAAGCAAGACCAACAAGGAGAGCTAAAAGCCCTACGGCTGTCAACGCAAAATGCTTTAGGGAAGTTGCACCCTTCCGTACCATGTTTCGCATGGCAAGTTTTACGTAGCTAGGTTGAGGTTCTGTTGAAGGAGAGTTGCTCATAGTTATTTGTCTACAGACTCTTTTATAACTGTAACAGTTGGTCTGGGATAGAATGGCGATCGCCTGTATATTGCTAAGGAATTCCTCTGAAAACGCCCCAACAAGACCAATTCTTTGTGAAGCTGCACAAAATCAACCTAGGTAATACTTGGGGCAAAATCACCTTTTTCTATGCGACCTCACAGATAATCGGTATAAAAGGGAATGCTGTGCGATGTCTACGATGGTCACTGAGCGCAGCCGTACCACTTCGTGGAAGCAAGCTACGCGGAGCGTCTCGTAGAGAAGTGCGGGCTACGCCTATGCACCAATCTGAAATCCTCAAAAATAAATAACAAGTGCTAAGTAATATTACAAATAATTAGTTAGCGCTTATAAATCATCCCAAATTATGAGTTAGTGTTTTCTACTAATTTGTTTTCTTGACGCAAATAAGCTTGAATGAATGGATCGAGTTCGCCATTCATCACATCGCCAATCGCCGTTGTTTCTGTATTTGTACGTAAATCTTTCACCATTTGGTAAGGGTGAAACACATAGTTACGGATTTGGTTTCCCCAGGAGGCTTCCACCATATCGCCACGAATCTCGGCAATTTCTTGGGCGCGTTGCTCTTTGGCGATGACCAACAGCTTTGCTTTGAGACGATTTAGGGCTTTTTCTTTATTTTGCAACTGCGATCGCTCTTCTGTACAGCGCACGGCAAGACCAGTAGGAATGTGAACAATCCGCACCGCAGTTTCTACTTTGTTGACGTTTTGCCCACCTTTACCACCAGAACGAGTTGTGGTGATTTCCAAATCCTTATCTGGAATCTCCAATTGCACAGAGTTATCAATCTGCGGCATCACTTCCACCCCTGCAAAACTGGTTTGTCGTTTGCCGTTGGCATTAAAAGGTGAAATCCGCACTAAGCGATGTGTACCCATCTCTGAACGCAAGTAACCATAGGCATAGCGACCAGTAATTTCTAGGGTTGCCGATTTAATTCCGGCTTCATCACCCTCCGACTCTTCAGCTAAAGTTACCTTATAGCCGTGAGCTTCGCCCCAACGGGTGTACATCCGCATCAGCATAAATGCCCAGTCCTGAGCATCTGTGCCACCAGCACCAGCACTAATCGTCAGTACAGCGCCTTCCGCATCATAGGGGCCGGAAAGTAACTGTTGTAACTCCCACTGATCCAGATCACGATTCAGTTTAGTGATGGTAGATTCTGCTTCTTGGAGTAGTGCCTCATCGGTTTCTAACTCCAACAATTCAACAACTGCCTTAGTATCTTCGAGATTGGCGTGCCAGCGATCGTATTGCTGGAGGTGGGCTTTCAGGTCGTTGAGTTCTTGTAGCGTTTGTTGGGCTTGGGTTTGGTTATCCCAAAATTCTGGTTGAGCTGATATTTTTTCGAGGTCTTGAATTTTGGCTGCCAGTGCAGGTACGTCAAAGATAGTCCTGGGTTTTACCCAGGCGGCCAGACAACGTTTCGATTTCGCGTTTGAGTTCTAAGACATCCATAATGCTTGCTGTAATGATAGATAGAGCGCTTGGGATTGAGAAATCGCTCTTTATTCTACTTGTATCTATTAATTTTAGCTGTAGTTGGGCAATTTCTCTTTGCGCCATTTGTATTAAGTTACAAAAATTACTTGGAATTATCAAGCGCTTCTTTGCCCACTGAAGTAGTGTAATTTAGCTGTTGCAGATAGGCTTTCTTTGATAAAAAAATCAATTTTACCGTCTAATACCTCTGTTGCAGCAGTTGTTTCTACATTGGTACGTAAATCTTTGACGTTGGTATAAGGATGCAAGATGTATTCACGGATAAGCTTGCTGGATACAGGTTTTATCTGTCGGGGTTGAATTTTGTCAAAAAACCGTGGTTGCTAAAAATTTAACCACGGTTTTTACTTTATAAAACTTTACTTGTGTTAGCGTCTACAGACAATTAATCGCGGCCATTGATAGCAATTAGCAACCGCAAGATAAAGACGAACAAGTTGATGTAAGTAAGGTACATCGATAAAGCAGCAGGCAGATATTGGTCATCGCTGTAAGTGCGGGGCAAGATGTAGAAATCGACGACAGAAACCCCAACAAACAGAAATACTCCTAAACCGGAGATGGCAATTTCTAACCAATTTGGCGTGTAAACACCAAACATGGCAAACCCAAATTGGGCAAGGCACACAACCACCAAGGCAATAACACCAAGATTGATGGTTTTCGTCAAAGCCATCCCATCTTGTTCAGAAAGATTTGAACCTATTTGACGGGCAAAAATAAAAGTAACGCCGCAACCAAGGGCAGCTAAACCAATGCCTTGGATGCCAACACCTTGGGATCTCAAAGCGACAAATACCAAGCCACTGAGGGTATATCCAGACAAGAGGCTGTAGGTTGCCAACAGGGGTAGTGCAAGACCCTTGTTACCTTTTTGGGCAACATTTTGGGCAACAAAGAACAAAACTAGCTCCAAAATCACCGCACCAATGAAGGTGGGAAAGAATATTTCGGGGTTAGCACGGATAACTCCCAAACCGCCGTAGGTTCCTAATGCCGTTAGCACCAAACCACCACCGACGTAGGGGAGGGCGTTGGCAATCACGTTAGGACCAACGAGGGCGTGAGATTTAGCCTCACGGATAGCTTCACGAAAATTACTGGTATTGCTCATATTGAAAAACTGTTTTTTAGGAAAACGTTCTGCTTATTCCTATTGTTACCAATCTTTGCGGTTAACAGCCAACGATTTAATATTGTTGCAAAATCTGAAAGGTAGCTTCGTTGTTAAAAATTGGAATCCTCAGAGACTGACGATTCCACTGGATCTTTAGTACTGATAGCATACTCTTTAGCCTTGATTGCAAAGGGAAAAGGCAAAGGCAGGGAAACGTCATTTGCAAAATAAGGCCAGCGACTTCTGAGAGAGTGAACAAAGTGAGCTAGCTTGTCGCCCTTGATTTCTGGGTGATGAATCAAGGCTATTTCTAAGATTCTGGCTCTTCCAGCTTGCCTGCTGCCATTGTCAAGGCGAGACTGATTTTTTTGTAATATTGTTGTGCCTCGTTCAGTATACAACGCCTTTCTAACGCTCAGGTAGAGCGATCGCTCCTCATCATCACACACACCCTGCCATCGGTAAACACCACTGGTTCGACTCCCAGGAGAATCTTTAACAATAGCAGCTGGTACTTCACCAGTATCTGCAATTCGTAAGCGCACAACCCACAGACGATTGATTTGTTCTTGTGAAAGGTACTGTTTTAATGCTTGCAGTGGGTCATTAGTTAGTAAATTTTGGTTTTGTAGCCAGTTCAGCATTTTGCGGGCATTTAGTGCCTCTGCCATGAACAGTACACGCGGGGGTTTATTATCAGTAATTGGAGTATTTAAACACTCTTGTAAACATTCAGCAACGAATTTATTGATTAGCCTTTGTTCTTTCGTTTTTTCTTTGCTTTTTTGTTCATCATCAAGCTCTTCATTACTTTCATCATAAGAGTTAGAATCCCAGTCTTCATCAAGAAGATGCGCGAGTCCAACAGGATATGATATCCAGCCTTGTTCTTTAAATAAATCAGGGGTTGTTAACTCTACTTTAGCTGTTATTGGATTAACTCTGATCATCAAAACAACAGTTTTGGGAATGTTTTCGACATTTGTTTTGCGGGTGCGGCGTAGGACATAAAAGCACGTTAACCAAACATCAGGCTCAATGCCATCTTTTTTGGGATTAATTAAAGGTGTATCAGGTAAAATCCCAAATTGTCTTAGTAAGTCTGACACTGCTCGTTTTACTGGTTCCAAACCGGATTTCTTCAGTTTTTTTGCATCATTTTCGGTGGTTATTCGGTGAATGTGTTGATTGAGATAGCCTGCCTTCATTGCTCCAATTCGCCACGCCAACTTGGGATCAGTCTCGGATCTACGAGGTTTCGGTCTAATTTCGATTAATGCCCCACTTAGTTCTTTAGTTGGGGGTAGAAACGCGGTGATTTGATTAATGCGTTCTACTAATAAATTAGGACGTTGCTGTTGATAAGTTTTCCTTGCTTCAGAAAAATGTTGAATTTCTAGGTCTTGTGTAAGGTCGCCAACATGTTGAGTCTTGATACACAGAGAACCGTAGAAACCTTGATAAATATTTTCTACTTTTGTGGGTGATAAATACAGTAGCTGGCAAATCTCAGCAATCAGTGCATTACGACATTGTGGAGTTTCCCACAAAATAAGTATGGTGCGAAGAGGATTTTCAGCTTCACGAAATACTGCTGGTGCTGCTAGTTTTGGTCGCAGCATTGGGGTGTGTGAATGATTTGGATTGTCAGATTTCTTGGCTTTTTTTGGCTTGGGAGATTGGATATCTTCGTCAGCAAGGAGAGGAACAATTTTCTGTTTGGGTTTCTCTAAAGGCCAGAAAATAAAAATGTTACCTGTCACCCTCTCAGCCTCACCCACTCTCTGAACAGGGAGACGTGCTTCAATAGCTTGATCTAAACTAGCCAAATCTTGTGGACTGACACCAGCAAAGCAGGGTGGTTCTCCTAATTTAGAAGTGTAGGCGATCGCAGCTTGGATACCACTAGGAATTGTGTTGAAACCTGACCAGTTATGATTTGGGTTAGAAACGAAATTATTTGCGTCAGGAAGTTGAGAGTCATTGAGAGAAAAAAGATTGCTGATGGCTTGAGGCCATTTCACTTCCCTTCCATAACCCTTCATCGTTAGTGGAATAAAGCAAAAGGGTTGGCGTTGACCATCTAACCACCGACGGTTATCACCAATATGAGCTTTCACGCCTGGATAAGGTACATAATTCAAAGGTTTTGTCAGCCAACGTCGAATTGATAAATGATGATAAACAATAGGTTTTTCGCGCCAGGGAAAGGTTTGCAAAACAAACTCAATGACAAATGAGATGTATGCTGTTTCTGTTGTGTCCTTTCCTTTTGTTACCGTAACTTCACTGGGAGGCCATGACATCAACTCAGCGCCTTGGAGGCTGACTACTCGGTAAAATGTCAGTTCATACTGCTCATCAAGACCAAAGTAAACTGTTGGTTTTTGGAGAAACTTCTCAGCAAGGTAATCTGGAATTGCTTGGTAAAGGTTGCTTATTTCGACTTTGTTTTGAGGATGTAGTAATTCATAGGTCTGTGAATTACTCCATTGCCAATCAGCATTATTCAAATTTGCAAGTTGTGACTCAACATCCTCCAAGGTACTAAATTCTTCTATTAACCAATCTTTGATCAAGTTACCTAAGTCAGAAATGTCTGTGGTTTCTGTTGCTAACAGCCAAGGTAAACTGCTTTTTTGCCAGCCATTACGCAAAGTCTTGATAATTTTGGGAAAACTACCAACTACCAGGGGGTCGAGGGAATAAACTGGTACAGCCCGATAACTTTTACCTTGGAGTCTGGCACGCTGTTGAGCAAGGTTGTTGGCGACTTGTCGCCATGTAATAGGGACATAGATTGCAGAGAGTTTGTATGTTGGATTTGTTGCAGTAAGTTCCCAAGCACCAGGAAGAATAATTTTAGTCATAGTTTAAGTTTCTTTCTCTCATTTGTTTCAACGCATTCAAAAAAGCTCCATAGAGCGATCGCGCCAGCACATCCTCACCTTCTACATAGGGTTCCAGCACCTTGATGATGGCAACCAAAAGTGAAGTAATTTCGCTGTCTTGTTCGCCAATGGCTGAATTTGGCGCGAATTTCACATCTATAAAATGGACTACTGCTGGTACTCCACCACGCACTAAACGCCCGATGATTTGCCAGATACTCACTAACTGAGTCCAGCAAAGTACCGATCGCTCTCCTTGTGTTAGTTGCTTAAAAGCCCACGCCGTATAGTTCAAGTTGACCATCTCGGCAACAGCATTCTGGTAGAAAATATCTGCAATCTGAGTTAGGGTTAGGTTCCCCGATATTGATTGAGCTTCTTCATAAAGAGTGGAATCTTTTTCGTGTTTCAGCGCCCAAGCGTTGAGTTGCTGAACAGTAGATTGCCAGTTATCAGGTACTGGCATAGGTCTGTTGAGGAACAGCACTGCACCAAATGCAGCTTTACCTTGAGCATTCAAGATGTTGTGACCCCGCTCTAAAGCCATCAAAGGAGCAACTACAATTTGGGTAGGTAAATGTTGTAAATTCCTGATTTCGCTTCGCAGAATCCCATGAAGATGAGTAGGAGCATTGTCACGGCGGAGGGTGGCAATACCGTCATCGTTGATGTTTACGTCGAAACGGTAGCGCGATTGTAAGATAGACGTGACCCATTCGGATTCATCGTAGCTACCCACGACAATCAAGATGCGATCGCGATCGCTCCACCATTCTGTTTGCTGTTGTTTTCGCTGTTCTAAATCCTCAAATACGCCATCTAGAAAACTCTCTCCACCTCTTACCGAGTAGCACATAGCCTCCACCATTTCTTTAGCAGCAAGTTTGCGTTTTGCAGGTGGTAATCCTGATAAAGCAATATAGTTGGCTTGCGGATTCTGTTTGGGACTAAAGAAAAACTGACTTTCAGCTATACCTGCCTCACCAGTTCTAGATTGCAACAATATAGTGGGTTTTATGTTGATGTGATAGGCTGGCGAACCTGGAGCGTAGCTAGTACCTGATATCAAAACAGTATGTGGGCCCTGCCAATCGTCAACTGCAAACAGTTTTGGGAAATTTAACAGTAACGCACGACCTACACCCACATAGCGAAAATAGTCTAACTTGCCAGCTTGTTTAGCACTACGTTCTTGCTTATACAAAAAACCTAGAATATTTCCCACTGGCGATTCTGGTAAAACTGGGAGGAAGTCATCCGGTGGACGATGTAAAAGGTCTTGGCTTGAATCGTGTAAGTTAATTACGCGACCGAGGTCGCTCAGATTATCAACTATAAAACCAAGCCGGTTGTCGAGTATGGTGACTAAAATCGCAAATTGGAGATTTCGGGTTAGTTTCTCAAATTGAGTTTCATCTGGTAGGGAAAGATTATGGATTTCTATCCATCTTTTGCACCAAGGAGCAATTTCAGCTAAGGCTTGACGGTCATCTTCCGCAGTTAGTATTGTCAACGCCAAACCTGAAAGTTCACCACCACGACGGGGATTGAGCGGATGTTGTAAAAATCCATCTAGTTGATCCATCATTTGTTTGCGGCGGCGACGTTGCTCTGTGGGAGCTAAGTCTGCTTCAATGATGCGTTTACGCCGTTCTTCCATGATTTGTTGGTGAGTTAGTTTCGGTTTCGCTGAGACAGGAATCTCAGGCGGATCAACTAGGTCACGGATAATCCGAGCAAATAGAGAACGACCTGTAAAGGGAAGTGGCCCCAACCACGCAACCAATTTTGAGTGGGTGAGGAGTAGGTGATAGATGCGGTTAGTAGCATTTTGGGTATGGTAATGTGCGCTTGTCCAACCAAGAAAGCGATCGCCTGCCATATCACCGCGATCGGAATTGTAAATTGTCGCCAGGTTAAGTCCGAGTTTATTTAAAAATGAGTTTCCAGAACCATCGACTAAGACTTCATCAGGGGCAAACTCTTCGTCAAACTGAATCTGCACGCGATCGGCTTCGTCAACAAATAGATATTTACATTCTCGATAAACAGCCTCAGCAAAAGTCAAGTCTTGTTCAAATCCCTGGCGGGGTACACGAGTATGAATGAAACTAGCAGGGGTGAAAATCCATACTGAAGCTGTAGCAATATCGTCTTCTAAATGGTGACGTGGACATTTGTAATAACAGGGACAAGTGTATTTTTCATCACTTTCCTGCCAGTCTTCATCATCAGAATCATCATTATCAGCTACAAGAACTTTTTGATAAAGCTTGTGACAAGGTTCATTGCCAAATTCCCACTTATCTTCTGATTGCACTAAAGCTAAAAGTGGGCAGACTCGACTAAACCAACGCCATGCAGGATGCATCCCTCCCTTAGTAATTTCCTTACCCTCACTTTTGAGAATAGGTTCGTAGACTTTTGCCAGTTGCTCTTGGCGTTTACTACCCAACACTGGTGCAGCAGGAATTCCTAATTTGTGGCAGAACAAAGAAGCGAGGCGCACTGCTGTAGCAACATCATTCACCATCAACCCACAGCGATCTCCCTGTTTAGCGAAGAAGTAAATCATAATTTCCAACAGGGTAGACTTACCCACATTCAAAAGCCCGACAATGTGGATAAGACCTTCTAAAGTTAGCTGATTACCTTGCTGGAAATTATCTGATTCAGCATCGTATAGCTGGAAGAGGATATTTTCCAAGCGGTTACGATAATTTTCTTGTTGCCCAAATTGGGACAATTTATCGTCCATTTCTTGGGCAGCTAGTATTAATTCTTCACGGGTAACGCTACACTGTGGATTCTGCTTAGTCCGTGTGCGACAAAGGGATACTACAGACGAAGGTGCTATATTAGCAACTTCCTTGGGAATATCAATAGGAACCTCAACTGGAGAGTTACCTTTTTGGGAAATCTTGGCATACCACCGCCCCTCATCTGCTAATTTAACTTTTCGTTGTCTATGCTGTGGGGTTTTTAATAAAGTTGGAAGATATATATTCTCTAAACGAGTTGGGTAGGTACTGGATGGAATAGGTTGAGGAACATTCCTTGCCTCCTCAAGGCAGTAGATTCTAATAATTTCAGGTAAGTTGATGTACTCCTGAAGAACTCGCAGCCATTGTCTGCCTTTACGCTTAATCAAATAGAAACGAGCATTTTGTATAAGTTGCCAGTTGCGATCGCTTTGTAGTTGTTCAACTGGAAAACGATATCCTTTGAGCAAGGCTTCCACAGAAGTTGCAGGTTCTTCTGGTGCTACTTCTTTAAGTAGGGTTAATCCCAATTCCACATCAGCAATGAGTTGGGCAAGACGCTTAAGTTCTCGCTGTTGTACCTTGGTATCTGCGTTAACTAAACTAGATACTGTATGCTGTTGTAATTCATCCGAGTTGCGGAGTTTTTTACACAGATCCTTGCGCCAGCTAATGGTGTCACGCATTATTTTTTCTTCCCTAAAATTGCTTGAGCCTGAGTGATGATTTCGCTAAATAAGCGCAAGCGCACCCCTTCAAGTTCAGGTTCTAGTTGTTCGCGCACTACCTTTATCCGCAAATAGTCTTCGCGTTCATCTGGAAAAACTACAAAAGTTTCCGTTGCATCACGCCGATACTGCACCTTTCGCAAACGTTCTTCATCCACGGATGCCCAATCTTTAAAATCAATTGCCCAGCGAACTTTCGGTGGGAACTCTACGAGTAAGTCAAATTCATCGACAAAAGGCCAGAGAGTAACGCGCAAACCCAATTTTGTAAGTTCTTCTTGAAGTTGAATTTCCCAAATTCCTGGAAGCGTACCGTACAAATGCACACCAGGGGTAACAGCTTTCCAGTCTGCTGCTTTTTCTTTAGAAATAGGTGGCAATGGTTGAAAGTTGCTGGTTGCACAAAGTCTTTCACACCAAGGGTTACGGCAGGTATATGTACCATCAGGGCGTTGGCGTTGCAAGTATGTGCAACGCGGACACAGATGATAAACGCTGCCCTCTGCCAACTTATCCATATCGACATAGATTTCTAACCGTGACAATAACTCCCGCAGTGGTTTGAGTTCTGGTAAACGTAGCTGTTGCCGATATTCTGAGTAATGAAGAGTGGGTTTAGAAATGATTAGTAGTCGAAAAGCGCGATAAGCATCTTCTAGCTGATTTCCCCGACAGTATTCCAGTACATCTTTCAGTACTGACTCTTGTACCTGCGCCACCACATCATTACCTGAAACTTGCCATTCTCTTGCAAAATCGGAAACTACTCCGTCTTCTATAACGCTGACATCTGGCGAAAGATATTTAATCTCTTGGGCTGGTTTCCAAGAAGTAATTGATGTTTCCGCCCAATCAAAAAATTGTGGTAGGTTCTCTGGGGCTTGTTCTCCCCGTAGTAAAGAAGTTAAGTACATACGGGACATTCCAATGCGAAGGGCTTCTGGTACTTGACTTCGCTTTTCTAGCTCAAGTTTTTCCCACTGCACCACACCAGTAGCTAAATACCGCAGAGTGTCAGTTACAGATAGCTGTAAGGAAGGTTTTTCCGGTTCAGATGTAAGGAGGCGAAGACTGCGGGCGCTGTGGTCATCCCATTCCACGTCTATATCGCGCATAGTTTGCAACCACTTCTGAACTGTTGCTTTCTGACGTGGTTGCATTCCGAGTTCTTGACATAGCTCTTCTAGAGTTGGCCCTTGTTTATGGGTACTAAACCATTGCTGAAGTGCATCGAGAATTTTTTGTCGGTGTTTGGTGATTTTCATTGTTCACCCTCCTGTTTAGCAGAAGTGTGACACCCACCAAACTGGCATGTCAATCACCTGTTTCCATGTTTCCACTAAGTTTCCAAAGTTTCTATCTTACCAATATTGAATAGAAATGTACCTCAAAACCCAACTAAGTACAAATTCCCATAAAAATGAGTCGGAATTCTGTTTTTTGTAGCTTAGGTTTTGTTCTTCCACCCAACTTTCAATTTGGATTTTCGACCTTTATTAATGACGATGCGTAGTAAAAGATAAAATTGCCCAGTCTCTTTTGCGATTAATTCAGTACCGATTTACGTTGCTCTCAGTATGACAGATGGCTATTCGGTCAGTTATGCATTGTTCAGCATAAATAGCTAGTTTTTGTTGCAAAAGCTAAAGATTATGTGCCATTCAAGAGTTATGTAAAAAACAAAAATAACCTGCAACAGAAAGGTTAGCAAAATCATGCGTACAAATACTGAATTATGGAGTTCGACCCCTCATAAGTTCAGTGAAACGACGATGGCTTATTCTTCCCTGACTGAGCAAAATAATAACAGCTTAGAAGAAAATATACGCAACTCCATTTTCTGAGGAATAGGAGTTTCAACAAAGGAATGTATATGGCAACAAGTGAGTCCTCTTTACGAACTGATGGTATAGAATTATTACACTTGTACCACCAGAATCCTTCTATTAAACTTCGTAATAAACTTGTACAGTTACATACTGGCTTAGTACGGAAGATGGCTCATAAATTCAGCCATCAATGTAATGAACCTTATGAAGATTTAGAACAAATTGGGTATTTTGGTTTGATTAGGGCTATTGAACGTTTCGATCCCAGCCAAGGATATGCTTTTAGTTCCTTTGCTGTACCATACATTCGCGGTGAGATGCTGCACTTTTTGCGCGATCGCAGTACTCTATTAAAAATTCCCCGTCGTTGGCAAGAATTATACAATGAAGGACAAAAGATTCGCAAGGACTTAGCAATGTCTTTAGGTCGCCAACCTAAGGATGCTGAAATTGCCAGCGAACTTCGAGTATCTGTACAAGAATGGCAAGAAACCAAGTTAGCCGCTCAAAATCGGATGCCTTTAAGTTTAGATGCAACCGCAGTTAACTATGTTGATTGCCAAATAACCTTGGGTGAAGCACTTCCTTGTCCTCGTTCTCATGTTCTTTTACAACAAGAAGAAGAACGCCAACAACTGCAAGGTGCAATCAATATGTTGGAAGAAAAGCCCCGTATGGCAGTCGAAATGGTATTTTTGAAGGAACTTTCTCGCAAGGATGCCGCTAAGAACATTGGTACTAGTCCAATGACGGTAACGCGCTATCTGCAAAAGGGAATCCAGGATTTGATTTGCTATTTACAACCACAGGTAATGCCCACTGGTTCGTAGTCATGCTGAGTCAAAAATCCAATGACTAATGACTAATTATCTAGATTTTAAATCAGCGATCGCACCTTTGGTCATAGCAGCAATAGCTTGATCTGTCGCTTTTGGCAAATGATAATATTTACCGCCTGCTGTTTGCGATAATTCTTTAGCAAAGCCAGTAGACACAAATTTACTTTCCGTATCAATTACTAATAGTTGCATCCCCAAAGCACGAATTCTAGCAGCAATTTCTAATAATTCTCCTTTGATATCTGGCTTTTCTCCTGGTTCAATCTGTTCACCTAAAGAACGCGCTAAGGGAATATTACCCCGCCCATCGGTGATTGCTACAAGGACAACTTGCCCAATATCTCCACTCATCTGGGCATTTAAGCCGACGCGTACAGCTTGAGTTAAACCATGCGCTAAGGGCGAACCCCCACCACAGGGCAACCTTTCCAAACGGTTACGCGCCAAAGCAATAGAACGTGTTGGAGGCAATAATACCTCTGCCTGTTCTCCCCGGAAAGGAATTAATGCTATTTGATCGCGGTTTTGATAAGCTTCTGTTAATAGTTGCATCACTGCACCTTTAGCCGATTGCATTCGATTCAGGGCCATTGAGCCAGAAGCATCTACCACAAATACTACCAACGCCCCGGCTTTGCGTACCAGGCGTTTCGAGCGAATATCAGATTGTTCGACAATAACTTTTCTATCTGGTTGCCTTTCTCTGCGTGCTTTTTGATAAGGAGCAGCTGCTCTGAGGGTAGCATCTACTGCAATGCGTCGCGCTTTTCCCTTGGGTAACATTGGCTTAATGTAGCGTCCCCTGTCATCGGAAAAGATGACACTGCGACTACCAGATTTACCTTGCCGCTTCGCCATTTGGGTAAAGTACAGCACGTTGTCATCAAGGATTACCCCTTCCGGATCAAAGATAAATTCTTCCGGGATGCTGGGGGGTTCTTGCTCTTGATTTTCTTGTTCTTCTTGTTCTTCTTGTTCCTCTTCTGATTCGTCCTGGGGTTCTTCTTGGTTCTGTTGTGGCGGCGGTGGAGGCGGTGGTGGTGCTTGATCGGGTGGCGGTGTCTGCACAACTGTGGCACGTGGTACAATTACCAGTTCTACAGCACGGCGCAAATCTTCGGCATTAACTGTTGTTCGTCCCTCCAAAGCCGCCGCAGCTTTGGCAACCCGCGTGGCGAATAACTCGGCGCGATGTCCCTGAACTCCTCCGCGAATAGACTCATCTACTAAGTAAGCAATTTGTTCATGGGTGATGATTACTTCTTTCAACCATTCCCGTGCCAAGATGATTTGGGTTTTGAGGGAGTCTAAATCTTCGTTGTACTGTTTGAGAAAGTCTTGGGGAGATTTAGAATAAGCGATCGCTTGTTCAACTGCTGCTACTCTTTGATCTAAGCCGAGTACACCGTCAGCAGAGAGTGCGATCGCAATTCTATCTAATAAATGCTCCCGTAATCCGCCTTCTTCTGGGTTGTAGGTGGCAATAAATAGGGATTTGCACGGATGCTGAAAACTAATCCCTTCCCGTTCAATCTGGTTGCGTCCCTCAGATAATACTGTTAGAAGCTGATTTGATATTTGGTCATCTAATAAATTAATTTCATCTACGTACAGTACACCTCGATTTGCTGTAGCGAGTAATCCAGGCTGAAAAATGGTATCACCTTGTTTTACCGACTTTTCAACATCTACTGAACCTAATAGTCGGTCTTCGGTGATACCTAAAGGAATTTGTAAAAAAGGCGCGGGGATAATTTCAACGGGAACATCCTGAATGTCTTTGTCTGCGTACTCCGCCAATAGTTGATCGTCCCATTCTTCGGGGTGGTTGGGGTCACAATTACTAATTGAACCTTTAACAACTTCAATGGGCGGTAGTAGAGCGTGGATAGCACGAGCCATTACAGATTTTGCCGTACCACGACGACCTGCGATCGCTACTCCTCCCAAACCAGGATCAACTGCGGCTAACAGCAAGGCTAATTTAATTGCTTCTTGACCGACTACGGCTGTCAAGGGAAAGGCAGTGATGGTGGGGTTGATAGTAGGCGCAGGCATTGTTTGCTTTCATAGCGAGTCTCGGCCTTTAGCATACCAATTTCTGGCACATTTAGAATAAGTATTATGGCAATGAGAGAAAGGTAAGGTTATGAGTATTGCTCAGGCTAAACGCTTCACACTGGATGAATACCACAGGCTTGGAGAATTGGGCTTTTTCCATGAAGATGACCACATTGAATTAATTAATGGGGAAATTATTGAAATGGCATCCAAAGGTACAGCCCATGAAACTTGTCTAAGAAATTTATGGAAACAACTCCCAAAGATTGTAGGAGATAGGGCAACTCTACAATCTCAAGCCCCGATTACTTTACCACCTAACAGCGAACCTGAACCAGATTTTGCGATTGTTCAAAACCGAGATGATAATTATCTCTCATCTCACCCTAAACCGACTGATGTGTTATTGGTGATGGAGGTTTCCGATTCTTCTTTAGCTTATGATCAAGATGTGAAAATACCTCTCTATGCTAAAGCGGGTATTACTGATTATTGGATATTCAATTTATTCGATAATTATTTGGAAGCTTACAGTGAACCATATCAGGATAGTCAAGGCAAATATGGTTATTCAAATAAGCGAATTTTCTTGTCAAATGAGGTAATAGATTTTCCCTGCTTTCCTGATTTATCTCTTGATTTAGCTAAGGTGTTTCCGCCAAAGCTGCATTTTTAAACTTTGTTATTGTATTCAGTCATAAGACAAGGAGTAAGTTTTATGGCTTATAGTGATTTTAAACTTATTGAAGTTATTGATTCTTTTGGGTTAATTATCCAAGAATCATCGGGACTATTCGCAAATGTGCAGGAACAAGAGTGTAGTGATTTATTATCTACTATTCTTAGGGAAAATGTTGATTTAGCAGTAGCGATAAGTTCCAAAAAGCTCGTAGTGAAATGATAATAAGCCCAATTTTATTAGAAATTAGGCGCAAATTTAATTATGAAATAAGCTTTTTTTCGGGAGTTGATTTTACTGTTGATAGCCAACGAGGACTAAATGGCTTTTGTGATTTTATTTTGAGTCTTTCCTCGGAGCAGTTGCTTGTACGCAGTCCAGTGATTGTTTTAGTAGAAAGTAAAAATGAAAATTTGAGGTCTGGTTTAGCTCAATGTATTGCCGAAATGGTAGCTGCTCAGTTATTTAACGAGAGAGGTAGAAATCAAATTAAAGCTATATATGGTGCTGTTACTATAGGTACACTCTGGCAATTTCTCAAGCTTGAAGGCAATGTAGTTTCGATTGATTTGAGTGAATATTATATTAAGGATGTTAAGAAAATTTTAGGTATTTTATATAGTGCGATCGCGCAAAGTAAATCGTAAATTATTTATTAACTAGAAAATTTTTAAATAAATGCTGGCTTTGAGAGAATATCATAGATGATTCTTAAACTTCATGGATGACAGGCGATCGCTTTTACGAATCTTTATAAATAAGTATGTTGACAATTCAGGGTCATCTATGTAACTCTGTATATTAAGACAGAACAAACAACCACACTGTATAATGCAGGTTTTTGGTATTGTCTCAGCAGCAGAATTCCTAGTTTCCTGCCGAGCTTCGTGTTATCCCTTCGGCTGAATTTTCAGCCCAATGTCAGGTCAACTGATTGACTAGACTTTCAATGGTAAGACAAGATGTTTGGATGAATATTCAGGGGAAGGTATGACGCGAAACTTGGTAGCAAGCCAGGAATTCTACGGCTGAGACTTGAACCAAAAAACGCTACGCTATGAGAACTTTATGACAGAAAAGTACTTTTTAAGTACAAATTCCTAGTCTAAAGTTCTGCTACTGTTAGATGTGTAATTTGTTAAATCTGTCCAGTTCACTAAACAATACTGGATACATTACAATGCCACATTCCGATCAATCTTCCAAAAAACAAACAAGCCAGCAGAAAAATTATGTCGGTATTTTTGCCGATATTCAGAACGTCTCTTTAATTAAAGGAAAAGGTCATTTTTTGCTAGAATTTGCCCAATCCAAAGGGCGTATAGACTGCAAAAATGTCTACTATAATTCACACTATATAAACCAAGTTTGTACTAAAAATGAGCTAGAAATTCTTGGGATCAAGTGTGTTGATGTTCCCGATCATTCAAATAATAGTGCAGATTATCGATTGATGGCTGACTGTGTTAAAGCAGTTGCCTTTAATCCTTCTCTGACAACAATTATCTTACTTTCAGGAGACTGGGACTATGCCGGTTTAATTTGTATTCTCAAAAGTTTGGGTAAAAAGGTGAAAATTTTTGCTCAACGAGGTAGTGAGAGTCCAAAGTTGATTAAACTGGTTGGTAATGATAACTTCCATTTTGTAGATGAATTACCTCAGCTAGTTGCCAATACCAATAAGACTCAACCTCAAAACACAGATATTGTGTCTCAGATTAATTACAAAGAGGCTATAGAGTATTTAATTGAAGCTATCAAAATTGCCTCAATGCAAGGTAAGCCTACTGTATTTGGTCGCATTGATAGATTGATGCGTCAACGTTGTGCTAACTATCAAGGATATTTATCTATTTGTACAGATGATGGCAAGAAATTTAAAAGTTTTAGCCAGTTTATTGATGTTGCTGTCAAGGATGGCAAAGTTCAAAAGCAAAATCAGAAGTTATTTTTAACTGATTTAGATACGGCTGCCTAATATAACTTTGAAAAACCCAGTTTTCTATTCAACTGGGTTTTAGCAACACGCCGCGATTTGCGGTTTTTTTCATGTCTCAATAAAATAACACTTGTCAAGTTTCCCAACAGTCAATTTCTGCAACAAAACACAAGAGAAAAATGCACAAAATTCTAATATTCCATAATGAAAAACTTCTACGCCACGCACTTACTCACCGTTCTTATGTCCATGAGAACCCCGGAGAAGGCGAACATAATGAACGCCTAGAATTCCTCGGTGATGCTTTGCTGAATTTTTTAAGTGGCGAATATCTATATAAGTGTCACCCAGAAATGGGAGAAGATGAATTAACACGGCGGCGTTCGGCGTTGGTAGATGAGAAGCAATTAGCAAAGTTCGCTGAAGAGGTAGGTTTAGACTTTAGGATGCGGTTAGGAAAAGGCGCAATTCTAGACGGAGGCTACCAAAATCCTAATTTACTTAGTAGCACTTTTGAAGCAGTTCTTGGTGCTTACTATTTGGATAATGATTCCAATATTGAAGCAGTTCGCGCAATTATAGAACCACTATTTGATTCTGTAGACCCTAAACATATAGTTGTGTCTCGTTCTAATGTAGACTCAAAAAATCGCTTTCAAGAATGGGTACAACGCAACGTTACTCCAAATCCCCCCAAATACTTTACAGAACAAATAGGAGGCCCTTCTCATGCACCAGAATTTATAGCCAAAGTATTGGTAGATGAAAAAATTTATGGCGAAGGTAAGGGACGCAATAAGAAAGAAGCAGAGAAAGCTGCTGCTGAGGATGCGCTAACTAAGTTGAAAAAACAAGGGTTGTTGTAAAAATGTTTTTTGATTTCACGCAGAGGTGTGGACAATAATTTTACGTCTTGGCACGAAATCAACTCTCTATTTGTAAGGGAAAAATTACAGTGAAGGTAGAACCAACTCCCACCTCAGAAACTAAGTTAATTTGACCTTGGAGTAGTTTTACTAACCGCGAAACGATCGCTAATCCCAATCCTGTACTATCGGGTAGATAGGGACGATCGCTAAAACTGACACGAAAGTAGGGTTCAAATATCTGGGCTTGGTTTTCTGGTGCAATGCCAATTCCAGTGTCAGAAACTGCGATCGCCCATCTCTGGTTCTCCAACACCTGACACATTATAATAATAGTCCCCGACTCTGTATAGCGAATAGCATTACTAATAAGATTTGTAATAATTTGTTGGCACTGAAAAGGATCTATAATTAATTCTTTGGGAGCGCGATCGCAATCCACTACGACTTTTAAATTTTTCCCAACAGCTAAAGGTTCCAACATTTCACAGATATTATTGATTAATTCAGACACATCAGTGGGTGCTAGTTGAAGTTTTATCTGTCCTGCTTCATAGCGCGAAAGTTCTAATACATCGTTAATCAGGTGGAGTAATTGTCTACCGTTACGTAATACCCGCTCAATATGTTCTAAATTAGCTGAGGTGTCTTTTATCTGTGTCTTGCGTCGTTGTTGGCGTAAAAACAGATCCGAGTAACCAATAATGGAAGTTAGAGGATGTTTTAATTCGTGGGCTAGTTGCGAAAGATACTCTTGATTGGCGCTCATTAGGCGTGTGAGTTCTTCATTGTGGAGCGTTAATGATAACTGCAACTGCTGTAATTCTCGCAAGCGTTCGTCAACATAACTCTTAAAACATCGAGCGATCGCTTCGTCTATGATAGCGTCAATCAAACGCATGGAACGAATTATATCTACAGGTGTTCCCTTTAATAAATCTGCGTGTATGGCATCAAATATTACCGTTCGTAGCAGATGATATTCTCTGGCAATTTCTGCTGGGTCAAAACCTTGTTCTGCTCGAATAGCTCCATGCTGAAAACTAGCAGTAACTATCGACTGAATATCACTATCCTGAGATTTTGAAAGCACTGTTACCATTGCTTGTAAAACATCAGGGATATGATCTTTTACTGCTGTATAAGATAGGTCATCAGCACTTTCAATCCGTCTATCCTTGCGAACTGCTGTAACCCATTTATCGATGATGGTGTCCGTTTTTTCAGCCAGTACTTGACTAAAATCCATTATGTTAAATTCAGCTAGGAGATAGATGAGCAAACTGCCATATCCAATTAGTTTAGCGATTGCAGTGGTCTTTTACCAAGTTTAAGAATTTAATCCACCTACCAAAAGAAATACATTCTGTATATTTGTTTGTTTGCTGATTAATTATACGTATTTAATTTTCCTAGGTATAATATATTTTATGCTAATAGATTCCAAACAAGCAGGTAACAATATTGATGCTTGACTCAACTATATTGTTTAGCCTTCTGTGCAAGGAGTTCATTCACCACCTTATTAAAGGTATAAATTTTACTTATTCCCAAAAAGTAAGGGGAGGTACTGAATCCTGGTATTTAAATAAACAATATTTATTCTCAGATAGATGGCTTTTACTGAGCATCAATGTTATATTGTGCATAATTTAGTATCCATTAGAGTAAGTCAGCCTAATTCAGCGTGTCACAGTGCATAACGCTGGAGCGGAGGAACCAAATTGTGGGGCGTATCTCATAGAAAGTGAGGAGTTAAAAGTGAGAAGTGAAGAGTTAACTCAGCACGGGCTAAACGCCCCGCTACCGCTAACAGCACTCGTTACTCAGCACTCTAAAAAGAAGGGCATCTCTCAGCCCTAGCCCGTCAGCTAACTTCGTAGGCATTGGGAGGAGACTGAAGAGACGGCATTTTTATAATGTTCCGATCTCATCGGTGTCCAAGGCTGGTACTGCTCGGATTTCTTGTACCTGCACTTAAATCTGTTGAGGTCGTAAATGATATTTCAACTAAATTTGGTTGCGATCGCAGCGATCGCAACACAAGCTGCGTGGAAAAAGACAAAACCTGTCATCCTCAGAGATGTATTCATTCTACCAGTATTGGGTTTCTTGGGAATAATTGTGCTGTGGTGGATTATTGCACTTGCCAACCATGAATTAATGCCCACTCCACCAGAAGCACTCATTGCTAATCTAGACTACATGTTAAATCCCTTCTACCAAAGAGGCCCAGGTAACTTGGGAATTGGTTGGTTGTTGATCGCAAGTCTGCGCCGGGTATTACTGGGTTTTTTGTTAGGAGCGGTAGTAGCGATTCCTGTGGGATTTTGGGCTACGTCCGTGGTACGAGTATCAAGAAAAATATGGCGATGGCGCTTTAGAAGCCTTTGGGCGCGATTTCCGAGGCTACTTTGACAAACAGCCGCCAGAAGGCAAAGTTTGGGCGGTAGTATTAAGTTCCTCTATTTACGAATACTTTATCCGTTACTTATCCGCCGCCGCAGGAGTCGATCCGCTTAAAGAGTTCCGCGTCATCATCGTTCCGCCCCCCCAAATGGTGACAAACGTGCGGATTGGTGCAATGCAAGCTTACATGGTTGCAGAACCCTGGAATACAAGGGCAATAACAGGTAACGAAAACATCGGTTTTACCTTTGCACAAGGCAAAGAAGTCTGGTTGGGACACCCAGATCGTTTATTGGGAGTAATGGAATCTTTCATCGATAAATATCCCAAAACCTATCGTTCTCTAGTCAAGGCGATGATTGAAGCTTGCCAATATTGCAGCAAAGCAGAAAACCGCCAAGAAGTTGCTGAACTGCTTACAGAACGTTCCTTTACAGGTGCAAGACCCAAAAAGAAAGGTGCGCCAATTGCGAAGTTTACCAGTCCGGGAATTCTCGGAAACTACAATTATGGCGGCTTTGATGGCAAAGACCGCACCATTAAAGCCGCTGATACTACGATTTTCTTCGATATTCCTGACAACCTTCCCAAACAGCCAGGAGAACACTCAACATTCTTATGGCGATCGCGAAGTATCTGGTTAATGACACAAGCAGCGCGGTGGGGACAAATTAAGGAATTTCCCAAAAATGCCGACAAACTAGCCCAACAAGGCTGGAGAACAGATTTATACCGCGAAATAGCATCTGAAATGGGCATTCAGTGCCCCAAGGATGATTACAAGGTCGAACCACCAGAAGTATTTATAGATAAGAAAGGCTTCGACCCCAGCGATCCTGTGGGCTATCTGAATAGTTTTGCTATCAGGGCTAACGCTCCCACTAACTTTTTCATGTCTTAAATCCCAAGTTTAAATATTGACCCTGGCAATTTTAGATTTTAGATTTTCGGTACAAGTCGCAGTTAATCCAAAATTGATTGACTAAATTATTTCGGGAGCCTTTGATGATGGAATATACCTCATTACCTATTAATACCCAGACCGGAGTTCTTCCCCGCACTGGATTTTTAGAAATTGAAAATTTAGTCAAGTCTTATCCGACACCTGATAAAGATAACTTTGTCGTTTTAGATGGAGTTAATCTAACGATTGATTAAGATGAATATATTTCTGTAATTGGTCACTCTGGTTGTGGAAAATCAACCCTATTAAAGATAGTAGCTGGTTTAGAAAAAGCCACTTCCGGCTCAGTTCGGCTTGATGGAAAAGAAATCCGTCAGCCAGGAGCCGAAAGGATGATGGTATTTCAGAACTATTCATTGTTACCTTGGTTAACCGTGCGAGAAAATATCCGGTTAGCTGTGGATGAAGTGCTAAAAAATGCTAATCGGGCTGAAAAAATTAGCATTGTAAATGAACACTTGGCAATGGTAAACTTGACGGCGGCGGCTGACAAATATCCTGATGAAATCTCTGGAGGTATGAAACAACGAGTAGGTATTGCCAGAGCTTTAGCAATTCGTCCCAAAATGTTGCTGATGGATGAACCTTTTGGGGCATTAGATGCGCTAACTCGTGGCAAATTGCAACGGCAAGTATTGGATATTTGGGAAAATAATCGTCAAGCAGTGATGATGATTACCCACGATGTAGACGAAGCAATTTATATGTCCGATCGCATCGTCTTGATGACCAATGGCCCATCTGCTAGTATAGGAGAGATTTTAGAAGTTCCTTTTGAGCATCCACGCGATCGCGCGGCCATGCGAAACTCAAAAGAATATTTTGAACTCCGCAATCACGCTCTGAATTTCCTCGATCGATATTTTGCCCAAGACGAGTAAATTAGATTATCATTTTTTTTAGTGGGTAGCCTAATTCAAATTCATGAAAGCTGAATTTGGAACGGAGGAACCAATGTTTGGGGCTAATCTTATGAGAGACACCTTCCAGTCTTAGCCCGTCAGCTAACTCCGTAGGCAATGGAAGGAACCCCCAAGACTTTGGCTGTAATACAGTTATTATTGGGGTTTCCTGGACTGATTTAAGATTTGCAATTTTGGTTATCGTCACTCAATCTAAAATCCAAAATTGTTCGACTGAGCGTAGCCGTACCCCTCCGGGGAAGCAAGCTACGCGTAGCGTTCCGCAGGAAAGTCCAAAATCTAAAATTTGTCCCCCTGCTTCTCATTACTAATTCATTTCATTGGGAGAAGTAAAGCTGTGCAAATCAAGCCAATGTTAGCACGTCTGCAAAGTGCCACAGGTCGAAATGACTTAATTGAACAAATGGTACTAGTGCCAGAACCAAAAAAACCTTTCTCTAAAAAACCTCAAAAAGCAAAAGCAGTTAATTTAATTGTTGCTTATGACGCATCTCCTAACAGTCATGCGGCGCTAGACATTGCTTTCTGGATTGCCCATCAAACGCGTTTAGCTACTAATGCACAAGTTACAGTTCAAGCTGTTTATGTGGTAGAAGACAATCAAAGCAGTCAATATCCAAATATCTTGAGCTTTCCACAACAGCCTTCATTAGAATGTCAAATCAGTGAAGTATCAAAGTCTGTGACACAGGTATTAACTCAACCTAAATTGCAGACAGTGGTAACTCCCCTACAACAAGCAGATATAATTCTCTGGCAAGCCCGAAGTCTGGCTGAAGAATGGCAAGGTTGCTTCAAATCTCATTTACGGTTTGGCTGCATTTCTACAGAACTTAAAAAAGTTGTTGAATCAGAAGCTGCCGATATCTTATTCCTCGGTTGCAACTCTGTTAATCATCCGATGATTGAAGCATTAGGTTATAATTTTCCCTGCGCCGTTTTGGGTATTCCCAGTTGTATTGATGAATAATCCCTGTTTAAAATTTCAGTAATTTTTATCCAATTGTAATCATAGATAAGTCACCTAAAACTAGGTGGCTTTTTTCGCTAATTTGCAACAAATAAAACTTCAGGAGTAAGATGTGGACAACTGGCAAGCAATCCTTAGTGTAATTACATTTACAAGTGTCATTATCTTAGTGATGACAGAATGGATACATCTTACGATTGCGGCATTATTAGGAGCATTGTTATTAGTTTTTACCAACGTCATGACTTTAGAAGAAGCTGTTGGTTACATCGGCAACAGTCATGGAACACTCGGTTTATTCTTTGGAGTTATGGTGCTAGTACGAGCTTTTGAACCTACCAAGATATTTGATTATTTAGCAACTCAAATATTACTCCTCGCTAAGGGACAAGGCAAGCGTCTATTACTCGGTATTGTGGCTATTGTGACACCCATCTGTGCAGTTTTACCAAATGCCACAACAGTAATGTTGTTAGCGCCTTTAATTCCACCAATGGCAAAGGAAGTGGGGATAAATTTTGTTCCCTTGTTAATTTTAATGGTATTTGTTGCTAATAGTGCCGGACTCCTAACTTTAGTTGGAGATCCAGCCACCTTTATTGTTGGTGATGCTGTGAATATCAGCTTTACAGATTATTTATTGGAATTGAGTTTAGGAGGGGTAATTGCCGTTGCTATCGTAATTGCAACACTACCATTTTTATTTCGTAAAATTTGGAATACCCAGTTAGATAATTTAGAAGAACTGCCACATCCACAAATCAATCATCCACGAGCTTTAAGCTTTGGTGCAGTTATAGTATTTTTCGTCCTGCTATTTTTTGTCGTTGGAGAAACTCTACCAGTTCCGGTTTCGCCTGCTGCCGCAGCTTTGTTAGGATCAGCTTTAGCTTTGCTGTTATCTCACCATAGCAAAATTGATTCAGTTAACAATATTTTGCGGGATGTAGACTGGAGTACATTAATATTTTTTATGAGTATTTTTGTGTTAATTGGAGGGCTAGAAAAAACAGGTGTAATTAATGGTTTATCAGGAATATTAGCAGCAATTTTAGGAAAAAATATTATCCTGGGTTCCCTAGTTTTATTATTTTTTGTAGGTATATTATCGAGCGTAGTCCCCAATATTCCTTTAGTGGTGGGGATGGTTCCCTTACTCAAACAATATATTGTAACTGTGGGATTAGCACCCGCAGAAGTTCTAGCACAAGATTTTCAAGGGCAGTTTCCCCCAGAAGTATTACCACTTTTTTATGCCATGATGTTTGGTGCAACTTTGGGAGGTAATGGCACATTAGTAGGGGCATCATCTAATATCGTCGCTGCCGGTATTTCTGAGCAGCATGGACGGCGCATCTCCTTTAAAACTTTCCTTCACTACGGCATTCCAGTGATGCTGTTGCAACTGTTAGCTTCGGCTTTGTATATGTTGTTTCGCTTTCTGCTTTAGATAAAGATAGGGGCAATTCATGAATTGCCCCTACTTGAAAACTAGGGTTTAGATTATTATTTGCAGAAGTCTTATATAGCTGTAGCTACTAATAGCTAATTATGTGCAATACATCGCGTAAGACACTATAACCAGCTAAATCCCAAAGCAAATAGCCGAGAAAACCAATTGCTGCCAAACGACCGTTCCAGATTTCAGCTTGGGGAGTCCAACCAAACAAAAAAGCATTGCGGTCTACACCATTGTAAGCTTTAGCAACAGGTGGTAAATCAGTAGAAGATCGAGTTTCCATTTTTTTCTCCAATATCCAGTAAGTTTTCAAAGGTTCAATCTTTAGTAGCCAACTAAGTGCAGTACGTCGCGTAAAACGCTATAACCGGCTAAATCCCAAAGCAAATAGGCGAGAAAACCAATTGCTGCCAAACGACCATTCCAAATTTCGGCTTGAGGAGTCCAGCCAAACAGAAAAGCGTTGCGATCTACACCGTTGTATTCTGGTGCAACAGGTGGTAAATCAGTAGAAGACCGAGTTTCTTGAGTTGCCATTTGTTTCTCCAAAATTTCTTAGCTTTTTAGATGTTTAATTTCTAGCAGCCAATCAGATGTAAAACATCGCGCTGGACACTATAACTGACTAAATTCCAAAGCAAATTATTCTTTTGCAACTATTGGCAAATCTCTGGAATAATGAGTTGCCATCTTGTTGTCATCAACAATTCATTTGTTAACTTTAATGTAGCTATTTATAACTAGATTGCTTTCTGCCTGTAGGCACAAACTACAGGCACTTCTTCTGGACGATACTCAACAACATATTAGTGCAGACAAATCCACCCTGAGAGGGTGATAAAAAAATAATTATAAATAAATGTAAAGTTCTAGTAATCAAACTATAGCTTTGGCAAAATAAATCATTTTGATTAAGCAGTTAAAATTAAGAGTGTGGCGGCCAATAATTAACCCAATTTTTAACTAGTTTTACCGTTAGATAATAAAATTTATATCTTTTGCTGTATATAGTTTTCAGCCTTTGGAGAGATGCTTTCAACAGCTAAATTCTACGATTCTGAACTAAACAGTTAGGTATTGCCATAGGTACAGACAAAAATACTAAGAGTTGCTTCTCAAGAAAATCTTAATTCCCCAAATTTAAACTTAGTAGAAGGAAATACAATGTTCCAAAGTACGGAAATCATGCTGGGACTCTACAAACCACTATTGTGGTTAGCACAGGTTCCAGTAGATCCCTCAAACGTCACGCCAGCACAGGCATCGGTTCTGACTTCCGGGCCGCGCTTTTTTGTGGCTTTAATCTCCGGCGTGATCTTAGCCTTTGCTTTCCAATTAGTTCTAACTAATCTCTCCCTTGCAGCCGGTATTTCCTATCTGGGGCACTCATCTGACTCGGATTCAGATTCTGGGGAAGTCGGAAGTTTGGGCGGTAGCATTCGCAAAATCGGCACAGCAGTAGGGATTTGGACGTTAGTCACTGTAACGATCGCTCTATTAATTGCCTGTTTCCTGGCAGTTAAATTGAGCCTTGTAATCTTAGATCCAGGATTGGGAGCAATCCTCGGTTTGGTAATTTGGGGTGCTTACTTTTTACTCCTCGTTTGGGTAAGTTCCACTACTGTCGGTTCCTTAATTGGCTCAGTCGTAAATACGGCTACTTCCGGGTTCCAGGCGATTATGGGTACAGCTACAGCCGCACTAGGCGCGAAAGCTGTCAATAATCAAGTTGTCGCAACAGCTGAAGCCGCCGCCGCCGCCGTTCGTCGAGAACTAGGAAGCGGCATCGACCCTGGAAGTATTCGGGAAAACATAGAAGATTATTTAGATAAGCTGCGTCCACCAGAGTTGGATGTGTCGAAAATTCGGAGTGATTTTGAAAATTTACTCAACGATCCCCAATTAAAAGCGATCGCCGGGACTCCAGATATTCGCAACATTGACCGCCAAAAATTTATCGATTTAGTCAGCAGCCGCACCGACCTTTCCAAAAAAGACGTTACCCGCATTGCTGATACTTTATATAAGGTTTGGCAACAAGTAGTGAGTCAACAATCACCCAACGAAGACCGTCTGGGTGAGTTAATGGACTATCTAAAATCAGTTCCAGCAGGACAAAGTAAGACAGATGAACTCAACGCCAAGCTGGATCGGTTAGTTGCAGAAACACGTGGTTCCAAAGAATCCGATCAAAAGGCAGCCCCTGGGCCAATTCAAAGTTCAATCCAGCAAGCACTATCCGCCTTAACCGCCACTGTGTTAGGACGGGCAGATTTGCCTGATTTGGATGTGGAAAAAATCTTGGGTAGCCTTACCACAGCCAAAGAAAAAGTCACTCAACAAGCAGATAAGCTAGGTTTGCCAACACCATCACAACCCTATAGCCCAATTCGGTCTGATGTCGAAAATTATCTGTACAACACTTATGCTTGGCAACTAAGCCCAGAAAGAATTGCCCAAGAATTTCGTGATGTCATTTACGACCCAGCAGCCGATCCTGGAATAGTCCGTAGAGAACTAGAACGACTATCCCGTAACGATTTCGTGAAAATTCTCCAACAACGAGGACTACTTACCCAAAGCCAAATTCAGCGCATTGCAGATCGGCTAGAAGTTGTCCGCAAAGATGTGCTGGTGACAGTTACAGGTATCGAAGAAAGAGAAATAGTCCAAGACTTGCAACGCGCAGTAGAAAGTTATCTGCTTGTTACCCCGAAAACAGATTTGACACCTGAAGGCATTGAGCGGAATTTTAAACCACTGTTGCAAGACCCAGATGCAGATTATGAAACCCTGACATTACGACTGGCGCACATTGAACGTCAAGAAATCCGGGAGATATTGCTAGAACGGAATGATATCCAGCTATATGAAGTAGACAGCATTCTGGATGAATTGGAAAAACAACGCGATCGCGTCTTGATAGAATCCAAAGGATTAGCTGAACAAGCACAATATCAAGCAGAAACTCTGTGGTTGAATGTAGAATCATATCTGCGTAACACCGGGAAATCAGAACTGAATCCTGATGCCATCCGTGCGGAGTTTAAAAAGCTATTAGAAGATCCCCAAGCTGGAATTAGTTCAATTCGGGCGCGGTTGTCTCGCTTTGACCGCGATACCTTGGTGCAATTATTGAGTCAGCGCCAAGATTTGAGTGAAGATCAAGTTAATCAAATCATCAATGCGGCTGAAGAGTCATGGCATAACATTCGCCACACACCCCAAGCTGTAGTGGATAAAGCCAAAGAGCAATACGACTCTGTTACGACCACGATCGCAGATTATCTGCGGAATACTGGTAAACAAGAACTCAATCCTGAAGGTATTCAGCGAGATTTGACCAAATTGTTTGAAAATCCCAAAGAGGGGGCCAGCGCACTGCGCCGTCGATTGTCGCAGTTAGACCGAGATACACTCGTGAAGTTGCTCAGTCAACGTCAAGATTTGAGCGAACAACAAGTCAATGAAATCATTGATTCCACCCAAACTTCGATTCGTAACTTTATACGTGCGCCTCGTCGTTTAGCTACCCGCACACAGCAAAGAGCAGAAACATTTAAAGCTTATCTGGAAGAGTATCTGCGCCAAACTGGTAAAGAAGAACTCAATCCTGAAGGTATCAAACGCGACTTACAACTACTCTTGCACGATCCACGAGTGGGGGTAGAAAGTTTTAGCGATCGCCTTTCCCATTTTGACCGTTCTACAATCATCGCCCTGCTGAAGATTCGGGAAGATATGTCTGATGAAGAAGCAGCACGGATTGCCGATAACATTGTCTCCGTCAGGGATCAATTTGTAGAACAAGTGCGGAATATCCAACGAGGCATTCAAGATGCAATTGATGGGATTTTTGCCCGCATCCGCAACTATCTTAACTCCCTGGATCGCCCGGAACTAAATTACGATAGTATCAAGCGCGATGTCCGCACATTTTTTGACGATCCTCAAGCAGGATTTGATGCCCTGCGCGATCGCTTATCTTCTTTTGATCGTGAGACCTTAGTAGCAATTATGAGTTCTCGTGAGGACATCTCTGAGGAAGATGCCAACCGGATCATCGACCAAATTGAACGGGCCCGCAACACAGTATTGCAACGTGCAGAACGCATACAGCAAGAAGCCCAACGCCGCCTAGAACAGGTGAAGCATCAAGCACAGCGACAAGCTGAAGAAACCCGCAAAGCCGCAGCAACAGCAGCGTGGTGGCTGTTTGCCACAGCATCCGTCTCCGCCGTTTTCTCTGCATTAGGAGGAGCGCTGGCTGCAAGGCCGTAGTTTAACAAGTTGTCTCCGCTCACATTTAAGCCTCTCATTGTCGGGAGGCTTTTCTATATTTGGGATGTCATTAGTAGTTAAGAATTGTTTAATTGCCCTTAGACACAGCAGATTTCCTAAATGTGAATAAAGTCATGCTTAAATTATGACTTTATTCCACTATGTATAATTTTTTAGTATTTTAAACTAACAACAATACAGCAAATCCTCTATTAGGTAAAAGCTTTTACTAAACTAAATAAGATTTACAAAATAAAAATATCTCACATAACTCAATTTAATTCACATGAATATCTATCAAAATTATCGGATTTTAAAAAAAGTTGTAATAGTTCTACTTGGAGTTACTTTATTGACAGCCTGCGATTCCATTCAGGCTGAAGAAAAAAATATAACTAAAGCAAAAATCTTGAGTGGCGATAATTATGGAGAACTATACGATCAAGGAAAGTTACGTACTTACTATTTGTACACTCCAAAATCTTATAATCCAGACCGCCCAATGCCGTTAGTTTTAGTGTTTCATGGAGATGATGGTAATGGTCGGTCTATCAGTAATGTGACTCGCTTCAATGAATTAGCAGATAAAAAAGGATTTATTGTTGTTTATCCAGATGGAATTGACCAAAAATGGAGCCTTAGAGGTAACGCTCAAGGAAGGGTGGATGATGTTTCGTTTGTCAATGCTTTGATTAATCATCTTCAGCAGCAAATCAATATTGATAGCCATAAAATTTATGCCACCGGTTTTTCTAGAGGTGCCATACTTACCCAAGCACTGGCTTGTAAGTTACCTGATAAAATTTCTGGTTTTGCATCAGTAGCTGGTTCGCTCCCTGTTAGACTCAAATCTAATTGCCAGCCTCGAACTTCCATATCGATGTTAACGATTAACGGTACAAACGATCGCGATGTACTTTATGAAGGTGACGATCGTACTCAACGAGGAGCGTTGCTTTCTATCTCAGACATGGTAGATTTTTGGCGATCGCACGATCAATGTACTTCATCAAATAAATCTCCTGACTTTGCTGAAGATAAAGTGAAAACCGCTATCTACACAGGTTGTAGTGGCAACTCAGAAGTCTGGCAGCTAGCGGTAATAAACGGTGGACATTTCTGGCCTGGTGGTTCCTCAACTGACAAAAATCTAAACAAATTCAACGCAAACCTGGGGCTGAACGCCAGTGAAACAATTTGGAACTTTTTTCAAAGTCACAGTTCGTAAACCGATACCGTTAAACACCATTTTGCTTAAACCACGCCAAAAGACGTTTCCAACCGTCCTTAGCATCTTTCTCACGGTAGGAGGGGCGATAATCGGCAAAAAAAGCGTGGGGTGCATCGGGGTAGACGATGATCTCAGATTTGCTGCTACTAGACTTTAAGTGATCGCGCATCTGTTCTACTGTATCAAGGGGAATACCCGTATCTTTGCCACCGTAGAGTCCGAGAATGGGGACTGTCAACGCCGATGCAATATCAATTGGATACTTGGGCTGAAGTTCGGTAGCATCGCCCACGAGTCGCCCATACCATGCTACACCTGCCTTTACCTTGGGATTGTGTGCCGCATACAACCAGGTAATGCGGCCACCCCAGCAGAAACCTGTAATCGCCAATTTATTGGCATTGCCTTTAGCTGATTTCACAGCCCATTTTACCGTGGCATCGAGATCGGATAACACTTGGGCATCTGGTACTTTGGCAACAATTGGGCGAATTTCGTCTATACTGCTTAACTTAGTGACATCGCCTTGACGGATAAATAATTCCGGTGCGATCGCCAAGTATCCCAACTGAGCAAAACGACGAGTAACATCTTGAATATGCTCGTGTACGCCAAAGATTTCTTGAATTACCAAGACAATTGGGAAATTTTCACCAGTGGCGGGTGCTGCTCTGTACGCAGGAATTTCGCCATCTTTGACGGGAATTTTCACTGCACCAGCTACCAACCCCTTAGCATCGGTAGCGGTGACTTGAGCAGAAATGGGTTGCACTGCCAAGGCAAAACCCGTCGCCAAGGTGCTTGTTGCGATAAATTTGCGGCGTGTTATTTCTTTCATCATCTCTACCCTAAATTGGCGGAAACTTTATTGTTGGTTATCAGTACAGTAGTACAACAACAAATATTACAATTTATGAATTAGTTTACCGTAATATTTTAGATTCGTTTGCTGTCCAAATGTTTCTTCTATATGGCTTTTGTCAGAGAAAAGCTGCCTGTATTGGCAAAGAATAAGCCACGGGACTAAACAATTTTCTCTACTGAGTTACCTTTTGGCTAGGTTCCCCTATCTCAAATGCGCGGAAGGGTAGGTGTACAAATTCTACAGTCCCAAAAAAGTACTTCTATTCCAGATACAGTAAGGTTTTCAACCAATTAGCCGCCTAATCCTAATCCGCGCAATCTCTGAAATGCTTACCAAAAGACGATTTCAGCCTTTAAATTTTTTGGCACTCTTTCCAAACAAATTCTCTAATGCTATGATTGCCCTTGAATCGCGCAACCGCACCTTGAAAACTAAATACAGCTTGGGTTTCAGGCTCCCGCTATTGCAATTTCTCAAAATCCCTATTAGGGATTGAAACGGATATGGCGATCGCTATTCATACAATTGATAGAATTGCAATTTCTCAAAATCCCTATTAGGGATTGAAACGCAATCAGAATCATGAAAATAGCAGAAGCCTGTGATTGCAATTTCTCAAAATCCCTATTAGGGATTGAAACTCTGGTGAGGATATCAAAATAGCCTTCAATATTAATTGCAATTTCTCAAAATCCCTATTAGGGATTGAAACTAATGTCGCTATGAACCCTAAAACTGCTTTAGATAATTGCAATTTCTCAAAATCCCTATTAGGGATTGAAACTCTTTTAGGATGTCGATGACCCTGCTGGCCGCCAACATTGCAATTTCTCAAAATCCCTATTAGGGATTGAAACTTTCGGAATACTCGCCAGCACTCCATACTTTATAATTGCAATTTCTCAAAATCCCTATTAGGGATTGAAACATGAATAATCATTTTGGAATGCCTCAATGCCGCAATATTGCAATTTCTCAAAATCCCTATTAGGGATTGAAACCTTTAACTCTTTATCTTTAGCAAGTCTTGACATGTAAAATTGCAATTTCTCAAAATCCCTATTAGGGATTGAAACTTAGTCATAAAGTGCAATCTTCGGTTGCAATTACATTGCAATTTCTCAAAATCCCTATTAGGGATTGAAACCTAGGAAACTTCCCCGTAGTAGAATCTTTTTTCGCATTGCAATTTCTCAAAATCCCTATTAGGGATTGAAACGCTTGGCGGGAAAGTAGCAAGCGATCGCAAGTGATTGCAATTTCTCAAAATCCCTATTAGGGATTGAAACAGATGCATGGTGAATATGTTGAGGTGGGAGGATACACTAAGATTGCAATTTCTCAAAATCCCTATTAGGGATTGAAACGTATGCAGCTGCGGTAAAGCACACACTTGCAAATAAATTGCAATTTCTCAAAATCCCTATTAGGGATTGAAACCTAACGAGGGGGCGTGGCAGAGGCAGTTGAACGGTATTGCAATTTCTCAAAATCCCTATTAGGGATTGAAACTGATGGGCGATCGGTCAGAATGACAGTTGATGCCCGATTGCAATTTCTCAAAATCCCTATTAGGGATTGAAACATCCATCTTTTTCCCAATCCAGTCATTGGGAAGGGCAGATTGCAATTTCTCAAAATCCCTATTAGGGATTGAAACTTGGATAAATTGGGGCAGTCCTGGGGTGTAACCCTTATTGCAATTTCTCAAAATCCCTATTAGGGATTGAAACAAGAAACTAAAACTTAAAGATATTGAGGAGGAGAATTGCAATTTCTCAAAATCCCTATTAGGGATTGAAACTCCTTAGCTCACAGCGATCGCCTGCAAGCTAAATTTATTGCAATTTCTCAAAATCCCTATTAGGGATTGAAACGAGTATGACAATGATGCTGGTGATACTATTAAAAAAATTGCAATTTCTCAAAATCCCTATTAGGGATTGAAACGAGGGCGATCGCCCTGCACCCTTTTGATTAGCTCTATTAAATTGCAATTTCTCAAAATCCCTATTAGGGATTGAAACCAATACGTCCCCAGACGGAATACTCCGAGGATTCTATTGCAATTTCTCAAAATCCCTATTAGGGATTGAAACAAAATTCCACGATCGCAGGAAGGAAATCCCCTGGGTGATTGCAATTTCTCAAAATCCCTATTAGGGATTGAAACTTGAGGGTATAGGGTTTTGTCAGGGCGGATTAAAATTGCAATTTCTCAAAATCCCTATTAGGGATTGAAACTTTGATAGCAACTAGCTCACTCCCCTCTGCACCGGGGATTGCAATTTCTCAAAATCCCTATTAGGGATTGAAACTTTATAGCTATTGTTGCTACTTGGATGGTCGTTAATATTGCAATTTCTCAAAATCCCTATTAGGGATTGAAACACATCGCAGTGAACGACAAGGTGAAGATGTAAAGATTGCAATTTCTCAAAATCCCTATTAGGGATTGAAACAGGTGTTTTAGACGCTCAGTCTAACTTTAGTCTCCGATTGCAATTTCTCAAAATCCCTATTAGGGATTGAAACAAGAATTGCCTCAGCACAAAAACAAAATGTAATATTGCAATTTCTCAAAATCCCTATTAGGGATTGAAACAGGTAAATGACGGGGACAGCAGCAAAAATCATCATTGCAATTTCTCAAAATCCCTATTAGGGATTGAAACGTGTCGGTAGTGAAGGTGAAACGGATCGCTATAAGATTGCAATTTCTCAAAATCCCTATTAGGGATTGAAACAACTGATAAGCTTCCTCGCGGGGCTTTCGAGTTATTGCAATTTCTCAAAATCCCTATTAGGGATTGAAACACAGTAGCCTGACGAACAGCAGCTTGAACTGACAAATTGCAATTTCTCAAAATCCCTATTAGGGATTGAAACATTCAACCATACCACACAGTGGGGGGAGGGGTCAAATTGCAATTTCTCAAAATCCCTATTAGGGATTGAAACAGACGTGACAGACTTGATTGTACAAAGTGACATTCAAATTGCAATTTCTCAAAATCCCTATTAGGGATTGAAACATGGCAAAGCTTCAGTTTTCTGAGTTTGAAATGATTGCAATTTCTCAAAATCCCTATTAGGGATTGAAACATCTCTTGGGCCTATCTACCTTTGGCACATCAGTGATTGCAATTTCTCAAAATCCCTATTAGGGATTGAAACTGAACATAACGGGGAAATGCTCGAACCGCGATCGCGTATTGCAATTTCTCAAAATCCCTATTAGGGATTGAAACCTCACTACCAGAAGTGTAGCGAAGCCAATACGCAGGATTGCAATTTCTCAAAATCCCTATTAGGGATTGAAACTTACATCAATACCCGCATCTTTTCTTTGAAATAAATAATTGCAATTTCTCAAAATCCCTATTAGGGATTGAAACTTTTAGCGGTATGCTGACTCTTGCTGATGTTGACCTTATTGCAATTTCTCAAAATCCCTATTAGGGATTGAAACTTAGCTGCGATCGCTAACAAGCGAATGAAACGCGGAATTGCAATTTCTCAAAATCCCTATTAGGGATTGAAACCCAGTGCTTAAATGCTTCGCGGTGCAATTATCCAAATTGCAATTTCTCAAAATCCCTATTAGGGATTGAAACCTGGCTTTGAACAACTCAACGAAGCAGAACGCGCTTGGATGATTGCAATTTCTCAAAATCCCTATTAGGGATTGAAACAAGGACAAACCAATTGTTCGATTATCTGAAGACCTGCGGACATTGCAATTTCTCAAAATCCCTATTAGGGATTGAAACAATCACTAGTTGACGTGCTTTTTACAAAAAACCAATATTGCAATTTCTCAAAATCCCTATTAGGGATTGAAACAAATTCTTAGGCTCAGGTAAAGATGGATGTAATTGATTGCAATTTCTCAAAATCCCTATTAGGGATTGAAACTTACTAGAAGGCATCCAGCGATCGACCACTACGAATTGCAATTTCTCAAAATCCCTATTAGGGATTGAAACACTCTTTACAGCCCAGATGGGCGGCGTTCTCATTGCAATTTCTCAAAATCCCTATTAGGGATTGAAACATATTCTTGATTTGCCCTAGCTGTGGGCTAAGAAGATATTGCAATTTCTCAAAATCCCTATTAGGGATTGAAACGGATTTTATGAAGGGAACTAGCCCTGAAGCCTCACCATATAAGATTGCAATTTCTCAAAATCCCTATTAGGGATTGAAACCCAAGGCTACCTTTGTGCCCCTGAGTTTTACCAAGCCTATTGCAATTTCTCAAAATCCCTATTAGGGATTGAAACACTGGAACTTCATCAAATCAGACGCGATCGCTCCTTATTGCAATTTCTCAAAATCCCTATTAGGGATTGAAACTTATTCTGCTGAATAGGACACCCTGACCATCCACTAGGGATTGCAATTTCTCAAAATCCCTATTAGGGATTGAAACCTTATTCAAGTCCTATACCGCCTTGGGGGACAAAATTGCAATTTCTCAAAATCCCTATTAGGGATTGAAACAGGATAGTAAGTGGGAACAGGATGACAAGGAAAGATTGCAATTTCTCAAAATCCCTATTAGGGATTGAAACTCAAAGGAGCGATCGCATGGCATCAGAGCAAACTTATTGCAATTTCTCAAAATCCCTATTAGGGATTGAAACTATCTTGATATTGATAGCCGTATTTTTCTTGGGAATTGCAATTTATCAAAATCCCTATTAGGGATTGAAACTGGTTTACAGTCCGTTTGGGGTTCCTGCTGGCTGGGGATTGCAATTTATCAATAGTAAAAACTAAAAGTTGTGTAGTAGCGCAGCAAGCTTAATTTGTTGGGTTGAGTCATCAGAGAATATTTTTTTTGTTGGTGTATTTTCTAGATTGTTTTAACCCAATATTTTAGGCTTGCCGCGCTACTACTATTTTTCTTAACTGAACGATATTGATTTATAGTGCGATCGCTAATCTTCTAAAGCGAGTGGACGTTAGAAAGTATCAACTTGCAAAAGTCAGTTTTCTGAAAAGGAAAAAACAGATGAACACTGATAATTTCTCTGTGTTCATCTGTGATTTTCTAGTGTCGATACCTGGGAATTAAACGATTAGGCGGGTTTTATTTCTGGATTACCATCTGTAACTACAAATGAAGCCTTTTTGCTAATCGTGCCAAATGGAGTTTCCACCTCTGACACCGCAAGATAATCTGTCTTCCAGGTTGTGGGAGTCACATTACAGCGAACATATCCCCGTCTATTGTTGTAAAACTTAACCTGTGGGTTTTCTGCGATGTAACTGGGGATAGTGTCTGAGCCATTTCCACCGGAGGATATTGAACTACAAACGAATTCACTTCCCACCGTAGGAGATAGTGGGTTATTAAAGTCAGCCTTTAAATTTATTGCCCAATGGTTATGGACATCGCCTGTTAAGACTACTGGATTAGATGGTTTACGCTGTTCTAAGAAACGCAAAAGGCGATCGCGGGAAGCCACATAACCATCCCACTTATCCATACTATAGGTTGCGCCTGGCCCCGCAGTTCTGTCTACCTGAGCAACTATAACTTGCTGAGCTAAAACGTTCCACTTAGCCTGTGATTTATCTAAGCCATTATATAGCCATTCCTCCTGTGCTTTACCAGTAATGGTTCCATTCGGTTCTAGTCCACAAGGACGTGGTTTAGTACCATCATCACAAGGCTGATCGGTGCGATATTGGCGGGTATCTAACACATGGAAGGTTGCTAAATTACCAAAGTTCAGCCGACGATAAAGTTGCACATTGGGGCCAACCGGACGTTGTGACGGACGCAACGGCATGTGTTCGTAGTAAGCCTGATAAGCAACAGCCCGACGTTGCAGGAAGATTTCCGGGTTTTGATCTGGTTCGCTATCAATTTCTGAGATGAAGTTGGCGTAGTTATTTTCTACCTCGTGATCGTCCCAGGTAACAATCCACGGAAATGCTGCATGAGCTGCTTGCAGGTTGGTATCGCTTTTATAGAGGGCGTGACGGTTGCGGTAATCTTCTAAGGTGAAAATCTCTGAACTATTGTGTTGTCTGGGGCCAGTGGTTGAGATTCCCCCTTCATAGATGTAATCGCCAACATGGACTACTAAATCAAGGTCGTCCTGCGCTAGATATTTGTAAGCGGTGTAGAATCCTTGCTGATAGTTTTGGCAGGAGACAAGGGCAAAGTTCAACTTACTCAAGTAGCCATTTGCTAAAGGTGCTGTACGAGTGCGTCCAATGGGGCTAGAGTAATCTTTGACAAAAAAGCGATACCAGTACCAAGTATCAGACTGTAGTCCTTCTACCACAACTCGCACCGAGTGAGCTAGTTCTGGGGTTGCCACTACTGTGCCTCTGGAGACAATGCGCTTCATCTGTTCATCAGTAGACACTTCCCAGTGAATTGGTACATTCTTCGGTGGCATTCCACCTCCATTTAAGAGGTCGGGAGCCAGACGAGTCCAAATCACAACGCTGTTGGGATCGGGGTCACCCGATGCTATACCCAAAGTGAAAGGATAATCGGAAAATCTGTCTTTGGCGATCGCTCTTTGAGGAGAAAATTGGTTAGCGATCGCTAAACCAGACAATGCTCCTGCCCCGATAATTAAGTTGCGTCGTTTCATTCGACTATGCAAGAACTGCTCAAAATTCCGGTAATCTACCATTCTCTACTCCTGAGTAACAGGTAAGTTAAAGCACAGCAACAGCTAACACAAAGAAGGCAGGGTAATAGTAGGCAAACTTAGTAATTAGTTCCCTTACCAAAATCAGGTTTTAATTCCCAATTATCTTCTTATTATCAATGTGTTAGATGTTATGTTGCTACAGAAAGCCTACTAATAAGAGATTAATTTTTGGCAAAGAAAGCATTAATATAAACTTAATGAACGTTAGATTTTAACCTTTTTCATCAATGTTACTTTTCTCTTCATCATCAAGCCAAGGCTACAAGCAAAGAGAGCGCCAACTAAAGGTGTAGGTTCAGGTACTTGTCTATAGGAAACTTTACCTGATATGGGTTCAGCATCTGGAGAAGTTCTAGAGAAAATTGTAAAATCTTCACCGATGATTTCGTAACTGGTAGAACTGGCAGGATTAGATTTATCGTTGAACAGATAATCTAATGCAAAAGATGTTTGTCCTGTTAAAGATGTGGTTTGAAATGTAACAGGAAAATCTGGGTAATTCGGATCATCTTGTTCTGTGTAAATGGTAGAATCACCATCAAATTGAAAAAAGAGCGATTTAATAGTAGCTTCGGGAGTATAGTCATTACTCAGAGTTGAGTCGTCAAAGCTAAAAAAGCCATTTCCCTTAGTTATAGGACTATCAACTGTGAAGGCGTAATTAATAATCGCAGCAGATACAGATTTTGCATCTACAGTTGCAAAACCTAAAGTCAGGGTAGCAGTAGCAAGCACTAACTTTGGAACTAATTTCATCTCAATTTTTCTCAGAATAAACTTCTGTAAGCAATTCACACTGCAAGGTATAGAAAGAGTTTTTTCTAATTTACTTATTTCCCAAATTGGCATTTATTACTGTTCTAATCCAATACGGTTCAGTTAAGGATAAAAATAAAAGTTGTGTAGATTGGGCTGAGAAACGAAACCCAAAATTATCAAGGCATTGTTGGGTAAGGCTTACGCTCAACCCAACCTACTATTCTTCTTAACCCAAGCGTATTGTGTTCTAATCAGTAATAAAAATGAATGATTTTTCTCTTTTGAATCAGAGGAAATAAGTCTCCAAATAGTTGGAATCACCTTATATTAGAATCCTGAGTTTAAGTAGACTTTAATTAGAGGTAAAATAACATCAAATTTAAGTTTGTAATATAAATAGGACTTACGCATGAGTTACGGAATAACGTAGACACGTTCGCGTAGCGTCTCGTAGAGAAGTGGCTTGCCGCAGGCTACCGCAGAGGCACAGAGGGCACGGGGAAATCAGAGTTTAAGAGATATTTTGCGTAAGTCCTAATAAATAGTCACTAAATAACCAAAATATTTTTGTAGAACGATCAAGAATAAAAGATTATTGGATTTATCAAAAACGTTCGTTTGTAGTCAGGACTGAAGCATTAGTGTCAACTTAAGCCCCAGTGAATGGAATTCGCGGCTACACAAACATAGACGCTTTGCAGCTTCCCGCAGGGTAGTCCGCGCAGGCGGGCTAAAAAAAATTGAGTGTTTGAAACCCACGGAGGTGGGTAAAGCCTCGTGTAGATGCGGTTTTTAACGGCCTATTTAACTCAATGTCTTATTGTTCTAACATTTGAAAGAATCTGGTAAAGTAATCTGGAAAAGTTTTTGCTGTACAACCAGGATCTTTAATTACAATTCCTGGAACCTTCAAGCCAGTGACAGCAAAAGCCATCGCCATTCGATGATCGTGATAGGTTTCAATCTCCGCCGGGGTAATGGGGCCAGGCTCAATTTTTAGTCTATCTGGAAATTCTTCAACCTGAACCCCTAGCCGACGCAACTCTGTGACAACAGCTTTAATTCGGTCAGTTTCCTTATAGCGAATATGTTCCACGTTACGAATGGTAATCGGTGAACTGGCAAAGGGTGCGATCGCAGCTAATGTTTGCACCAAATCCGAGATATCATTCATATCAATGTCGATGCCTTGCAATTGCTTCGGCCCCGTCACTTCGGTGTAATCATCCGAATCCTTAATTTGGCAACCCATCTGTTCTAAAACATTCAGCCACAGAATATCACCCTGACACGATTGTTTAGTCAAATGTTTGACGCGCACCCGTCCCCCCGTGACAGCGGCGGCGGCAAAAAAGTAAGAAGCATTTGACGCATCGGGTTCTACTGTATAATGTTGAGCTTGGTAACGTTGACCCGCTTTGATCTGAAATTGATTATCGCCAATTTGAATTACCTCTACGCCAAAATCTGCCATCAGACGACAGGTCATTTTGATGTAAGACAGAGAAACCAGTGTACCCTCAACCTCAAAAATCGTATCCTGTTGAGCGTAAGGCGCAATCATCAACAATGCCGAAAGTTGCTGACTTGTTTGGTTCGCTTTTAAGCAAAAATTTCCGCCAGCGAATCCCTGGCTATAGACGGTGTAGGGCATAAACCCAGAGTTTCCCTCAAAGTTAACAGTTGCTCCACCCGTTTCCAGCACCGTCAGCATGTCACCCATCGGTCGTTCTCGCATTCTGGGAACGCCATCTAGACGATATTCACCGTTACCCAGCGCCACCAGCGCCGAAATAAACCGTGCTGTAGTACCTGATAAACCCACAAATAAATCTGCCTGTTTAGCTGGAATCTCACCTCCTCTTCCCGCTAGTTGGATCTGTGCTAGATGAGGATTCAGTGTAATGGGAATGCCTAATTGCTCTAAACATTTAGCAAAATACTCGCTATCTTCACTAAATAAGGCATTTTCTAAAATGGAGTCACCTTGTGCCAAAGCAGCCACAAGCAACGCCCGATTGGTAAGACTTTTAGAACCGGGAATTTCTACCGTGGCATCCACTGGCCGATTTAGAGCAGGAATTTCAATGGTATCCACGTTAAACCTCTACGTAGGCGGTTAGCTACAACTTTATATATTCCCATATTGTGACCAAAAGGGGGAGGGGGCGGGAAGAGGTAGGGGGCAGGGGGCAGGGAGCAGGGGGGCAGGGGGCAGGGAGCAGGGGGGCAGGGAGCAGGGGAGTAGAGGAGAATAACCAATGCCCTATGCCCAATAGTTTGTAGTTGAGTGAAAAATTTGATCTTGCTTTTGGGAATACTTGATTTATTCACTTGAATAATTTAGAACTTAGGCATTATCAATATGAAACGGATTAAACCATTCCTATATTTTCTACCCTTTTCCTTACCTTTGGGTTTGCTTTCTGCTTTAACAGCACAGGTACATGCTCAGTCGTACCATCCCAACAAAACTTGGCAAATTAGTCAGGCATTTAAGCCACCACAGCGAGGAAAACCTCCTGCAAGTGCTGGTGGTTCTACCCGTGGCGGCTCTTGCCTAATAGGGAAAAAACTAATAACTCCCTTAATGCCTCCAGATAAATTAGGACTGACATTTGCTCAACATCCAACATTTTTCTGGTATTTACCTCCATTTCAAGTTAAAACAGCTAAGTTTGTGCTGCTAGCTGAAGACCAAAATGTATTTTATGAAACATCTTTTACGCTTCCTGATAAACCTGGAATTATTAGCTTCAAACTTCCTGAGAGTTCCCCTGCACTTGCTCTAGGTAAAACTTATCACTGGTATCTAACAATTGTTTGTAATACTCAAGACTCCAGCGACAATCCGACTGTAGAAGGTTGGGTGGAACGCACTCAACCAGGCTCATCATTGTCGGAGGCGTTAGCAAAGGCAAATGTGTACAAGTTACCCACCATCTATGCAGAAGCTGGGATTTGGCATGAAGCGCTGACTAGTTTGGTGCAGCTACGCCGGACTGAGCCGAATAATTTTAAAACGAGGTTGGATTGGAGACAATTTTTCAAGTCAGTAGGTTTGAGTGCGATCGCTTCAGAACCATTGATCGATTGTTGCACATCTAAGAAAGAAGGGCATGGGGCTAAAGCAGAATTCCCAACTCCCCACTCTCTATTCCCCACTCAGCACTAAATCTTATGTGGGCAAAGCTGAAATCGCAAATCTGGCAATGGCGTGGTGTTTTACTTGCTGTTCCTAATATTACAGCCCTGGTGATTGCACTACGCTTGACTGGATTATTGCAATTGTTGGAATTGGCAGCACTAGATCAATTTTTTCTCCTTCGTCCACAAGAATCGCCTGATACCCGCATCGTCATAGTTGAAATTAATGAGGCAGATGTCCGCAAGCAGGGACAGTGGCCTATGTCTGATGGAAAACTTGCCAGTTTGTTAGAAAAAATCAAACAGCAACAACCCAGAGCGATTGGTTTAGATATTTATCGTGATTTACCCGTCAATCCTGGTCATGAAGCTTTACTTAAGGTCTTTAAATCTACTCCAAATTTGATTGGAGTCCAAAAAGTCTCTGATACTGTTGATAGTTCGGCAGTTGATTCGTCTCCAGAACTAAAGCGACTCGCTCAAATTGGGTCAAATGATTTACCCATAGATGGGGATGGCAAAATTCGGCGAGCATTATTATATGTAAATTTAAAAAATGACGAGATTCTCGAAAGCTTTGGGTTAAAACTGGCATTGTTGTACTTAAAGCCTGAAGGGATTACCGCCAAGCCAGCAGCAACTAACTCTAATTATTTGCAGTTAAAGCAGGGTGTTTTCCCTATTTTTGAAGCTAATGATGGGGGTTATGTCCGAGCAGATGCGGGAAGTTACCAAGTTCTGTTGAACTACCGAGGACGGATACAACAGTTTACTAAAGTTTCTCTGGGCGAAGTTCAAGATAAACCCATCCCACCAAACTTAATGCGGGGTAAGGTGGTGTTAATTGGTGCTACTGCTGAGAGTTTGAAGGATCTATTCTATACGCCTTATAGCAGTAATGTCTTGACTGATCCAGAACGAATGGCGGGTATAACAATTCATGCTAATTTGATTAGTCAAATTTTAAGTACGGCAATGGACGATCGTTCATCGATTGAGTGTTTACCTGAGCCGCTAGAATGGCTATCAATTTTAATTTGGTCAATTATTGGCGCTAGCTTGTGTTGGTTACAACGCCACAGTAGCAACCAGAAAACCCTTATGGCTGTTAGTGTTTTGCTAGCAGGTGGCGGTTTAATTGGTGGTAGTTTTCTTGCGTTTTTGGCTGGTTGGTGGATTCCCGTTGTCCCTTCATTGCTGGCATTTGCTGGTTCTGCGATCGCACTTACTCAGTATATTGCTCAAAGCGCTACCGAGATGCGAAAAACTCTCGGCCGCTATCTAACTGATGAAATCGTCTCTAATATCCTAGAAACTCCTTCTGGGTTAAAGCTAGGGGGAGAACGGAGAAAAGTTACGGTTTTAGTGTCTGATTTAAGAGGATTTTCGGCTATTTCCGAACAATTGCCACCTGAAGAAGTAGTAAAGATTTTGAATCTTTATTTGGGAACAATGACAGATGTGATTAATCAATATAAAGGCACGATTAATGAGTTTATGGGTGATGGCATTTTTGTGATATTTGGTGCGCCAATTAGCCGCATAGATGATTCCCAAAGAGCGATCGCTTGTGCTATTGCTATGCAATTGGCAATGCAGCAAGTAAACGAAAAAAATCAACAAATGAATTTCCCAATCCTCGAAATGGGAATTGGGATGAATACAGGGGAAGCCGTAGCAGGAAATGTAGGTTCTCAAAAACGCGCTCAATATACAGTTATTGGCAGTCATGTTAATTTGGCTGCTCGAATTGAATCTTATACAGTGGGAGGACAGATTTTAGTTTCTGAAAATACCTGTAAAGATGCCAATATTGACCTCCAAATTGCTGGGCAATTACAAATAGAACCCAAAGGGATGAGACACCCTGTGACAATTTGTGAAATTCGTGGCATTGGCGGTAAATATAATTTATTCTTGCCTGATGATGATGATGAAATGATCGTTCTCAATCAAGAAGTACCTGTAAAATACACCATTTTACAGGGAAAATATGCAGTGGGCAAAGTATTTCTGGGAGCATTGATTAGCCTATCTGAAAAAGGGGCGCAATTGCGATCGTTAGATTCTTTAGAAATATTGAGTAATCTCAAACTCAAGCTATTGATTGAAGCAGAAATGCCTACAGAAGAAGAACATATCTATGCCAAGGTGATCCAACAGTCTAATGTTGACGAGCATCTTTTTCTGCTTCGGTTTACAGCAGTTCCCCCAAAAGCGATCGCAATACTCAATGCACTGCGTCAGCCTGAATCAAGTTAGGGCATCAATATTTAAATGATAACGAAGGGAGGTGTATGTAAATAAGGTTAACTGAAAAAGTAGGTAGTTCAGAATTTTTTAAAACAGTAACAATTGTTGCTGATGCAACCAAGCGATCGCGGTAAGATTTTGGACTTAAGCCCGATCAGACTCCAATAACTCCTTAATAATTCGTAATTTTTAATTTATGCTATGGAGCAACTAAGTTGAGTGATGGAGACAAAAATATGATTTTTCTAAAGCTGAAATTCAATTACATCCAAAAGAAAAATGACGAACATAAACAACTTTCAAAAACTTGTAGAACTTGCAAATGAATATGGGATTATTTGCCAGCCAACGCCAGAAGAATGCTTAATTGCATCATTGCCTGGAGAGGATGATTTTTTATTAGCTTTTACTTGGTCTGGTGTCGTTGAAGGAGAGCCGCCAGAGCATGAATTAATAGCAATTAGTGTACAAGATATAGTTAAAGAAGTTACTGTTGCAGCTTGGCAGATTCCTATTTATTTATTCGGAAACGTTTTAAGACAGGCTCAAATGCTTGTTGCTGCTCACAAAGATTTTTTTAGCTAGCAGATAAGCCTCAATCCATTAAGAGACTATTTATAAAGTAAATCTTAAGTAGGGTGCGTTAGGACTAAGGGATCTGCGGGTTAAGAGTATCCCAACCAGACGGGTTTCGACACTCGGTTTACTGATACTTTATTTTCACGTAAGTCCTTAAAGTCCATAACACACTGAAAATCTCTGACGGTGCGTTACGCTGACGCGATAACACACCCTACAAAAGTATCCTCTTTGCTCCCTGCTCCCTTACCTCTTTTTCAAACAACCTCTTAGTGATATTCCTGATAGGCTTTACTTGCACTGTAAAATTTAATCGGATAACTTGAGCGATCGCAATTGTTTTATAAGAAAATCAATGAACAAATTCTTACTGAGTTTGCTTTCTTCTCCTGTGCTGATTAGCTCCATTCTCTCTATGGGGGTAATGCTGAATCAAGCACAAGCTATAGAGCCAGAACCAGCAACCCAAAGCACAGACCGTCTATCTTGTATCCGCAATAAACATAAAGTGGGTTTAGTATGTGCCAGGGCTTCTGTATTGGCTCAAATTCCTAACTATCAGCGTGAAATAGAGTTTTCTCAAGAAGATGCTCCCATGCTGGAGTTCAATGACGAAGAAAGCAATGTGGCAATCAACTTATTTGGCTGCGATTGTCCTGCTTGTATAAATTCTTTACGTCAGATGCGCGGCGCTACACCTTTGGTATATTAGGATTCTACAAATTTATCTTTGTTTTAAACAACATCCACAAAATATTAGTGAGGGCACAACATTGTTGAACCCTCACTAATATTTTGATATTCCAATAATTACGCTGATTTTTCCACACGCAAACCAAAGTAGGTCAAAACAAGCTCAGTTGAGCCACTATTGACAACTTCATGTACTTCTCCCACTTCTATCGCCACGCAATTCCCTGGAAGCAGGGGGTATTCTGTACCATCAATATGAATTACTCCTGAACCAGCTTCCACAAAGAATACTTCGCACATATCTTGATGTGCGTGTCCTGGTGCGGTTTGTCCGGGAGCAAAACGCGCTTGAGAAAAGTTAGTTAGGTGAGGCAAATCGCCGAAGCGTAACATCACCTTTTTCTTGATTTCGGGATTGTGAGAGACAGATTCTTCTGGTAAGTCTTTCAGAGAATTGGTAATCATTCGGGTCTTAAATCGTTAGATAATTCCACAATACCCCTAGATCCATCAATCCTTACCCGTTGACCATCTTGCAAAAGCCATGTAGCACCCCGAACATCCATCACAGCAGGAATTCCGTATTCACGAGCCACGATCGCACCGTGAGAAAGCCGTCCACCAACTTCGGCAATTAATCCTCCAGCCCTTAATAACAAAGGGGCCCAGCCGGAATCTGTGTAAGGTACTACCAGAATCGTATCTCGGTCAATCTCTGGCACGTCTTGTAAATTTCGCAACACCTTCACCCTGCCTTCAGCTTGCCCGTGACTGGCTCCAATCCCTTGTAAAATTTGGTCAGAGTAGAGTGCAGAAGGAGCTAAGGGGTGCGGAGGTGTATTGCCGTAAACTAAAAGTGGCACTTGAATGATCTCACTATCTTGAACGAATTGCGATCGCCTCGATTCCACTAACTTATCTAACTCCTCAATTAACCTAAAATCGTCACCTACAACTAAACGCCGCACTTCATCAAAGTTGAGAAAAAAGATATCTCCTGCTTTCTGGAGTAAGCCTGACTTTAACCAAATCTTCTCTAAAGCGACAAAACTCCAACGCAATTCAGCTAACAGCCGTGAATAAACCTCGGTAACTCGCCCTTTAATATCCACACGCCGTTGGACAAAAGAACGTTTGCGCTTACCAGCAAAGATGCTATTAATCGCGTCTTTAGCACCCGATCGTGGTTCGTTCCCCTGCATTAATTGCACAAACATCTGCTTAATCATCTGGGGATTTTCCCGCCAAGTGGGAACGGAAATATCAGTTCCCACTTCACTTAAATAGCCGTAATCCTGAAGCAATTCGTCAAATTCTTGCAGGATTTTCTCTCCCTCTGGGGTTTGCTTTAACTGCTCAAATACCTGCTGTGGTTCAAACTCAAGCAATACTTGCTTGGCATCTGTAGCTATTGCACTGAGCGATCGCAATGCCGCCACCTCTGGAGTCACGCTATTATCAATTTGGCCATCCTTCACCCGAAAAATCGCTTGTCGCAAGGCAGCACTTAAGGGAGCTAAAATACTGTAATATGTCCCGTGGCGCAGCAACTCTAGAATAAAGTCAATTCTGATTAGCAGCTTGGCTGGTTCCAAATTATCTACATTCTCTTGCGCTAACTGCGACAACCCAGGAATAAACCGTTGGTGATAATCTTGCTTGAAGTCTTTTTCTAAGTTTAATTCCCGCTTTAGCAACTTCCCTAGTCCTGGCAAATTCTCCCAGGTTGACTGCAAGGACGGTTTACTTAATTTAGCTCCTCTGGTTAAAAATTCCAGACTTTCTGGCGGCAATCCCATACGGAGAAAAATGTTTCCTAAGAGGGATGCATTAAAGTAGGCTCTGGAGTAATGAAGAGTTGCCGTTTCATTAAAATCTAACCCCAAAGCGCGATCGCCTAAAACTATAGTAAAAAATTCTCCCCAAACTCCACAAGTTAAAGGACGATTAATTGACCATGTTAAGGGGTGAATTACTCCAGGAATCACTTCAGCAGCGATTTTGCGCGTCCAAATTGGTAATAAAGTGGTGATTGGTCGAGATTGCAACACCCAAAGCGTTTGACCGTCGTAGCTCCATTCAATATCTTGAGGAGTGCCATGATAACGTTTTTCGAGTCGGTAAGCTAAATATGCAACTTGCTTAATTAATGCTTGGGGAACTCGTCCTTCACCCTCTAATTGCACAGAGGAGGATTTTTCTGTTTCAACGACAAAAGCGCGATATTGTTCTGGTGTGACTTTTCCCGAAACGATTTGCGTCGGGCTGCCTGGAAGGGCTTCAATGATGATTGCATCACCTTGCTGAGTAATGGGATCGCGGCTGAAAGCAACGCCAGAATATACACTTTGGACTTGTTGTTGAATCAACACAGCCATTGCTGTATCGTTTAAGCCCCGATCACGCCGATACTGTACAGCAGATGGATGATTGTAAGAAGCTTGAACTTGAGCGATCGCTTGCTGTAATGCCTCTGGGCTAGTAACATTTAAAACTGTTTCATACTGCCCAGCTGCGGAAGAATGTTCTGAGTCTTCGCCAATAGCGGAGGAACGCACCACCAAGGGGGATAATTCTGATGGCTGGAGAAATTCTGTCAACACTTTTGGATCGTCGATTGGCGCTAGTACCCATCCTTTCGGGACTGGATAGCCCCAACGTTTAATTTGGGATAATGTAGCCGCCTTTTCTCCGACAATAGCAGCATCCAACTCTTCATCTAAAGAAACCATCGCGCGTTGGCGTAGCCCGTTGTAGACATCGCCCCGTAAAAATTCCAACATCGCTTGCGATTCTGTTTGTGCCTCTTGAGCTGGTAGGTTCATATCATCTGGGATTTTTGCATAAATCCAGGCCATTAAACCAGCTAAAGCCACAGCAGCAAGCATTCTGGGGATATCGCTTAGATGCAAAATTGCTACAAACAGTGGAAAGAGAAGCAAAACCCCATATTTGACTGCCTGTTTTGATTGCAGAATTGTAAAGCTAATACCTGCAAAGAAAGAGACAAATATTGCCACCAGGGGATCGTGTACGACAAAACCCCAGACGACATTTGTTGTACCTGCTCCTCTGCCTATCCAGTATCTACCAATTACCAGAGCGATCAGGGCAATCAATTCCCAAAACGATCCCTCTGGGAAGAAAAGACGGGTGAGGAAAACTGCCGCAATTCCTTTAAAAGCTTCTGACAAGACTGCCAGAATTCCGACAAACTTACCACCGTGATAAAAGGCAGCTGATACACTAATGTTTCGTGTACCAACTTGTGATAATTGCTTACCCGTAAGCGCGTAAGCTATCCATGCAATCAGGGGTAATCCGCCCAAGAGGGGGCAGATAATTAAAATAACTAAAACACCCCAAGGTTCAAACATTCTGGATTTTGGATTTTAGATTTAAATTTTCCATCTAAAACCTCAAATCTAAAATCTAAAGTTTTTCTGAAATTTTTGATGGTAATTAGGGCGCTTTTATTTATTAGTCATGGAATGGACACTTGGCTACGACGGAAACCGTTTAAGACAAGTGCCCTTCTAGACTACTAATGGTTTTAGTTTAGCGCATAGGCAGCTTGCAGCGCCCAGATGATGAGAGCAGCGATCGATCCCAGAAGCAACACGGTAGAGATAGTGACTACTTTTGGGGAATCTGCACCCTCAAATTTCATAATTCCTCGATTTAAGTCGGACATAGCTTTGTAATCCTATCTTTATTGGAGCATGAAACATTTGTCCGTTTTGATTGTAGTCCCTCTATTTACGGATGATGTTAAATTCCTAATATTATTTTGTTTAAGGCTCGCAATTTTTCCAACCCCACAATTACTTATTTCTTTAGAGGTATGAGTCTTATTTATTAACAGTGGAGAGTTAGGGAATAAGGTAGCAAAGGGGAAAGAAGTAACTTTTAATTCTCCCCCTTACCCCCTGCTCCCTTGCCCCTCTGCCTTTTGTGCCCAATGCCCCATGCCCAATTCCCCATTCCCAATACCCATTCCCAATACCCATATCGGCCAATATGTACTAAAATCAATGACTTGAGTCACAAAGAGAGCAATCATGGCATCCATCCGCGAGTTGCACCAACAACTAGTTAAAAAAGAACGTTCTGCCGTTGAAATTACCCAAGAAGCTTTAGAGCGCATTGAAGCGTTAGAGCCGAAATTACATAGCTTTTTATGTGTTACCGCAGAACGGGCATTAGAGCAGGCGGGTGCTGTGGATGCCAAAATTGCTGCCGGAGAAGAAATCGGGCTACTAGCAGGCATTCCTGTTGGGATTAAGGACAATTTATGTACTAAGGGAATCCCTACCACTTGCGCCTCCCGAATTTTAGAGAATTTTGTGCCGCCTTATGAATCAACGGCGACGCAAAAGCTGGCAGATGCTGGGGCCGTAATGGTAGGCAAAACCAACTTAGATGAGTTTGCAATGGGTAGTTCCACAGAAAACTCTGCCTACCAAGTCACGGCTAATCCCTGGAATTTGTCACGAGTTCCAGGTGGTTCTTCGGGGGGTTCGGCTGCGGCGGTGTCATCCCAAGAATGTGTAGTTGCTCTCGGTTCTGATACTGGCGGTTCGATTCGGCAACCGGCATCTTTCTGCGGTGTGGTGGGGATGAAACCAACTTATGGTTTGGTTTCTCGTTATGGTTTGGTGGCTTACGCTTCGTCTTTGGATCAAATTGGGCCATTTGCCAACACAGTAGAAGATGCGGCAATATTATTAAATGCGATCGCAGGTCACGATCCCAAAGACTCTACCAGCCTCAAAGTTGCCATTCCCAACTACGCCGCCAGCTTCAAACCAGACTTCAAACCCAGAGGTCAGCTAAGAATTGGGATCGTTAAAGAAACTTTTGGTGAAGGTTTAGACTCTGTAGTGGAACAAGCTGTTACCAAAGCAGTAGATGTATTACAAAGTTTGGGAGCGGAGATTCATATAATTTCCTGTCCGCGCTTTCGTTATGGCTTACCCACCTACTACATCATTGCCCCATCCGAAGCATCAGCAAACTTGGCTCGTTACGATGGCGTTAAATATGGCTACCGCGCTCCTGATGCCGATAACCTACTATCGATGTATACTCGTACCCGTGCCACTGGTTTTGGTACAGAAGTCAAACGTCGGATTATGATCGGCACTTATGCCCTTTCTGCTGGCTATTACGATGCTTATTACCTGAAAGCGCAAAAAGTCCGCACCCTAATTAAAGAAGACTTTGAAAAGGCTTTTCGCGTAGTTGATGTGTTAGTTTGTCCCACATCTCCCACTACAGCATTCAAAGCAGGGGAAAAAACTACTGATCCCTTGAGCATGTATTTAACTGACTTGATGACTATTCCTGTGAATCTTGCTGGTTTACCTAGTTTAAGTTTGCCATGTGGTTTTGATGACCAGGGTTTACCAATAGGATTACAGCTAATTGGCAATGTACTGCGAGAAGACCAATTGTTTCAGGTAGCTTACGCTTATGAACAAGCTACTACTTGGCATCTGCGTAAACCACAAATATCTTGAATTTGTCATTTGTCATTTGTCATTGGTGATTAATTCTTATCCTTCACTCGCCACTTCCTCTAAGTAAGTTAGCAGAAATAAACCAATTATGTTACGAAACGTAAATAGGCTTAAAGTCTTTACTAATGACCAATGACAAAGGACAAATGACAGCCTTGCCAGCTAGCTTTAATTGCGCCAACGTACTTACTTTTCTGTCAATTTGTTAGTTTTGCTGACTATTGACTGTTCATTATTTACTTCTGGAGTCAGAGATTCAGATGTGATTTGTGGTGGATTAAGTATATGTAAAAGACCAGCAGATGCAGCGACCAATAACAGAATGTAGGTAACGACAAGAGGTATGTATGTATTTGGTTTGTTGTCAGAATTTTTACGATCGTTCTTGGGGTCTTGGCGGACTACTGGATTGCTTATAAGAGTATGTGATAAAGCATTTCCATCCAGTCCTAAAGCATCTGCATAGCGACGGATGAAGCCTTGAAGAAAAATAGGCTCAGGTAATTCTTCAAATCTTTCTTCTTCTAAAGCGTGCAAAACACCTGCTCTAATCAGTGTTTGAGCAGCAATTTCTTCTATGCGTATGGATTTTTCTTGTCTTACTTGTCGTAAATGTGTAGTTATTTCCTTTAGCTGCTCTACTTGAGCTTGGTTTAAGAGCGTCACTGTCTTCTCCTCTATGGGCTAATTCTACTATTCATATAGTGAGAAGACTTAAAATGGCATACGTATTTTTACTAGATATTTGATTTTCGTAAATTTTTTAACAAGATTTGAAATCTAGCATTAAAAATCCTATGGCTGCCGAAACTAGTGTATTTATTGTTAAAATATATACTTTATATCTCAAATAAAATAGGTCATAGAAGTTAATAAGCTGCAATTTATAATACAAGTATTTTAGAACTGCTACTCTGGGCTGGGATAATTGCAGCGATCGCTGTTACCAAAAAAGGGAGTAGGGGAGAAGAGTTTTCCCCTCTGCCTATTTTCAATGCCCAATACCTCTTCAATGCGCTCCCAAAGTTAGAATGCGCTTGCCGTCGGACGGACAATCACTTCATTGATATCAACATCATCCGGTTGGGATACGGCATATAAGACGGCTCTAGCGATCGCATCTGGGGTCAGTGCGATTTTCCGAAGTTCTTTCAAGAAGCCTGTTGCTGATTCATCTGTGATATCAGAGCCGAGTTCAGTCTCAACCACGCCAGGGGATATTATTGTCACGCGAATATTTTTCGATTCTTGACGTAATCCATCGGATATGGCCCAAACAGCAAATTTTGTCGCGGAATAGACCGCGCTGGTAGGCCCTACCATGTGCGCGGCGATGGACGCGGTATTGATAAACTGTCCACTGCCTTGCGCTTCCATGATTGGTAAACCAGCAGCAATACCATTCAATACGCCGTGGATATTCACATTAATCATGTTGTCCCATTCCTCGACTTTCAGGGCATTCATCGGCGATAGGGGCATCACGCCTGCATTGTTAAAGATGACATCGACACGACCAAACTTATCTTTGGCGAAGTGAATGAACGCTTTCATATCCTCACGATTCGTAACATCCACCGCTTTGAATTCCGCTATATAACCCTGGTTACGGATCTCCTCGATAATCTTTTCTAGCTTTTGGGTGCGCCGTGCCCCTAAAACGACTTTTGCACCATTTTTAGCGAGTAACTTAGCTGTGGCTTCACCAATACCGCTACTGGCTCCAGCGATCGCAATGACTTTATTTTCTACGTTTAACATGGTTATTTTTCCCTCTGTTGAGGTTTATTTAAATTTTGGATGTGTTCATCGTATGAGTAAGTGCAAAGGTTTGAAATACACAAACCTCGCGCTTTATTGCCTAATTCTCCAAATCGATGTTCTACAATGCCTACAAGAGGATGATTAAATTAATCGAAGAACATGGTGACGAGCAAAATCATCAACCAAGTCATAAACCAAAGTGCGATCGCTCATCAATGTCAAGAATTGGCAGCACTAGTCACTCGTCGCACTGATGGCAAAGGGGACGGTTTTCATAAAACAGGTATTGAGCAGCTGGAATTTCAGCGAGAATCTTCTGTTTCCACTACACTACAAGGTGTCTGCGAACCTATCCTTGCCATCCTTGTTCAGGGTAAAAAGGAAGCGTTGCTGTGTGATGAAACCTATCGTTATAGCGCGGCTCAATATCTGGTAGTCTCGGTTGATTTGCCATTAAGTGCGTTTATCGTTGAGGCAACCCCAGAGAAACCCTATTTAGGATTCAAGCTGAATCTAGATCCACGTCAACTCTGCGATATTATTACTGCTCAAACCAATGTGATTGAGGAGAAGAAGAACTCTGTCAGAGGCTTATTTGTTAGCACCATCGATGCACCGTTGCTCGATTGCGCTATGAGACTAACACGGCTTTTAGATACGCCCCAGGATATCCCGATCCTTGCGCCGATGATTATCCGCGAAATCTATTATCGCCTTCTAATGGGTGAACAGGGCGAAGCTGTTCGCCAAATAGCAACATCTGGCAGCAATATGCAGCGCATCGCCGAGGTGATAAAACTCATCAAGGCTGATTTTACAAAGCCGATGCGGGTTGAGGAGCTAGCTGGGCAGGCAAGTATGTCTCCTTCATCTTTCCATCACCATTTCAAGAAAGTGACATCGATGAGTCCGCTTCAATATCAAAAGCAATTAAGACTGTTGGAAGCACGTCGTCTGATGCTTGCCGAAAACTCCGATGCGGCGAATGCTGCCTATCAGGTGGGTTATGAAAGCCCCTCACAGTTCAGCCGCGAATATTCCCGGATGTTCGGTGCGCCGCCGATCAGGGATATTGAACGTTTACGCACAGCCTAAGAGACGCGATAAATCGCTGTCTCTACAAGTGTTTTAGTGTATTGATAGCAACGCTAAGAGCGTCACGAGCGCCTTGATTCTGAATTCTTCTTAAGCTTTGCGTTGGCACAATTGCTTACTTCATAAATCTTCATCAAAATTCTATTCCGATATATCGTGATATATTCCGATATATCGTATATTAGAGAAAGTTGATTTGAGATTGATTTATGTTTAGACACTTTCGTTCACGCTTTGGTACACCTGCATGGGCAGGAGTTAACGAGGATGATTTCTTGCTTGTCAGGTCTTGGTTTGGGCATGGTAGACATCATGGTAGAGATCGTGACAAACACTTTGGTAATGAAATGTTTGGTCGTGGTTGGGGAGATGAACATCGGACTCGTCGGGGTGACATCAAGTTCATCCTGCTGGAATTGTTATCCGAGCATCCTAGTCATGGTTACGACCTGATTAAAGAGATGGAAACTCGTTATGGTGGTTTCCGTCGCCTCAGTCCTGGTTCAGTGTATCCAACACTCCAATTGCTGGAGGAAGGGGGTTATCTCAAGAGCGCCCAGGAAGGTGGCAAGCGGATTTACACGATTACCGATGAAGGTAGAAAATTATTGGCAGAACGTGCCCAACAAGAAACTTCTGATACTCCTTGGGATACCGTCAAAAGTTTCGTGACAGGTAAGCCCCAAGAGTTTATTGAGTTGCGGAATGCTGCAACAGAATTAGCTGCTGTTGTAGTGCAGGTTGCTCGTAGTGGCAATGTGGAGCGAATAAATCGGGTGCGTGAGCTTTTAGAGCAAGTTAAACGGGAAATTTACACGATTTTGGCGGAAAAATAAGTAGAGAGGCAAAATTTGCATCTCTACTCTTAATATTCTCAGATTTTGCGTTTACAGGTTAGAAGCGATCGCACTTAAATCTGGCTCAATGAGTGAGTTGAGCAATGTCCACAACTGCAAATCAGTAAAATCTGGAATTGCCATAAATGCGCCAACTTCTTGTAAAAATTGCGGATCGTGGGTAGAAGCGATACCAATAGTGCGGATATCTGCGCTCACCGCCGCCCGAATACCAGAGGGAGAGTCTTCTAATGCGATCGCTTCCTCTGCTGAAATCGCCAACTTATTCAGAGCGACTTGGTAGGGCGCAGGGTCAGGTTTCCCTGCTACACAATCATCCGCTACAACAACTGTATGGAAAGCTTCTTTTATTCCCAATACCTCTAGCATAAATTCTGCATTTAATCTAGGAGCATTAGTTACTAATGCTCGCTTTAACTCATGTGTCTCTGTCCATGCTAGTAGTTCAGAAAATCCATTCAATGGTTTAAGATTCGAGGCGAGTTTGCGGAAAAGCGCCTCTTTTTCGTCTGCAAATTTCTGCCCTTCTGTGGTTGATAATTGTGGCAAAATATCCTTAACAATTTCTGGATTTAGCCGCCCGCTAATTCTGGATTTATAAAATGTTTCGTCAATTTCTAGGCTGTAATTTAACAGCATTTCCCGCCAAGCTCGGTAGTGTATGGGGTCGGTATTGACAATAGTGCCGTCGAGGTCAAAGAGAATTGCAGCTAGCATGATTTTTTGGTAAAATGTAAATAATTGTTAACTTAATTTACATAGTTTACATTGTTTTTGTGCTGAGTGATTGTTCTATGTCAATAGAGGGGAATACTTACACTGTGACGTAAGCCTCTGGTGAATTATTGATAACCTTCTATGTAAGCAAATGCTAACCGCTACAAACTTTTTTCGCGTTGATGATTTATTAGTGCAGATTTATAACTCTGAAGTCGAAATGGCCGAAGATGTTGCCGAAATCGCCCAAAAGCATTTACAGCAAGTTCTCAAACAACAAGATATAGCTGCTGTATTGTTAGCAACAGGTAACTCTCAACTCAAATTTCTCGATGCTTTGATTGCATTGGGTGGCGTAGATTGGTCGCGGATTATTCTGTTCCATCTAGATGAATATTTGGGAATTACTGCTGACCATTCTGCGAGTTTCCGGCGCTATATGCGAGAACGTGTAGAGAAGCGGGTTGCTCCTAAAGAGTTTCACTATATAGAAGGTGATACGCTGCAACCAGTAAACGAGTGCGATCGCTACACAAAATTATTGCAAGCGCAACCAATAGACTTATGCTGTCTTGGTATTGGCGAAAATGGACATTTGGCTTTTAACGATCCAGCAGTAGCAAATTTTCAAGATCCTTATAGTGTGAAACTAGTAAAACTGGATACAGTGAACCGTCAGCAACAAGTTAGTACAGGTCAATTTCCAAATCTAGAAACTGTCCCACAATATGCTTTTACTGTCACCATCTCAGCAATTTGTTCAGCTAAAAAAATTATCTGTCTTGCTCCAGAAAAACGTAAAGCGAATGTGGTAAAAGAAATGTTGCAAGGAGCTATAACTACAGATTGCCCGGCTTCTATTCTTCGTCAACAATCCCAAGCGACGTTATTTTTAGATGTAAATTCTGCTAGTTTACTTTCTTAAACTTCTCTCTCAATCCTCAGAGAATATTATTAAGAAGTAATTTTTTACATATAGCAGTCCTAAATCATTCGTGAAAATCACATCTCTCTTTCTTCTTTCCTCCCTTTGCGCCCTACCCTGCGGGAAGCCGCTCCGCGTCTATGCGTCCTTTGCGGTTCGTTTTCTAATCTACATTTTTCACAACTCAAATAGGATTGCTATAGTCAGAAAACCTCTTTAGTTGTGTAAGTGAAGGGATACATTACCCGAATGGTAAGATATAATCCTACCAAACACGTACTGTTAGCAGTATTGACTGCTGCTATCAACAGAAAGTGCATCCCCCTCCTAGCAACAATCCCAAAAAAACCCAAGACCTTTTCTTAGTATGCGGACTCCAAAGTTTAGGTCAGCATTGTGTTGCAGTTTTAAAGGAATACGATGTTAAAGTTAACGCCATTGACGATGTACAACCCGAACATTGGGAAGTCCCAGAAGTACCAAGCTTGCTAGAAAAATTAATCATCGGTGACTGCCGCAAGCCTTGTGTTTTAGAGCAGGCAGGTATAAAGCAATGTCGCTCAATACTTTTAGTCACAAGAAATGAGCGGATAAATATAGAAGCAGCGTTTGCAGCACGGCGACTTAATCCGCACGTTCGCCTGATTGTACGTTCTGACAAACAAAATTTTAACAAACTTTTATCCGAAAACTTAGGCAATTTTCTTGCCTTTGAGCCTACCCATCTCTCTGCTCATGCCTTTGCTTTAGCATCTCTTGGATCTGAAGCGATCGGTTACTTTACTTTAGAAGGGCAACTATTGCAAGTAATCAAGCACCAAGTACAAGCGAAAGATAGCTGGTGCAATGGCAAGCCAGTACATAGACTCAATCTCACAACTCGCCGCATTTTGAGTCACACAACCGTTTCATCCGATCCCCTCAAAGAATTGTTTGGATGGAACCCAGAAGCAGAAGTGCAGGTAGGAGACACGCTCGTTTACATTGATGTTGCATACGAACTGGCTTTCTCTGAGCAATATACAAATAAATCTTATCGCCAAAGGTGGCAGTGGCAAGAGTTTCTTCAAGGCATAACAGCGAAGAATTTTAAGCAAAAAATATTACAATTTTGGCAATCTTACTACCGAAGCCAAAATCAAATTCGGCGAATTGCAACAATTTATGGGATTACCGTACTAATCCTGTGGTTCGTTGGAATTATTCTTTACCGCTTGTATTATCCTGACATCACCCTGCAAGAAGCTTTCTATGCAACAGCAGTGTTGCTCTTGGGAGGATACGGAGATTTATTTGGCGGTGTTGAGTTTAGATCGCAATCTGAACCCTCAGATCATATCCCTTGGTGGTTGCGGTTTTTTAGCCTGGGGCTTACATTGATAGGTCAAGCTTTCGTGGGAGTATTATATGCACTGGTGACTGATGCTCTTGTCACTTCCAGATTCCAGTTTTTCAATTCTCGTCCTCCCATACCACAACGCAACCATGTAGTGATTATTGGCTTAAATCGCTTGGGACAGAAAGTTGCTGCTCTTTTGCAAGAACTCAATCAGCCGTTAGTAGGAATTCATACTACCGCTCTCGATCCAGGCACTTTACCAGATATCCCCCTGATTATTGGCAATACTAACGAAGCACTCGCTAAGGTGAATCTCTCGCTTGCTAAAAGCATCATTTTAGTTGGGGACGATAATATGGAAAATCTGGAAATTGGTTTGATGGCTCATGCAATTAACCCCGCCACAAGCTTGATTATCCGCTCTCAAGATCGTCATTTTAGTGATAATATCGCTCCTCTATTTCCCTATGCTCAAGTTTTATGTGGTGCGGCTTTATCTGCGGAAGTCTTTGCTTGCGCTGCCTTTGGGGAAAATGTTTTGAGCTTGTTTCACTTGAGCGAGCAAATAGTCATGGTGACGGAATACAAGATTGAAGAAGGTGATACCCTCAATGGGTTACTTCTATCTGAAATAGCATCTGGCTACAGTGTTGTGCCAATTCTCTACCATAAATATCGGCGAGACAATTATTCCTTGATGCCCTGGTATGATGTTAAGCTCTATGCTGGCGATCGCTTGATTGTTTTAGCCACAAGCAGTAGTTTGCAGCGAATCGAATGGGGTGAAATGTTGCCTCGCCTTTGGCAGGTGGAGATCGAGAAAGCTCTGACTACAAATGCTATTATCTATGGTGCTGAAGAAATAGTCTTGATTACAGGATGTAGTTTGGCTACTGCTAGGCAGTGGATGAATAATTTGCCTGGAGTATTGCCAATACCACTTTATAAACATCAAGCTCAACGTCTGGTGCGGGCGCTAACAAAAATACAAGTTTTGGCAAATGTAATCTTCATTGGACAAAACAGTAGTTCGACTTGAGTAAACTGGGATGTGATTAAAAGGGCGCAATATCAATATATTGTGCCCCTACTGACCTAACCTGAACTTGACAAAAATAACGGCTGTACGCTTCCTACAGTGTGGTGAATACTATCTAGAACGAGTACCCGTTACTTCATTCGGATCGCTATAAGCCCGGACTTTATCACGATTACGAGCCAGACCTGCTAAACCGGCTAGACCAAGTAAACCTAGCCAACCCCAATCGAAACCGCGATCGCTAGTTCTTTCGGAAGTTGTAACACCTGTATTCCTGTTAGTACCTGTAGTGTCAGTACCTGTTGTGCCAGTGCCTGTAGGATCAGTACTTGTAGTTCCAGTACCTGTTGTGCCAGTACCTGTTGTGCCAGCATCTGAACCAGTGCTTGTAGTTCCAGCCCCGGAACCAGTGCCTGTAGTTCCAGCCCCGGAACCAGTGCCTGTAGTTCCAGCACCTGAACCAGTACCTGTAGTTCCAGTCCCGGAACCAGTACCTAAGCCAGAGCCTGTAGTTCCAGTCCCTGAGCCAGTGCCTGTAGTTCCAGTACCTGAGCCAGCACCTGTAGTTCCAGTACCTAAGCCAGAGCCTGTAGTTCCAGCCCCGGAACCAGTGCCTGTAGTTCCAGTACCTAAGCCAGAGCCTGTAGTTCCAGCCCCAGAACCAGTGCCTGAGCCAGTACCTAAGCCAGAGCCTGTAGTTTCAGCCCCAGAACCAGTGCCTGAGCCAGTACCTAAGCCAGAGCCTGTAGTTCCAGAGCCAGTACCTGTAGTTCCAGTACCTGTAGTTCCAGTCCCTGAGCTACTACCACTACTAGAACCTCCACTACCTGAGCCTCCGCTTTGGGCAAAAACAGAAGGAGGTAAAGATACAGAAGCGAAACTGATGGCAAAGGCAGTAGCCAGAACAGTTTTAGATAAATTAAAAGGCTTCATGGTCATAGTCCCTTTTATGTTTTAGATTTCTGTGGTTGATTGACGTTCAAAACTGATATTTTCTACTTAATCCAGTGCTAAGTTAGGTAACTTTTGATCGTCAAGTTATAGATTCAGAAGTTTTTCACTTAGTTTGTGTTGGAAAAATTGAAAGCATTTAAAGCTTCCATAACACATAAATATTCATCAGATTCAAACTAATTCATAATCAGTAATTACTTAATTTTATGATTGAGAAACTACGACTAAAGCCGCTTGTTCGCAAAAAAGCAAGGAATAAAAAGTAATACTTACTGAATGTAAAAATATTTATATTCACTTGCAATCTACTTTTTAATTACTTATTATGAATTGTTTTTTCATTCCTAATTAACATAACAGCTAGTTTGTTTTCACACTTCTACCATAGGAGTAAACCTACTTCTATCGTAGGCATTACTTTTACATTAATTAAATTTATTCTGTGAACATGAAAATAACGAAACGTTTTGCAGCTTACAATCCGATAAGCAGGACTCAAGATAATCACAATCTTCACACTGGATATATTGCCCTGGATTAGTACATCCACAGGGGGGGTTCACAAAACATTCGGAAGGATCTTGAGGTGTTCGAGATTTTTTGAATATAAGGTATAAAGCTGCTTCTTGTAGACAAAAAATCAAATCTTTAAGCATAAGCTGCTGTAGCAATTGCAATGAATACAACGATTTTTGGATTTTTTGATGAGTTGATTTTTTATTTATTTTTATTTAGATACATCTTATAAAGATAAGCAGCTAAATGCTGGCAAAAAAGCATAAGACCGTATTTAAAAATACTCTACAATATTATTTCACCTAAAAACTTATAACTTCATACTCCAGATGTGTCTTACTCTAGACTTAAGGAATATTGTTTCACTATAATGACTGATACAAATTCTTTAACCTGTACTTCGCTGCTGGATATTTGTAGCAAAATTAAACTAAATTAGTATTGCTAAAGACATATTCAAATTTTACAGGTATTTGGTTATCATCCATTTGGTAGATGACAAACCTCTTTGACCAGATAACCATCTTCCATCTGAATTATGCGATCGGCAATATCTAAAATTCTGTTGTCGTGAGTGACCATTAAGATAGCACAATTCTGTTCTTTAGCTAGTTTCTGCATTAGGGTGACAACATCTCGGCCTGTCTTACTGTCTAAAGCAGCTGTAGGCTCATCAGCTAAAACCAATTTTGGATGACTTACTAAAGCCCGAGCAATTGCTACCCGTTGTTTCTGTCCCCCTGAGAGATCAGATGGGTAATAATTAACTCTATTCTCCAATTTAACCGCATTTAGTATAGCTTCTGATTTGCTGCGAGCTTCCCATTCAGAAATATTTTTATGTAATTCTAGCGACATTTGAACATTTTGCCTGGCTGTTAAGAAATCTAATAAGTTATGAGCTTGGAAAATATAGCCAATGTGGCGGCGTACTTTAACTAATTGCTCGTTACTAGCTCCAGAAAGCTCTTGACCTAAAAATTGAAGGCTTCCCTCTTGGACAGACCGTAACCCACCAATTAAAGTTAGTAAAGTTGTTTTTCCTGAACCTGATGGCCCAGTCATAATCACAATTTCTCCAAATTTGATATTAAAATTAATATCGAACAATATTTGACTTCGTACTTTTTTCTCGCCGAAGTAGTGATTCAGATCGCTAATATTCACAATAAACTTTGTTTTCATGATTTTCTCAGATATATATGACTCATATTTGATTTTTGCGAAGCTAGGTACAACTCAAAGAGCTTTATTGTCTATTAGCTACCTATCGCATGTGCGCTGCAAGAACAGAAATTAAAGCGGACTGCTATGTAAAATTAAAAAATATCTGCTGGATCTACTTTTCGGAGTTTGTTTGTAGATAAAAACCCAGAAGTTAAGCACATTAATGTTGCTGATATCAATACTAGAATGGCTTTATCTGTACTCATAATAACTGGTAATTTAGTAGCATTTTTTGATACATCATATAAGGCTAGAGATATAGCCAAACCTGGAATATAACCTAGAGATGCTAAGATTAAAGCTTGTTGAAAAACTACACTTAATAAGTATTTGTTTTTGAATCCCATTGCTTTTAAGGTTGCATATTCAGTTAAATGACTAGAAATATTACTATAAAGAATTTGATAAACAACAATTACACCAACAACAAACCCCATTAATACCATCAGATTAAACACGAATCCAATGGGTGTTCTAAGAGACCAATAAGTTTTTTCCAAAGCAATAAAATCTTTGCGAGTAATTACTTTTACGTCTTTGGGTAAGTTGGCTGATAAATCTGCAAAAACTTTTTGTTGGTCGGTATTAGGTTTGAGCTTAATTAATCCTATATCTATCTTTTGTGCCGGACGATCTTGAAATATTCTGAGGAAAGTTGAAGAACTAACGATTAAATTCCCATCAACACCAAAGGAAGGTCCGAGGCGAAATAAACCACCAACCTTAACTTTGTAACCAACTAATCCAGTGTAGCTGAATATTTCAACTTTTATAACTTTACCTTGTTCAAAATCTTTAGCGATCGCTCCAAATTCTGGTCGAGAATCGCGGTCAAATAAAACGATATTAGGGATTCTGATTAGATCGAGCTTTTCGTCGATATGTGGGAATTTGAAAATTGATTTAACTGGGTCAAATCCCAGCACGTATAATGGAAACTTTAGACCATTGTTGGGATTTTTAAATTTGGCGAATTGCACATATAACGGGCTAACTGATTCGACATTATCAAAACCTAATACTTGATATAAGCGTGAGCGAGGAAAGCTTTGATTTGACGTTAGAGATTTATATTGGGCACTGATTAAAAATAAGTCTCCTTCTAGATTCTTATGTAACTGCGTGGCACTATCATAAAGAGCAGCTTGAAAACCAATTTGCATAAACATGAGAACTGCAACAAAAGCAATCCCAGCCAAAGCTACAAGAAAGCGAATTTTTTGTCTGGCTAGTTGTAACCAAGCTAAGGGGATATTGAGAATCATTTAGTAAACCTCAAGGGTGGAAATTAGACTAAATTAAGAAAGAATGCTTTGTTTGAATCAAGAACTTTCTGTTAAAGCGTAGTCAATTACGAATTAGTATTAGGTAGGGCAGGGACGTTCAATGAATTAACAAAGCTTTCTTGAGAAGTTTTAAATATCAATAATTACCTCTACCTGTAAATCAGTCAGCCCAGCAACTCGCTGGTTATCTTGAAGATTATCAATACGAATTTTTACATCAACTATTTTGTTATCTGTGTCTGCTTGAGGATTGTTGTTAAAGATATTTTGTTTGCCAACTTGTAAACCAATATCTGTAACTTTTCCTCGTAATTTACCTGGTAAAGCATCACTAGTAATAATCGCAGATTGACCGATACGTACTTTTTTAATATCAGTTTCATAGACTTCTGCTACCACATACATCTGTTGTGTGCGACCTAAATCAGCTATTCCTGTAGTGCCGATAATTTCTCCAGGCCAAGTATTAATTTTCATGATTTGCCCGGTTATGGGCGATCGCACAATACTTAAATCCCACTCTGCCTTAGCCTGGTTAACTGAGGCTAAGGCATTTTCGACATCAGCTTGTGCTGCTGCTATATCGGTAGGACGAACCTCAGCAATACTCTTGAGTCTGGCTTTAGCCTCTATTAACTGCTTTTGAAGAGTTTCTATACTGCGCTTGAGAGAAGCTTTAGCTTCATTGAGTTGCTGTTGAACTGTATCGACTCGCAAACGTTTAGTATCTGCGTCGGAGGCTGAAATCGCACCATCTTTATATAACTGCTGATATCGCTGATTTTCGCTTTCAGCATTCCGCCAATCAGCCTGTAAGCGAGCGATCGTTGCTTCTTGGGCAGAAGTTTCTCCGCGCAACTCAGCTTCTAAACGAGCAATGGTTGCTTTTTGTGCAGAGATATCTCCAGCTTTTGCGCCAGCTTTTACTTGGTTAAGACTGGCTTGAGCAACTAAGACTTGTTGTTGGGCTTTTTCTAAAGCTGCAAGACGAGGAAAGTAACTGTCAAGCATTGCAACTACTTGCCCCTGTCGCACTTTGTCTCCTTTGTTTACCATAAGTTTTGTTACCCTAACACCCCCTTGGGACTCTGGAGCCGATAAACGAATGACCTCTCCTTGAGGTTCTAAACGTCCTAATGCTGCAATAGTAGTCATTTTAGGAGAACTACGTGGGGTAGCTAGAGGCTGCACTTTCGAGGACAACTGAAATCGTGAAAAGGTATAGAAAGAGGCTGCACCAGTAGCTAGAGTCATAGTAGTTGCTAATATAACTGGCCACCAAACTACAGGCTTAATTAATGGTTTGATGAATGACTGTTTTTGTTTTTGTACCATAATTACCTATTCCAAATTAGCGATGTCTGAGAACAAGGCCTTTCGAAATTATTCAGAAATAGCAGAGATGAAATTAGACCTTATATCATTGCCAAGATAAACACTCTAATTCAGCTTGAAGCGGGTAAAAGTAACTATTTTGAATGAGTGAATTAAGCCCCCCTTTTTAAGGGGGGTTGGGGTATCTCCCAAAGCTAGATATTACTAACATCAATCATATCGATCCATAAATCAATCTGTTAGTAAATTAACTTTGGATGAAGCAGTTTGGTACTTTATGTATCTAGCCAGAGGTAGCTTTATTTGTTAAGAACCGCCTCTTTTTTACTTTTAACGATCGCCAGATATTCGTTGCGAGTTCCATCTATGCGATAGTGGTCGCAAATTTGGCAGAGTTTCAAGATATCTAATCGACTAAATACTTTTTGATGTTCAATGCCGTTGTCATTTCTCCACCGCCAGAAAGTTGTCCGATCAATGCGGCGATTACTTTCAGTCCATCTTCGTCGAGATAAAAAATCTACCAGTTCATCTTCATAAAATGAGTAGCCTTTTGGTAGCTTCAGGAGTTCTTCTCTTAACTCAATTAGCGGGATGAGTGGATCTAGCTCAGATAGTCTCATGCCAGCAAACCCTTATATTTTCGTGACAGTCTAATTATGCAGAAGGCTTCATACAATACGGTTCATTGCATTAAATCACATTGTCATACTGCGCGTTTATGAATGTATAGAGTGACCAGCAATCAGGTGAATTTATATTTTTATTCTCCCTATTTATGTATCTCTCCACCTTCTTAAACAGACAGTATTGAATTACATTATTTAATCACTTACGATAAACTGATTGATACTCAATTGCAACCTATATGCAACAGTTGTGAAGCGAAATAGTTAGCAATGTAATCGATACAATTCATGAAAAATAATTGCGATCTTTGACCACTTTTTAACACTGTTATGTCCTCGCTATTACTCAGCATATCAAAATAAGTCTTTGCTTTATAGTGGGTCTGTTGTTCGCTAGTATTTTTCATTCTTTAGATATAGTTGCTAGTGGTTATTGTTACATTGCAGACGTAATTACTTCTTTGGGAATAAAAATCTTTTAAAAATATCTTATTGATTAATACACAATCTTCAAAAGAAATAAATCAACTTTTGGATAGATGTAAAAACTATAGCATTAACTCACAGGCACTTAGCTTGTTTAAGTAGCTATCATCTCTATTTTTCAATAATAAATAAACTAATAGCAGCCTAATGTTGTTGATATTCTAATACTTTTTTTCAGTATTTTTTCGAGTAAGAGGTGAGTACTAAATTGAAAATATATGCAATTTGTATGCAATTCGAGTAATGTATTTTTGTTATGTGACATACTAATTGAAAAGAGTTCTAATAGTTATGTGAGTGACAGCGATCGCCCCCTAAAGACCCCAGATAAAATGAAACTACAGCGATTCATGCTCTCATTGCCAAGCTTTGATAACCAGCGACTGATTTTTCATGCAGCTCGCCAGACTCTTCGCAAAGCTGAGATGGCCCGCGTTGCGGTGCGTGAATGGCTCAATCAACATGATTGTGAGCTAGAAGAGTGGAAAACAAAAAAAGCTTCTGAGCTGGGAATTAGTATTAGTAAGCTTGAGCAAAAGCTATTAGCTGCTGCTCAAAACCAGACGATAAGTAATAAAGGAGACGACAATTTTAATTCCGAAAAAGATTCTGTATAAGTTTATATCTAGGTTCTGATTCACTTCTCAAATTGCAATCAGAAAATGTACTTTTCTAAGCTAATTTTGAGGGTTTGTACTAATCATTAAAGCGCTTAGAAAATTCTAACCATAAACTTATTTACCCAGCAAATTTAATGAGATGAACCACAGAGGCACAGAGAACACAGAGTCAGAGACAAAAAGAGATCGGGCTGATAGGCTACTAGTACCGTTATTGAAATGGACTAAGAAGTTATGCCTAATGAGATTTTACCTCTCAAGAGCTATACCGTTGTATATAAGTTGTATATCAGTTGTAATGGATAGTTAAACAGCCTAATATTAACTACAATTGAGAAGTTGAGATGTTAGCTGGATGAAAATATCCAATTTACATCTGATTAACAACTTATGTTGTAACTTTGAAGCCATTTCTAATTTAGAACAATTCTTTAGCACAAAAGAAATCTGAATTCTACATTGAGACTTCAGAATATCATCACTAAAATCTCTTGAAGTCTTGTTTATAGCTTCTGAACCTCAAGTAAAGGCATCTCGCTTACCATCAATAGCCCCTAGCCTTACCTAAAAAATAATCGCGTCTTTCTCTATTTGTAGAGATGGTAATTTTATTATCATCTTTACATCTCAAAAATCTAATAGTGAAGAAAAAGTCATGACTGCTTCTAGAATTGAAGCTGTTTTAGCACAGTTGCAAGAAGAAGTTAGCAATTGTGAACAGGCTCTACTAAAGCTCATACAGGTGAAAAAAGTTATGGTTGAGAATGCACCGTTAACCAGCGAAATAAATAGACCTCAGCAAAAAACAGATATTGCAATTATTGGGATGGCTTCAATCTTTCCCCAATCCAAAAATTTACAGGAATATTGGGAAAAAATAATTCACAAAGTTGATTGTATTACTGATGTTCCCTCTTCGCGTTGGAGTGTAGAGGATTATTACGATCCTAACCCCAGAACACCTGATAAGACCTATTGTAAAAGAGGTGGATTTATCCCGGATGTCAATTTCAATCCGATGGAATTTGGGCTGCCACCCAACAGCCTAGAAGTCACAGATATATCGCAATTGCTAGGTCTGATTGTTGCGAAAGCAGCGATGGAAGATGCAGGTTACGGCGAATCTCGACAGTTTAACAGCGATATCTACGATCGCCTTCGCCAACGCACTGGTGTAATCTTAGGTGTGGCACTAGGCAGACAGTTGGCGGTTCCTCTGACTGTGAGAATGCAGTACCCGGTTTGGGAAAAAGTCCTCAAAGGCAGTGGCTTATCTGACGATGATACACAAAAAATCATTGAGAAAATCAAAAGTGCTTATGTGCAGTGGGATGAGAATGCCTTCCCCGGTATGCTGGCAAACGTAGTTACAGGAAGAATTGCCAATCGCCTAGATTTGGGCGGAACTAACTGTGTAGTAGATGCCGCTTGCGCCAGTTCATTAGGTGCGCTCAAAATGGCAATGAGCGAGCTAATTGAGCATCGAGCCGATATGATGATCACTGGCGGAGTTGACACCGACAACTCAATTATGGCCTACATGTGCTTCAGCAAAACTCCTGCTGTTTCCCAAGGTGAGAATGTTAAACCTTTCGATGCAGAATCAGATGGGATGATGCTAGGTGAAGGTGTGGGAATGTTAGTCCTGAAACGCCTTGAGGATGCCCAGCGAGATAATGACCGAATCTATGCAGTCATTAAAGGCATTGGAACTTCTAGCGATGGTCGCTATAAAAGTATCTATGCGCCACGTCCAGAAGGTCAAATGAGAGCTTTGCATCGTGCTTACGAAGATGCCGGATTTTCGCCTACAAGTGTTGGTTTGATTGAAGCACACGGCACTGGTACTATGGCTGGAGATCCCGCCGAATTCTCATCTATAAAAGAAGTTTTTGGCGAGAACAATCCCAAAAAACAGCATATTGCTCTTGGAACTGTCAAATCGCAGATTGGACATACAAAAGCTGCTGCGGGTGCGGCAAGTCTAATCAAAACGGCTTTAGCTTTACACCACAAAGTATTACCAGCCACGATTAATGTCACCAAACCGCATCCTAAATTAGATATTGATAGTTCCCCATTTTATTTAAATACCGAAACCAGACCTTGGATTAGTGGCGATGACCAACCAAGACGTGCAGGGGTAAGTTCTTTTGGCTTTGGTGGCACAAATTATCACGTCGTTTTGGAAGAATACACAAGTCAACATCAGCAACCCTATCGTTTACACAAACCTTCTCAGTCGGTGTTGCTATTTGCGTCAACACCTGAAGAATTGTTATCGCGCATTCAAGAAATTAGACAGCAATTGCAATCAGATACGGGAGAACAGCTTTATACAGAATTGATTGCGGCTTCTCAATCTTTAGAAATTCCGGTTACAAATGCCAGACTTGGGTTTGTTGCTGATTCTCTCACTCAAGCTTGTGACTTGCTGCAAACAAGTATTGACTTGCTCACAAGCAAACTGCAAGCAGAATCATGGGAATATCCCCAAGGAATTTACTATCGCAAAACTGGCATAGCAACAGAGGGGAAGGTGGTTGCCCTATTTTCTGGACAAGGTTCGCAATACTTAGAAATGGGTCGGGAACTCCTAATTAACTTCCCTGACTTGGGGCAGACTTATGCTCAAATTGATAACCTTTTACGTGAAGACGGTTTGCAGCCCCTTTCGGAGGTTGTTTTCCCGAACCCTGTGTTTGATCTAGATCAAAAGACTGCCCAGATGAAGGTGTTGCAGCAAACAGAATACGCACAGCCGGCTATTGGAGCTTTTAGCGCTGGTTTGTACAAGATATTGCAACAGGCTGGGTTTAAGCCAGATTTCGTTGCCGGACATAGCTTTGGAGAACTGACTGCTTTGTGGGCTGCGGGAGTTTTGAATGAGAAAGATTACCTTTTCTTGGTCAAAGCTAGAGGTCAAGCGATGGCTGCACCAAAAGATCCTCTGTTGGATGCGGGAGCAATGTTGGCGGTCAAAGGGGATGTAAATCAGGTTACAGAACTAATTCAGAATTTCCCGCAAGTCACCATTGCTAACTTGAATTCTCCAAATCAGATGGTGTTAGCAGGGACGAAAGCTGAAATTGCTAATGTACAGGAGGCTCTGAAAACTCAAGGGTTCTCTAGCATTTTGTTGGGAGTTTCCGCAGCCTTTCACACTCCATTAGTAGCTTATGCACAGCAACCCTTTGCTAGAGCAATTGAGAAAGTTACTTTTAATGAGCCACAAATCCCGGTTTATACAAATGTTACCGGGAAGCGTTACCCGAATGAGCCGCAAGTTATTCAAAAACTCCTCAAAGAACACCTGAAAAATCAGGTGCTGTTTAAGCAAGAAATTGAAAATATTTACGCTGAAGGCGGTTACTGCTTTATTGAATTTGGGCCGCGAAGCGTTCTTACCAACTTGGTAAAAGATATCCTAAGCGATCGCCCTCATTTAGCTGTAGCTTTAAATGCTAGTCATCTCAAAGATAGCGATCGCACTTTGCGGCAAGCTGTTCTACAGTTACGCGTTGCTGGATTACCTTTGCAAAACTTAGACCCCTATCAACTGGAGTACAAAATCCCAGAAGCTTCTCCAAATCAGCTCTTGAATGTCCGTTTAAATAGCACTAACTATGTATCAGAAAAAACCAAGCAGTCCTTTGAAAAAGCTATGCAAAATGGGCATCATGTTAATGGTAATAAACCTAACTTCTCTCATTCAGCAGAGAAGGTAGCTGTCAACGGTCAATCTCCCGTTGGAAATGGCAATAAACCTCACTCAGTAACAGCTAACCCCTCTCATTCAGCAGAGAAAGTAACAGTCAACGGTGGAGTGAAATCTGTGCAGAATGGGCAATCAGATCAACTCGATATTAAGTCTTTGCAACCTAGTTCAGAACTTCCTCTAAGTTATTTAAGAGCTATAGATAACTTAGAATACTCCCTAATTGATTTCAGTCGCAATCAACATGAAATCTTGCAGGTTCATGAACAATCTTTAAACAATCAGACAGAATATACTAAAACCTTCTTCCAACTCATGGAGCAACAACATGCGGTGTGGGGAAATAGTAAATTCAGCGAACCACATACAGAAACACAGCAACTGGTAATCTCCAGTTCAGAGCGCAGCATCATGCGGTTTCACGAGCATCAAACTGATAGTCTCCGTATCCATGAGCAATATCTCAACTATCAGCAAGAATACACTAACAACTTTTTCCAATTGCTTCAGCGAAATTATCAACCGTCGCCCAGCAATACCACTCAACAGAATCTGATACCGCCAGTCAATTATCAACCAAGTCCAGTAGCTCCACCAGCCGAAGAGGATAATCCTGTTCGGGAGACTGCACCGGTTGCTTTACCGAGTAACGGATTTGCCACTAAATCGGAGCCAGTTTTAACTAATGGTAACGGCACAAATGGTAATGGTAATGGTAATGGCGCACATCATCAAGCAACAGCAGTTCTGGATGTTACTCCATTAAAGGAGAATACTGCACCTATAGAAATTGCACCCGAACCACCACTAATTATCGATCAAGCTACCCTGAGTGAAACTTTAATTAATATCGTTAGTGATAAAACCGGCTATCCAACGGAGATGTTAGAGCTAACGATGGATATCGAGGCAGATTTGGGGATTGATTCGATCAAACGTGTAGAAATTCTCGGAGCGTTGTTAGAACTATATCCCGATTTGCCCAAGCCGGATCCCGAAGAAGTAGGACAGCTACGCACACTGGCTCAAATAGCTGAATATATGGGGAAAATTGCATCTGAGATTTCTGGTGCGATACCTGCGACGGGCTTTGTCAACGCCCCAAATGATTCAGGGAGCGGGCTTGCCGTGAGCGTAGCCGAACGGGAGCAGGGAGCAGAAGGAGATGGAGAAGATAAGGGAGATGAGGGAAATGGAGGAGTAACAGCAATACCTTCCTCATCCCCACCATCCCCCTCATCTCCAGAGCTTACTAACATTGTGTTCAATGTCGTTAGTGAAAAGACAGGCTATTCGACGACGATGTTAGATTTGTCGATGGATATAGAGACAGATTTGGGAATTGATGCTGTCAAACTTGTGGAAATTTTCGAAGCGTTGCTAGAACTATACCCGGATTTACCCAAGATGAATTCAGAAGCATTGGCTCAATTACGTACCCTTGGACAAATTGTTGCACATATAGAAAAAGCACAAGAAAGCGGGAAAGAGTTTTCCCAATCCCCAATTCCCAATCCCCAATGCCCAACCCCCAGTCCCCAATCCTCAATTCTTCGCAATCCTGTCAGACTCAAATATCTTCCCGAACCTGATGTTTTAGATTTCACCTTACCCGATAACCATATCGCCTTGCTTACCGATGATGGTTCTCTGACTACGGCGAAACTAGCTGAGACTCTGTTCAAACGCGGCTGGAAAACCGTTGTCTTAACTTTTCCTTCAACCGTGATTGCTAAACAATCTCCGTTACCTGAAGGGATTAGCCGTGTGGTGCTTGCAGATTTGAGTGAGGAGCATTTGCGAGAACAGTTAGGAGCGATCGCTACTAACTATGGACAAATAGCTACATTTATCCATCTGAATCCTTCCACTCACGACGATATAAGCAACCATGTCCGTTATCTAGAATCAGAAAAAGCCATCCTTCGCCATGTCTTTCTCATCGCCAAATATCTTAAAGAACCGCTCAATCAAGCAGCAGTTCAAGGACGTAGTAGTTTTATAACTGTGGCTCGTCTGGATGGCGAATTTGGACTAGGACAAAAAACTAACTTCGGTGCAATTGGCGCTGGACTATTCGGACTTACTAAAAGTTTGAACCAGGAATGGGAATCTGTATTTTGCCGAGCCATTGACCTCAGTCCTGATTTAGATGCCGAAACATCAGCACAGCATATCCTCGCCGAACTTCACGACCCAAATCTATTAGTTGTGGAAGTGGGATATAACTCACAAGAGCGAGTAACCCTAGTATGTGAACAGGAAGAACAAAAAAATAGAGAGCAGGAAATCGACGGAATCCCCTTTGCACCCAACACTTTTTCCTCCAACGTTTTCCCCATCCCTAATGCCAAATCCCAAGTATTTCTCGTAAGCGGCGGTGCGAAAGGGATAACGGCTCAGTGTGTGATTAAACTAGCGCAGCGTTATCAATGCAAATTTATCTTGGTGGGTCGTTCCACCGCCGATCCAGAACCCGTATGGACTGAAGGTTACTTAAGCGAAGCAGATTTGAAAAAGCGGATTATGGAGGATTTCTTCGCCAAAGGCGAAAAACCCACACCTGCAATGGTGCAGAAAAAGTTTAACGCTATTTCATCTAGTCGCGAAATTGCTACAACCTTACAAGCTATCAACAAGGCGGGTGGAAAAGCTGAATATTTAAATGTTGATGTGACTGATGCGATCGCACTTCAAGAGCAAGTTGCTAATGCTGTCAAGCGTTTTGGCCCGGTAACAGGAATTATTCATGGGGCTGGAAATCTAGCTGATAAGCGGATTGAGAAAAAATCAGTCCAAGATTTTGAAACAGTTTACACTGCCAAAGTTAAAGGTCTAGAAAACCTGTTGCGGTGTGTAACACCTAGCCAACTGAATTATTTAGTCCTGTTTTCTTCTGTAGTTGGTTTCTACGGAAACGTGGGACAGTCAGATTATGCGATCGCTAATGAAATTCTCAACAAATCAGCCCACCTTGTCAAACGCAACCATCCCCATTCTCATGTAGTAGCGATTAATTGGGGCCCTTGGGATAGTGGTATGGTTTCTCCTGAATTAAAGCAAGCTTTTGCTGAACGGAATATCGAGACTATTCCTGTTGATATTGGTACAGAAATGTTAGTTGATGAATTAGCTAGCACCAATCAAGAAACTGTGCAAGTTGTAATTGGTAGTCCCTTAGTATATATCCCAGAAAAGTTACCAAGCGAGTTGAGAACTTTTCGGATTCAGAGGCAACTAACATTAGCAGCTAATCCATTTTTACAAGATCATGTAATTGCTGGCTATCCAGTTCTCCCCGCGACTTGTGGACTCTTATGGATTGCTAACGCTTGCGAACAAATCTATCCTGGTTATAAAGCCTTCAGTTGTACAAATTATAAAGTTTTGAAGGGACTAATATTTGATGAAAATTTAGCAACTGAATACACTTTAGAATTGCAAGAAGTTGCTAAACATGATATTAATGAGATAGATTTTGATGCCAAAATCTGGAGTAAAACGCCAGAAGGTAAAATCCGTTATCATTTTAGTAGTCAGATGAAATTGAAGCGGGAAATTCTTATTCCCCCAACACACGAATTTATGAACTTAAGCCAGGATCATAAAATCACCGCGACGACTTCATCACTTTATCAAAATGGGGCAGCTAGCTTATTTCACGGATTTACCTTTCAAGGTGTAAAATCTGTTTTAAATGCCAATCTGGACAAGATCGCCATAGAATGCTACTTGCCAGAGCCTGGAGAAAGACAACAAGGACAATTCCCAGTCCAAACATTCAATCCCTACATTGCAGATGTGCAGATTCATGCATTTTGGATTTGGGCGCAGCATTTTTATCAGGTAGCTTGTTTACCTTCAGAAATCAAAACTTTTGAACAGTTTGCTGCCGTTCCATTTGATGAAACATTTTACGTTTCTTGTGAAATAAAATCAAAGACAGAATCGAGTTTAGTTGTTGATGTCATCGCCCATAATCAGCAAGGGAAAATATATACCCGAATGCTTGGTGCTAAGGGAACTATTTTACCCAAGCAACTAGATGAAATTTAAATAGGCAACTGAGAAATGTCATAAGAATTCAGCATTAAGGAGTCAGAAGTTAGATTTAGAAGGAATCTAATATGATTGATTCATCAAATTTTATCCTGATTCTTTAACTATTCTGACTCCTGAATTCTTACAAAATATATACATCAGCTTGAGGAGGTGGTGATGGAAGAATTTGCACAAAATAAAATTCATAAAATAGCGATTGTAGGGATGGATTGCTATTTGGGTGGCGGCTGCAAGGGATTAGATACCTTTGAACGCAGTATTTATGAGGGAACTCAGCATTTTATTTCCAGACCTCCTCAGCGATGGCAAGCAATAGAAGCACAACAACAGTTGTTGAAAAACTACAGTCTTCCCGATGGTGTAGCACCATTAGGTGCATATATTAAAGATTTTGAAATTGATACTTTCAGTTTAGAAATACCACCAGAAGAAGTAGACAATTTTAACCCTCAAGAACTGTTGATGCTTCAGGTTGCTGATAATGCTCTAAAAGATGCGGCACTTCGTAAAAGTACGAGAATAGCAATTATTATTGCTATTACTAAAGATCTAACTCTGCATCAACAAAAAGAGCAAGTTGAAGATAATGAATATACCGACTACATCGAAAACAGTCCAGCTAATTATATTTCCAAACTGTGGAATTTTGCTGGACCGACATTCACATTAATTGCCGAACAAAATTCTGTTTTTAAAGCCTTGGAGCTTGCCCAAAAGCTACTCGCAATCAGAGAAGTAGACGCTGTTTTAGTCGGTGCGATTGACCTTGCTGGGGATGGCGCTAGTGTTTTACAACGAAATGAAATAACAAAAGTTAACACAGGTGTGAATACTCTCAGTTACGACCAGAAAGCCAATGGCTGGATAGTCGGTGAGGGTGCGGCGGCTGTAGTATTGAAGCTCCACGAAACAGCAAAACGAGAGAACAATCGCATATATGCAACGATTGACGCTCTTAGTCTTGTGGAAAATTCAAAATCTAAAATTCACTCTCTCACGGTTCCAAATTCTGAAATGATAGCCCAGGCTTGTCAACAGGCTTTTCATCTTGCAGATATCAAACCAAGAGATATCAACTATTTGGAAGTTGTTGGTAGTGGAATTCCCCAGCAAGATGAGTCAGAAATTCAAGGGTTGCTCGCAGCTTATCGCACATTTGAGCCAAATTTAACTTGTGCGATCGGGAGTATTAAAGCAAATATAGGTCATACCTATGCTGCATCGGGGATAGTTAGCCTGATTAAAACAGCACTTTGCCTGTATCATCGTTACATTCCCGCAGTTCCCCAGTGGTCTGGTCCTAAAATGCCAGAGATTTGGCGAGATAGTCCCTTTTATGTCGCTTCTGAATCAAAACCCTGGTTTTTAGAAAAAGGAGCCACTAGAAGAATAGCTGCGATTAACGGGATGGAGATAGATGGGAGTTATGCACATTTAATTTTGTCAGAGGAAGTATATCAGCAACATCACAGCAGCAGGTATTTAGAGCAAATGCCTTACTATGTGTTTGCGATCGCAGCTGACGATCAATCAACCCTATTAGAGGAAATCCGTACTCTTCAACAAACCATTCAAAATTGTTCTTCCCTATCTACTGCTGCTAGGCTGACTTTTAAAGCTTTTCAACAGCATCAACAGGCAACTTATGCAGTAGCAATTCTCGGACACAATCAAGATGAATTGCAGCGCGAAATTCAGCACTCCCTCAAGGGTATTGTCAATGCCTTCAAGACAGGGAAAGACTGGCAAAGTCCTCTAGGCAGCTATTTTACAGCAAAACCACTAGGTCAAAAAAGTAAAATTGCTTTCGTTTACCCAGGTGCCTTTAGTGCTTATATCGGTCTAGGTCGGAATCTGTTTCGCTTATTCCCTCAACTTTACGACGATCCTTTCATCAGAAGCATCTACAACCGTGTCGCCAACGTAGAAAAACTTATTTATCCCCGAAGCTTAGAAAAATTGTCAAACAGGCAATTAGAAGTCCTCGAACAGCAATTGCTCAATGATTCAGTAGCAGTACTCGAATCAGAGATGGCCTGTGCTGGACTCATGACAGCAATTCTGAAAAATTATTTCCAACTCAAATCCGAATGTGCTTTTGGTTATAGCTTGGGCGAAATCAGTATGATGTTGGCTCAGGGTGTCTGGACTCAGTTTCAAGAAGGTAGCGAGGGCTTTAACTCATCATCTCTGCTGAAGACAAGGCTATCTGGTGAAAAAAATGCTGTGCGCGAGTATTGGGGATTACCTCAAGAGCAGAATCAACAAGGCGAAGATTTTTGGCGCAATTATATTCTCATGTGTCCAGTATCCCGCGTTCAGGAAACTATCAAATATGAAAACCGCGTCTATTTGCCTTTAATTAACACTACAGAAGAAGTTGCGATCGCTGGTGAAATCCAAGCCTGTCAGCGAGTTATCGCTAGCCTAAATTGTAATGCTTTTTCTGCTCCCTTCACCCATGTAATTCATTGCGAGGCAATGCGCTCTGAGTACGATGAACTTGTGAGATTAAATACATTACCTAGCCGAAACATCCCAGAGACTATTTTCTATTCCGCAGCTGAGTATAAACCCATTGACCTTGATAGCCATTCTATTGCTCACAATATTGCTCAAAATCTCTGTCAACAGCTTAATTTTCCTCAGCTAATTAATCGCGTCTATGAAGATGGCTTCAAAATATTCCTCGAAGTAGGTGCTGGTAGTAACTGTTCTAGATGGATTGATAAAACCCTTAATGCAAAAGAACACATCACAGTGTCTCTTAATAAAAGAGGTGTAGACGATCATGCTTCTATTATCAAAGCTTTAGCCAAACTCCTCAGCCACAGAGTTGATCTGGATTTATCACCACTATATTCTCAAGAGCCAGAAATTTTCAACCAAAGCCAACCTAGTGTGAAAACTATAACCTTGGACAATACCAAGATTAGTTACACATCTTTGAATAAAAAAAATCAAGAAATCCTTCAAGATATCTCTTTTAGATATCCCATCAAAACTGTTAATCAGCAGCAATCTCAACTATCAGAATTAAAGGAATTTCCAAAAATGAATTCTTCTTTGCTCTCTAATCCTACCAAAAGTCTTGAAAACACCTCTAGAAATCTAGAAAGTCTCCAAGAGCAAGTTAACTTTCAAAATAGCAGCCAACCTACTCAGTTATTGTTACAAGAACGCAATGAAAGTGTAGAAAAATTACAAATTAACGAAAATTTGGTAACAGAACAGGAAAATAATCAATTCGCTTTGACCCCTAGTTTGAAAACATCCAGCATTGTTGACGAAACCAATTTGCTCAATTTACACAGTCCTTACTATCAAAAGCTGAGTGAGAACGCTTCCAGGATGACCAAAGCTCATGCTGTCTTTTTACAAGCACGACAGGAGTCACTAAAGCAAATTAGCGTCATCATTCAGTTGCAAATAGCTTGTTATCAAAAGTTATTTGAATCATAATCATTTAAAGCAGCAAAGTAACCAGATTATTTGAATAAATAATTGGTACACAATCAAGTTTAGTAAGACAAGGGGCTTAAGCCCCTTGTTCTAGAGCAACCTCACAGGTAATCAGTATAAAATCTGCTGTAAATTCTTCAAACATTATCTGGTAAACAATTTTCTGGAACTGGAGGTTAAAAAAGATGATTGGTGCAGATAATATACTAAATAACAATGGTAACTACCTAAAAATTTCAGACTATATTTCCCAACAAAATCAAGTTTGGCAAGGTATTTTAGATTTTGTATCTTTTAACGAAAAAGGCATAAAATCTAAGCTTCTAAATTTAGAAAAGCCTTGTTATATTATTAGAGTTGAAGGAAAAGTTGGTGCAACTAACGAAGGTTATCTATATCCTTGCAACCAAGGAAAAACAGGACAGGCAGAAATATTAGTATCTACTCCACCTCTGTCAACTCGGCAATTAGGCGATTCAACTTTTCTCAAATTTCATGGTGTAAAATACGCTTATGCCACGGGCGCAATGGCTCAAGGGATTGCTTCTGAAGAACTGGTAATTGCCCTTGGCAAAGAGAAAATTTTAAGTTCATTTGGTGCTGGTGGCTTATCTCCTGCTCGGGTCGAAGCAGCCATTAAGCGTATTCAGCAAGCTTTACCCGAAGGACCTTACGCATTTAACTTACTCCACAGTCCTAGTGAGCCTGCTATTGAACGCGGTGTTGTTGATTTGTATCTTAAATATCAGGTGAGAACAATAGAAGCTTCCGCCTTCCTCGATTTGACTGACAACATTGTTTACTACCGCGCTGCTGGACTTAGTTTGAATGCGGACAATAAAATCGAAATCAAAAATAAAATTATAGCCAAAGTTTCTCGGAGAGAAGTTGCAATCAAATTTCTGCAACCTGCTCCAACAAAAATTTTGAAGCAATTAGTTGAGCAAGGTCTTATCAGTGAATTACAAGCAACTCTAGCTGAAAAAATTCCTGTAGCTGACGATATTACTGCCGAAGCAGATTCTGGTGGTCATACAGATAATCGTCCTCTAGTTTGTCTCTTACCTTCCATCTTAGAATTGAGAGATGAAATTCAAAGGAAATTTTCTTATGAAAAACCTGTCAGAGTCGGAGTAGCAGGAGGAATTGCTACGCCACAATCAGCATTAGCTGCCTTTATGATGGGTGCTGCTTATGTTGTAACAGGCTCGATTAACCAGTCTTGCATTGAAGCCGGAACTTCTCAACATACTAAACAATTATTGGCTCAAGCCGAGATGGCTGATGTGATGATGGCTCCGGCAGCAGATATGTTTGAAATGGGGGTAAAACTCCAAGTACTCAAAAGAGGAACTCTCTTTCCTTTACGAGCCCAAAAAATGTTTGAACTATACAAAAACTATGACTCAATTGAAGATATTCCCTTAGTGGAAAGAGATAAATTAGAAAAACAAGTTTTGAAAAAGAGCTTGGATGCAGTGTGGCAAGAGACAGTTACTTATTTATCTCAACGCAATCCTGATAAATTGGCCAAGGCTGTTAATAATCCCAAACTGAAGATGGCTTTAATTTTTCGCTGGTATCTTGGATTATCATCCCGTTGGTCTAACTTTGGTGAAAAAGGCAGAGAAATGGATTATCAAATCTGGTGTGGCCCTGCTATGGGCAGTTTCAATGACTGGGTTAGAGGTTCTTACTTATCTGAATCAAATAATCGTCAGGTAGTTGATGTTGCTAACCATATTATGACCGGAGCAGCATTTTTATACCGGATACAAAGTTTAAAAGTTCAGGGCTTACAAATGCCCGCTTATTACAGCGAATATCGTCCAGTTACTTTTAATTAAAGGAGGAAAATCAGATGAATACTGTTAAAATTGATAACCGAATTCCCAAGATTCAAAATAAGCTTTTCGAGCAGGCACATACTCAGCCTTTAGAATTAAAAACTGTTGCTATAGCTATGAGCAAGCAGGGAATTAAAGGAGAAAAACTTTACTCTCATCCAGGAATGCTACCCTTACCCATACCTATTTGTGAGTATTTATTTTCTTTTAATGCTCGTCAAATGTCAATTTTATCTGCGACATTTTTTGCTAACTTCTACAAGTATGTTGCCAATAGCGAATATCAGTCTCTTATATCCAATATGAGTATTGCTGAAAAAGTTTTTGCTTCCTACTCGGACGAATTTATGATTCTTCACCAGGAAACTAATGAAGAAATGGATCATATTTGGTCTTTTAGAACCGTATATAGTATGGTCTGCCGAGAAATAGGAATTCAAAGCTCCTTTGATGAGCCTGGTTTTTTCTATGGTTCTGTTGGTGCAATACCTCAATCAGATTTTGAAAACTTCGATACCCGTTTTACTTTTGATGAAGATTTAAATGAAACTCTGTTGAATCTTCAAAAGGGGAAAAGCTTTCTTAAAAAGATTGTAGAACAGACGCAGCAACGAGGCCAAAATTTTACATATCGAAATTTAAGGTTTATGATTGGGGATGCCATGAGGATGCTACCCGCCGAAAAAGTTCAAGAAAATGGCTTGGGTAGCTTAACTCTGCTGTATCGGTACATGGCTAACGTGGAGTTAAAAAAAAGCGAAGCCTATTTATTTGATTCACCTGAAAAGTTTGATTATGAACCATTAGCTTTTGAATTGAATCAAGGCCACTTAACAGATGAAGCACGTCATTACACAACATCTTTTGATTTAGGAGTAGAACTGTATAGGGTAGCTCCTCCAGAGGCTCAGGATTTCGTTCGATATTTCATGCAGCTAATTGTGGAAGACTATATTAGTGCTAGTTACACTACTTATTTGGAGAAATTAGACCTCACTGTGCAAGGAATCATGCTAACTGATATTAGAGTTGGGCTGAACTCACTAAGTATGTCTCTGCACCATCCTGAATTAGCTGATAAGCAAGCGGATATAAATCAATTAGTTAATTCTTGGAGACAGGTGAGTTCAAAGTGGCGCAATATAATTGGTTACATGGAACAAAAGAGTTGGCAATACAAATCTCAGCAGCTAGAGCGTCTGATAAAGGCATTGGGATTGGAGTTAAATACAAGTAAGCTAGGTAATCGCTATGAGCGTTACAAGGATGCTTTGGCAATTAAGGAAATTCAAAAAGTTGTTGAAGTAGCCTAAGGGTTGCTAAATCTGCTAACCCTCTTTCCTGACACTAGTGAGTTTAAAAATGATAGTATCTATTCATTTTGAAGACGACCAAAAAACACTTCAAGTCGAAGCAAACCAACGCTTAACTAAGATTTGTGATGAACATCCTAGTTCAATTTTATTTGGTTGTCGTTGTGTTGCTTGCGGAACCTGTCTTATAGAAGTTGTGAGTGGGATAGAAAATCTAACTCCTGTGATGGATGAAGAGCAGATTTTACTTGATGTGTTGGCTCCAGATAATCCCAATGTTCGCCTAGCCTGTCAATGCGTAGTGCAGGGTGATATTCGCATTCGGGTGGCTGATTAATTGATAAATGTCACGTAGCTCGATATGCGCTTAGGAGATATGCAGCAGTAGCAAAAGTAAAACTTTTTTCTAATATCTCCTACCTTAAACTTTTCAAAATTTTAGCCAGTACAGCAATCCTATCTAAGCTGTGAACAAAAATTATAGCCTGTTCATATCCTATTTAGGAATGCCATATATCTTATTCCTTTCACTTCAGAGGTGTGTAAATGAGTCAGTCTACTCCTGAGACAACTAAAAAGCAGTCTTATACCGCAGAAGAAATTCAAGCTTGGTTAGTATCTCATATTGCAGAGCAGCTAGGAGTTGAATCCAAGGATATAGATGTTAGTCAACCTTTAGACAGCTACGGTTTAGAGTCAGCCCAGGCAATGTTTCTTGTTAGCAAAGCCGAGAAGTTGTTTGGTTTTGAGCTATCTCCAATTTTATTGTGGCATTACCCCACTATTGAAACGTTATCCCAGCGTTTAGCGGAAGAATCCAAAGCTTCGCAGTCAGAGATTTTTGAGATTTGAACATCAAAGCTGTTCACGAACAGCTTATAGAAAAAGATTTTGATAGTTTGAAACTATGAATATATCCAGGTTTTTAGCAAGGCTTACTCAAAAGATTTTACAGGTTATCGAACAATAATTACAACCTAAATCAAGAATTAAGCTTGCAAATAATCAATCATTAGAGGGAACCAAAAGTAAATATGATTTACAACAGAAAGCTGGGACACCTTGAGCAAGCTATGGAAATCTTAAATAGCCGTGCTAAAACCTGGAACATAGTAACTATTAGTCGCATCAATGGCTATATCTGCGAAGAAACTCTGACACAGGCTTTAGACGTAATCCAATGTCGCCACCCTCGTCTAAATTCTAAAATTACTGGAGATAAAAATAGTCTTATCTTTCAAAGTCAAGAAATAGCAAATATTGCTTTACGCGTTGTCAAAAAGTTAGACAATGAGCAGTGGCAAGAAGTGGTTGATGAAGAGATGAACAACGGAATTGATAGTAGCAAAGGTTTACTGCGAGTTGTTCTTATTCATCTTTTGGGCGATCAGCATGTAAGTTACCTAATTACAACAATACACCATGCGATCGCAGATGGTTTGTCATCCATCCAACTTCACTCAGAAATCTTGACTTGTTGTCAAAAAATTGTATCTGGCAAACCAATTAATCCAGTTATTAGCTTAACTCCACTTCCACCTATCGAAGAACTAATGCCCAAATGGACTAAGGGATTTAGAGGTAGGATAAATAGCATTATCTTCTTGTTGCAGCTTGGGTTACAAAAAATCTGGAATCGACCAAAAACATTAGGTTTTGAAAAGTACGTATCTATTGAAAAGCGTAGTTGCAATATTATCCACAGACAACTTGACGAAGACTTAACCCAAAAATTTGTAAATCATTGTCGGCAAGAAAATACAACAGTACATAGTGCTTTGTGTGCTGTACTGATGTTTACAATAGGGAGAAAAATAATTAAAGATAATAGCAAAAATGCACGAGTAAACTGCCTATCATATTTTGATTTGAGGAGACACCTAGAACCAGCAATCAGTGATGATCAGATGGCTGTATTAGCCTCCTCTATTATGGAATTTCATACTATAGGGAGAAACACGTCTTTTTGGGAATTAGCCCGTGAGGTGAAACAAAAACTTGAAGTTAGTAAAAAATCCGGCGATCTCTTTAAAATGATTTTGATTGCCAAGCATCTCATAGATTTTTGTTTTATCTATCCCAAGCAAGTAGCTGCCACAGTGTCTGTTTCTAATGTTGGCAAAGTAAATATACCCAAATATTACGGTGAATTTGAACTAGAAGAAATCAGTTTCGCTGGTTCCCACGCTTTGTATGCAGGTGTTTTTGTTATCCACGCCTCAACTTTTCAAGGAAAAATGCTGTTAAATTTTGTTTTTTCTCAACCTTCAATCAGTCAGGGTACTATGGATCTTCTTGTAAACAATGTTATGTCTTATATTTTTGACATTTGCAATTTAAATTTAGACTCTAGTTTTATGCATAACTAGGATATTCATTTTTCAATTCATAGACTGACAAACCAATATTTAAAAAAATAGGAGATTCTAAAACCATGAACGCATCAGAGCTTGTAGCAAACCTTACTCAACAAGGTGTTCATTTATGGGTTGATAACGACAAGTTAAGGATTCGCTCACCAAAGGGATTAATTACATTAGATATGCAAGCAAAAATAGCTGCTTACAAAGCAGATATTGTGGCATTTCTGCATGAGATGGATGTAGCTTCCGACTTAAATTCAGTCCCTTTAAGTCAAGGACTAAATTTACAAACTATTGGTCGTTTAATTGGAGGTTTTTCAGAGCAATCAACTGTAGAATATAAGTCGCCAATTATTGATACTAAAGCTATGGCTCAGAAGTTGATAGTTACATTTAAACCTTTGCCTAATAGCTACAATAATCAAGAAATTCGGAAATTTCGCCAAGAGTTGGAAGTTAAACTGAGAGATTATGGTGTCAAAGTTTTATCTTGGGATGAAGCGATCGCAGAATTCAAATATGATCTAATAATCCCGGTAATTAACAAAAAGAGAAACTTTAAATTCAAGGGAGTTAAGTCAGAAGTTAACGCAATTATTGATGTAGAAATCCCTCCTTCCTTTTTGAGAAAATTGGGTATATTCGTAGCAGAAATCCTCTACAAAATTTATTCTCAATTTATCTTAAACGAGCGAAAAATACCTGTGATAAAAATAGCTAGATTAAGCAGTTGGGCTGAAGATCATGCAGCTAAATATGTTGACAACCCTAGCAAAACGCAAGTGATTGTAATTACTGACATAGACCATGATTTTATTAACCCTGCTATTCCATATAAACAAAAAATAAATATTGGAATAAACACTTTAATTAGAACATTTTCCGAAGTAGTTATTGGAGTATCATCTAATAAAATTTCTATACTAAATATGAATCTTTCAGACTCTATTTTTTCCAGGAGCGAGATAGAAAGGTTTGTCTTAAAATCGCTAATACCTAAAGTTTTTGTGCCGATTGCCCCACTTTTACTGAGCCGATTTGAGCTAGGACAGTATAATCCTCAAGAATCTAGCTATGCTGCAAAATTAGTGAAATTGGGTCAGGAATTGGCATCAACAGGTTTATTCCCTCCTGGTTTTAAATTGAATGAAGTGATTAAAAGAAAATCCCATAGAGATATTGTCAGCGTCATCATAAATGGTAGAACAGGTGTCTCTTATGGCTTTGTTGCTTATGCTGAACCTCCACAATATTTTGGAGATGTAGAAGTAACTAAAAAAGAGTGGGAAAGTCTACTACCTGTTAAGGGATTTAGTAGTAACGAACTTCGTCAAAATGAAAATGGTAGACGCTATGTCAAAATCAAAATATTAGAAAAATATGTATTTAGACAAATCCCCGATATTTGGCTTGTAAGTTCTCGTTCAGGGTCAAATAAAACAGACTTGAATATCGCTGACGATATTATCAGAATTGGGTTGAAAGAAAAGCTATATCTCCAACTTCCTAAAGTGATTCGTTCGGAATTAGCAGATATGAAACCTTCTTATGATATTTATGTCATGCTTGCGATTAGTCTTTCTGCGGCTTTGTATACACCAGAATTAATTAAAAATGGTGCGCCAATTGTTCATTTTCACGGCTACCCAGCATTTGATTGGTTTAAACCAAATGAATACTGTGTTGGAGTAAATAATCCTTCGGTACCTTGTGGAACCTATGAATCTGGTGTATTTAACTTTCTGGGTATTTCTAGCTTGGTCGAACAACAAGCTAGAAATATATCTTTAGTTAGTTTAGTAGAACCAGATCATGGCACAAATTTTATAGCTCATGATTTGGATTATTTAGTCGAAAGATTGAAAACTGGGTGTGCAGAAGGGCAAATTGAATTAGGTGGAAAACATTTTGCTTCTCTGAGATCGAAGGTAGAAGAATGTAGAGTCTAAATTTGTGAAAGAGGCTTTTAATTCTTACTGTTTAACCAAGAATTGCAAAGCATGATTCTCTTTGCTGCGGAACACGTGCGCGTAGCAAGCTTTAAAAGTAGGGTATGAGACAGCAAAGCTAAAGCATCTAATCAATAATAAGCTTAGGTCATTCACATAAAAATGCTAAAGCGTTATTTCTAGCATTTTTATACGGATGACTTTTTAATCTTTACAAAAAATTATTCAAGTATTGATCGAGTTGCGTATGAGTTGCATTTGAGTTGCAATTGAGTATCTTGCTGTCATAATATACTTATAAATCACAAGCTAATGAGATTTTTAGGTAGTATTCAAATGACTTTTGCTATATATGTAACAAGTGGAGAAAACACCTGAACTTGTACCAACAGTAAAGTTGTAGATTAAATCTGTAAAAATCGAAAACCAAACTATTATCATTATAGAAATTAATGGATTTATCAGCTTGCGTTTTGCTGAGTTAGCTATAGCAAAGGGAATGAAAGTCCGTGGACTACAAAATTTCTCGGATAAAGCTAAAAAAGCGCAAAAACTCGGTGTTGAGGTGATTGTTGGTAGTGTTACTAATCCAGCTACTGCCCAAATGGCTTGTCAGGCAGTAGATGTAGTTACACATACGGCTGAACTAGCTAAAGAAGGTGGGTCAATTGACCATTTTCATGAGGTAAATGTTAGGAGCACTGTCAATATAGCTAAAGCTGCTAAGAATGCTGTGTCAAAACCTTTGTGCATCTTTCGAGGGGATGCAGCGCATACAGGAATAGCTGAGAAAAACAGACATCCAAAAGATAATTTAATCACCGTAGTTGATTTAGAAAGTTTTCATCCCAAGTGTTAAAGCATCATACATAGATATCAAGTATTAGACCATGAATAAACAACCTCTTCGTATTGCGATTTTTACAGCATTATATGCTCCGTTTATGTCGGGGGTTTCTATGGGAGTACACCAGCGTGTTCGCTGGTTGCTACAGCAGGGACATGAAGTCTTTCTGATCCATCCTGGAGTCAATTATCTGTACCCCAAAGAAGTTCGCGATCGCCCCATGTTAAGGCTGGAGGAAGTTCAGTCTTTCTCCAACTTTTCTTCTTATGCTTACCCAAGCAAACCAATGATATTCTACAAGTCTCTTCCCGAACCATTGCACTATCGATATTGGAGTGATACCAAGCTGTTATTAAATTTTCAGCCTGACATTGTGGTGGTTGAAGAAGCGCCAGGAATGATCGGTTACTATTCACTTTTTTTGCAAGGTTATGGTCGCCCTATTGGCACTGAATACACAAAGCGAACAGGCACACCAATAATATCTATATTCCATACCGATATAGTTGCTTATATTCGATATTACATAGGAGAGTGGGCTTTTAGATTTATTCGTCCGATCATTCCCATTTTAATTAAGCAATTGAGTGAGGCTTATGATGTTAATTACTTTTCTTCCCAAGAACAACTCACCAAGTACAAATTGCTGGCAGCCCAACGTCTAGAATATCTTCCCTATCAAGGAATTGATTGCGAAAAATTTCATCCCCGAAATATTTGTTATGACCCTATTCCTGGCGATCAACGACCCACTCTGTTGTTTGTCGGACGCATTAGTGCAGAAAAGAACGTCAAGCAACTCCTAGATGCATTTGTGCTCATTGCTGCCAAAATTCCTGATGTCCATTTAGTGATTGTTGGTAGTGGTCCCCAGGATAAAGAGATCCGTCGGCGTGCCAAAAAGTTTGAATCTGGTATTACGGTTTGGGGTGAGTCTCACGGTACAGAACTTTTGGGCTGGTTTGCGCGAGCAGATGTATTTGTCAATGCCTCCGTCACCGAAAACTTTTGCACCACAACTAACGAAGCGCTGGCTTCTGGAACCCCTGTAGTTGCGGTCCTTGCGCCTTCAACTTCAGAGCAGATATCCTCTTCCTCTGGTCGCAACGGCTTCCTAGCTGAACCTAACAACCCAAAAGATTTCGCTATGAAGGTGATTGCGATTCTAGAAAATCCGGCTCTAAAAGAAGAAATGTCTCGACAGGCTCGCCTCTACATACAAAAATTTGATTGGTCGGCGTGTATGGAAAAATTTGAAGAAAAACTTTATCAGCATGTTGGAGCATCGAAAAAACTGGAGGTAAAAGGTGCTGCACAGGTAGTTAATAGGTAGGCAAATAACGAAAGTCTGTGAGTTGTACATATCTGCTTAATTACTCTTTAAGAAAACTCTTCGCGTCAGAACGAATGCTGTGGGTTGTTAATTACTTATGAACCTGATCCGTCTTCTATTGCGTACTTCTTCTCTTCAGCTCTGTTTTGCAATTTTAGCTGGTATTTTCAGCGGCGGCACTGCTGCTGGTCTAATTGCCCTAATTAATACGACATTGAGTCAAAATCAGCCATCAAAAACTATACTAATTTGGAGTTTTGTCGGTCTTTGTTTACTGCGGTTAATTGCTAATTTCGTTTCTCAAGTTTTATTGATACAACTTTCACAAAAAGCAATTCTCAATTTGCGGGTACTTTTAACCCGCAGTATTCTTGCCTCGCCCTTACGTCACTTAGAACAAATAGGTGCTCATGGACTTTTAGCTGTTCTCACTGAGGATATTCAAACAATCTCTAACACAGTTATTACTGTCCCTTTTGTGTGCATTAATATTGCCATCGTGATTGCCTGTCTGATTTATCTGAGTTGGTTATCTAAAATTGTTTTCCTCATAGGTATTAGCTTTATGTTCCTGGGAATATTCAGCTATTCACTACCAATGATGAAAGCCATGTCTTTTTTAAAATTGGCTCGTGAGCAAGAAGATAGATTATTTAAGCATTTCCGTAGCGTCATTCAAGGCACAAAAGAACTCAAACTACATCGCCGACGACGGCAAGCATTTCTCTCTGAAGAACTCCATACCACTGCTTCATCATTCCGCCGTCATAATGTTGTGGGTATGAGTATCTTTGCTGCGGCTGCTAGTTGGGGGCAAGTTCTATTTTTTGTTGCTATTGGGTTACTTTTATTCATCATCCCTACTATCAATAAAATTCCACCTGCAATTCTATCTGCTTATGCCCTAACTATTATCTATTTGATATCACCTCTAGAGTATATTATGAGTATGATGCCTAGCATAACTAAAGCCTTAGTAGCTTTAAAAAAAGTGGAGTCTCTGGGTCTATCATTAGCAAGTTATTCAAACGAAATTTGTGATAATGTTTCACTGGCATCAGATCAATATTGGAACTGCTTAGAACTGGTAAATATAACCCATGCTTATTATCAAGAACGGGAAGAAAGCAACTTTATCCTTGGGCCTATTAAATTAAAATTTCATCCAGGAGAACTTGTTTTTATTGTAGGAGGTAACGGTAGTGGTAAGTCTACCCTCGCTAAGTTAATTAGTGGGCTTTACATTCCTGAAACAGGAAATATTTATCTAGACGATCAGCTCATTGATAATCATAATTTAGAGTGGTATAGACAGCAATTTTCTGTAGTATTTTCCGATTTTTATCTTTTTGATCGCTTCCTGGGTTTGGATAGTGGCGATCTGGATATTCAGACTCGAAAGTACCTTATTGAATTGCAATTAGACCATAAAGTTAAGGTCAATAATGGAGTACTTTCTACCACGGACCTTTCTCAAGGACAGCGCAAACGTCTCGCTCTAGTTACTGCTTATTTAGAAGATCGTCCCATTTATATGTTTGATGAGTGGGCATCAGATCAAGATCCTGTATTCAAGGAAATTTTCTATACTCAACTTCTGGTAGAGCTAAAGAAGAGAGGAAAAACTGTACTAGTTATTAGTCACGATGACCAATATTTTTACCTGGCAGATCGGATTGTCAAGCTGGAATACGGCCAAGTGAAAACTGAATATTTAAATATTGGAAAGGAGCAAAGCAATGTTTTTGAATAATTCTTTTATTATTTTATGGAAAGCATAACATTAAACTGTTGGTGAATTATGGCTTTCCTTGGTTTAGTTTGACACAACCAATTAAATTTTGCAAAAGTGTTGTAGAAAACGAATAAATAAATTTTAATCCAGTATTTAAAAAGTTCAAAAATTTGTTTGTTGCATTTTTTGTTTTTCGTAAAATCACAAAGACTAGCTTAGAAAAGCCTGACAGATTACAAGGCAGCGAAGCAAGAGCCTTTTGGTAGACATAGCGGATATATTTGTAAATTATAAATATACATTGAGTATTTAAGTATTGGAAAACAATGAAACCATCCATCTACGTATAGACTAATTTAGTGTGAAGTAACATTGTTATTCCAACTCAACAAGCAAGCGGTCAAAAAGAGAGTTTATTATGGCTTATTAAGAAATTTTGTTAATCAGGATTATATAAATATTGACTTTACTTTCAGCATATATAGTTTTGTCTTCGCTACTAGCAATGGATACTTGCATTAGAAATCTGTTGCTGAAGCGATCGCACCTTGAAGCACTAGATCCTGGATTAGCATCATTACTGGGCTGGGATTTGGACTGATTGCTGTTATTGGCAGTTGGCTTTTTGGAGAACGCCTTGACCTCAACCAATACGTGTGGAATCAAGGTGGTTATGGATTAAGTTTAGCTATAGTAAAAAATAGTCGAACAATTACAAGGAAACATTAAGGTAGAAAGTGGTGATGGATGGACAATATTTACTCTTACACTAACTGATTTATGATAGGTTTTTAGCTTTTCTTAAAATTTTATAATTTTTATTTTACAAATCAATTATTAGAGGTGTATAGATATACGTCTCTAATAACTGATGTTATAAATATTTTTACAGATGTATGAGATAATTAAAGAAAATTATTAAATTTAGAAAAATGGCATTAACTATATCTTCTGCACCCAAGGTTTTAGCGCATTTATTACTAATTTAGGAATACGCGATACAACTGATGATTTTGTATTTATTAAATCAGAAGTTCCTTGTGTTGCTGATGGAGTCTTCACTCAAAGTCTTTTCGCCGGGCCAAGTGTTACTATTAGCCGCGACAACTTAAAAGATTCACAAGTACAAGGAATTGTCGTTATATCTAAGAATGCAAATGTCGCTAATGGTGCAGTTGGCATTGCTGATGCCCAAGAAGTTTTACAATTAGTTGCAACTGAAACTGGAATTGCTGCACATAATATGGTGATAGCTTCTACAGGCGTAATTGGCAGGCGTTACCCGATTGAAAAAATTCGAGCAGGTTTATTAGGATTGGGCAAAAAATTGACTCCTGCTGATTTTAATGCCGCAGCCCGTGGTATTATGACCACCGATACAGTATCAAAACTAGCTACACGACAAGTAGGAAATGCCAAGCTGGTAGGAATTGCCAAAGGTGTTGGCATGATTGAGCCTAATATGGCTACTCTCTTAACTTTCTTTTTTACTGATGCGGCAATTTCTGCAAATAGCCTTCGTTCTATTTTTCGCTCTACTATAGATAAAACCTTTAACTGCTTGAGTGTAGACACTGACACTTCTACTAGTGACTCCGCCGTGATTCTAGCTAATGGAATAGCCGGTGAAGTTTCAGAGGCGGATTTTGCCAGCGCATTGCAAGAAGTTGCACAAGAATTGGTGCTGAAAATTGCCAGAGATGCAGAAGGTGCCACCAAAATTATTGAGGTGACTGTAGATTCAGCTATTAACTATGTACAAGCGAAAAAAGTAGCTAAAGCAATTGTCAATTCACCATTAGTAAAAACCGCCGTCTATGGGGCAGATCCGAATTGGGGACGAGTTGCGATGGCTATAGGTAAATGTGAAAATGAACAGCAGATCAATCCAGAACGAGTTGTTATTAGTTTTGATGACGTGAAAGTTTATCCTATAGCAATCCTAAATAGTTCATGAGAAAACACCATATTCATGGAGCTTAGGAAAGTTAAAAATTTGACAATTAAGTGATAACTCAAAAAAAGCCTTGACAATAGAGAAGGAATGACAAAAAAAATAAAACTCTCGAATCAGTCTTTTCCCTTGCAACCAAATATCTTCTACAGGATTTTGTTGAGGTGCATTCGGGGCAAATCTTTCACAAGTTATCAACCATTCTTCTTTGTCTAAGTTAGTATTCAAAGAGTCTAAATAATCTTTGATCTGTTGCGAGCGATGATAACTAGCGCCATCCCAAATGATTAAAAGTTTTGCACCTGGACGTTGTGAGCGGAGATACTCCAAAAAAGCAATTGTGTTTTCCGAGTTCCCTTTATTGGCAGTATGGGTGAGAAATTCTTTCGTTTTATAGTCTAACGCACCGAAGTATGTCTGTTTATCACGAGCATTGACAACTGGAATTGAAATGCGCTCGCTCATTTTACCCCAGATATATCCTATTATATCTCCCCAGAGTAAGTGGCATTCATCAATCATGAAGACAACTAGCTCTCCCGACTCAATTTCGGCTCGTCTCGTCTCCAACAATTCACAAATTTCTTTTTTTTTGAGGCGACTAATTCCGGGTCATGCTTTGGATTATTAGCTTGAGCTTTTTTCCAACTAATACGTGCTTCATTAAACAAATCATAGTAACTTCGTTTAGACTCAAATATCACTCCATACTTAGATACAAGCTGGTACTCCAACTCATTAAAAGTCCATTGCTCCTTCGTTTGCAACCATTCAATCACAGCCTTATGTTGTTGTGTATCCAAAAATCCTTTGCTTCCTTTATATGCTAACTTTAAACCCTCAACTCCGTTTTGAAAAAATGCTTTTTTCCATGTACTTATAAAGCCTGACGAAACACCCAAAATTGGCATTATCTCCTTGTGTTTATATCCACACAGCAGCATCTTGACTGCCATTGCTCGTATAATTTCACGTTTATCCTGGCTATGTTTGATAAAATCTTCTAATGATTGTATCCACATCGCTATATCCAAATATATGTCGCAAAGATTACTTTAAACTCACTTCAGTATTTTCTCACAAATGATTCCGGATTGCTATAGTAGTTTAACTAATGAAAATCTGGAACAATTGCGGCAAATTATGTCCAAAGACAAAGTAGATATTCATGTTAGCCTCAATATTGGCGAAGCTTCTGCAACTGTATGGGGTTGCGATCTTTCAGAGGGTTATATAGAAATTAATGGCAAATACTCAACTTGATTAACAAGAAGAGACGTGAAATTGTGTGTGTAGACAGTTAGGCAATAGGCAATAGGCAAGAGGCAAGAGGCAATAGGAAAGAAGGCTTTTTGAGTTGTACGGTGTTTTGTCAAAAATCAAATATGAGTCCTATAGCTTGAATAGATACTACACAAATTTGCAATAGCTGAGGTTTAAGCCTCAGCAACACAGCATAACTGCCTTCTTCATCGGTAATATTCGGAACCTCACCTTGCTATCAGGGAGAGAAACTTTGGCATCAGCCAAAAGTGGGATTATGTGCTTTCGGACATGATATTAGTCAGAAGTGTAGAGATAGATGAATGGCGGAGGGACATTAAGAGCTAATTGCTTTGTCAAAAAAATTGACGCAGGTAGTTCTTGTGTAGTATAGTATACTACATAAGTAATGAGTTAGATTAAAAAAACTTCCTAGCCAGTACAGCACGGTGAAAATAAAATTACCATTTGTATGCAAGTACTCGATATTACAAGAAAAATTTTAAAATCTCATATTTAACACAAAATAACTCTATTAACGCTGCATAACTAAACAAATATGGATTTTGACTATTTTAGAAGCAATGAAGGCACTCCTACAAATAATACCCGCCAAAGCTTGCTTGCTAGCGGCTGGCGACCGTTTAACCGAGAGTTAGATTGGGGGTTTTTATGGCAACTGTTGTATAGTGACTCGCGTGAATTAACTCAAAAAAGTTTGAATTTAGCAAGTAATGTTGCTGATATTCTGGGAAGAAATAATTATGCTTGGTGGGCTAATTTATTAAATATTGTATCTGATAATACCCGCTACGAAGTTGAAAAATTTTGGAATTACATCACACCAGATCCTCAATCACCAGATCATCGCTACAAAGATGTTTTGAGTACGGAAACGCCTATCGTTCAATTTGTTAGTCGTAGTAGCATTCCCATTGATTATGTTCTTAACCGACTGCAAGAAATTACTGTACTGCGAGTTTTGGGTGTGTTGGGTAATCCTGACATTATTACTCAGTATTATTCAGAAAGAGATTTTTATTTTCCTATAGATAGATTTGTTAGCTGGGAACGCTTAGACGTGATTAATACTGTTTATGCTTACTGGGCAAAGCATGACGTTTGGTTGCAAATTGATCCCTACGATCGCGGGCGGCGACAATATAGTTTAATGGCGAGGAATCTTGCCCCACTAATTAACAAGGCGACTTACGACTTGGCAGTTATGCTGAGTGGATATCAAAGTCGTGTAGGTAAAGTTCACAGCCAATTTCCCATTCGCACATTTCCGGCAGATATCCAACAGTTTACTGATGCTGTACAGCAAGCGATTCTGAATCAAAACCAGTTAGCGGTTGTTGTACATGGGAAACCAGGTACTGGTAAAACAGTCTGGACACAAGCTGTAGCAAAAGAAATTCTTGTACCTTTAGGGTATGTAATTTTTATTTTAGATCATGATGCGATCGCTAATTTTGTCCCCCCAACTTACATAGAGCGTATTTGTATCGTTATTAATGAAGCTGATAATCTAGCGCAAAATCGTGCTTCTGAGGTAGCGCAATACAACAATAAAACCGAACATATTCTCAGTTTGCTGGATGGCACTTTGTATCAAAGTGTCATTGATGAGTCTGGTATTCAGATGCAGCAACGATTAGTTGTCTTGATGACTTGTAACACTACTGAAAGATTAGATCCAGCCATGTTACGTAAGGGCAGGGTGGATTTAATATATGAGTTTACGCAACTATTTATTTGAGGCAGGGGGAAGGGAGTAGGGAGTAGGGAGCAGGGGAGGCAGGGGAAGCAGAGGAAATATAACTAATGCCCAATTCCCAATTCCCAGTTTTAGTCTAAATGAAAATTGCTGTAAATCGACTTTTACCAAAGTTTCACCTATTTTTGAGATACAAGCTGATGCTGTTTGCGCCAAGCTTGGGGAGGTAAACCGTGATGTTGGCGAAATTGGCGAGAAAAATGAGACACATCTTGATAACCTAATGCTTTGGCGATCTTCTCGATAGTCTGATTATTATTTTGGAGTAAAAAACGAGCGCCTGCCATTCGGCGTTTGACAATCCAGCAGTTTACAGTCTCTCCCGTTTGCCTTGCGACTCGGTTAGTTAAGTAAGCAGGTGAGTAACCAACAGCAACAGCCACATCACACAAAGTAATTCCTTGATGATAATGGGCTTCGATAAAGTCGAAAACTTCTTTTAATTGAGGAATACAGGGAAAGATTGACTTAGAAGGGATTGTGGCTTCTTCATCAGAAGTTTCTTCAGATGCGATCGCACTTGGAGTATGATCTACAAATACTGATTTTGGAGCTTTCTCAAATTTCTTAGCCCACCAGTATTGCAGAGTAGCTTGCTTTTCTAGTCGGATAGCGATCGCTCTGAGCAATTCATCTAGTGTCGAGGGTTTGGTAAGATAATCATCTGCTCCCAATTCCATAGCTTTGCGAACATCTGCTTTGTTACTACTCCCAGTCAGAAAAATAAAGGGAATAATTGCCGTAAGAGGATCTTGGCGTAGCGTATTTAAAACGCTATAACCATCCATATCGGGCATCGTGATATCGCAAATCACTAAGTCGGGTATACACTCTAGTGCTTGTTGGATACCAGCAAAACCGTTGTCAGCACTGATTGTATCAAAACCTTTAGCCTTAAGACCTTTTAAATAAAGATCGCGGGTAATATTATCATCTTCAATGACGAGAATTTTATTTGACGATTCGTACATAATTTTTTATTACCATAACTTGTAGCAGAAGCTGGTTAATATTAAACTGTGACAGAACTTTGCCTAGTTTAGTTGGATTTATGCCGTGCTGTACTCAACTTTTTAGGGAGTATGGAAATAGGCATAAGCTTAATTACTTCGTTCCGAGAGTTGTGATTGTTAAGTTGTTAATTAATAACTAATCTTGATTTCAACATTCATAACTCGGAACTACTAAACTCTGACTTGATTAATGCCAACGTCACAGTAAAGGTAGTGCCCACACCAAGTTGACTTTCCACAGATACTTGACCATGATGTAAGTCTACCAAGGTTTTAAGAATTGACAGTCCTAGTCCAGTGCCAGGTATGCGATCGATATTAGTTCCACGGTAAAATGGTTCAAATATTCGTTGTTGATCTAGCGCTGAAATACCAATACCTCTATCTTCGACCTGGAAAATTAATTGCTCATTTTCGCAAGAAAGTCTCAAATCAACTGTTATACCAGAGGGAGAATATTTTATTGCATTATCGAGCAAATTTTTTAAAATCGGCTCTAACAGTTTTTTGTCTATGCAGGCTGTTAGAGAATTTTCTTGAGTGACAAAATTAATCCGAATTTTGCTAATGGTCATCTGCATTTCTGCAACTAAGTCATTACAGAAATCAACTAACTCAAGTGGCTTTGGCTCATAGTTTATTTTTTCTGCTTCTGCCTTAGAGAAGAATAAAATATCATCCAACATCTGACCGAGTTGTTCGGTGGCTTTTTGAATGTGATCCAGCAGTGGTTGGATTTTCTTCTGTGTACGTTTGTCTACTTCTTCCTTTAATAAACTATTAGAAAATGAAACAATATTCAACGGTGTACGGAATTGATGGCAAACCATAGAAAGAAAACGTGCTCTAAGTTCGCTAAGTTGTTTTGCTTGTTCTAAAGCTTGGTTAAGACCTAATTCTGCATATTTGTAATCGGTAATATCAATGCCTGCAATCATTTCTACTGGTTTCCCACCAAAATCTAGCACACCATCCAGCATTACAACCGCACAAGCTAGCCAGCGCTCCGTACCGCTTTTTGTCAGAATATTCATCTCTTGGTATTCAAAGTTAGTTGCTTCACTCTGCTTACGTACCTGCCTACGTCTTTTGCTTTTAATCAGTCGGCGAAGATCAAAACCCGTTAACAGTTCCTCTTTTGTATAACCAGTCAGTTGCTCTACTGCTGGATTTATGTAGCAAAGCCGCGTACCTTGAATTAGAAAAGTGCTGGTATCTGTTGTTTCAGCTAAAGTCCGAAATCTAACTGCGTTTAGCCGCAATGCCTCTTCAGTCTGTTTCGATTCAGTAATGTCCCAAATACTCCAGACTCTACCAATAATTTTGCCATCCAACAAGTGAGGCTTAGAGTAGTGTGCAAAAACTCTCCCATCTTTCAATTCCAAAATATCGTAGCTCTCGAAATCAGATTGGCTAGACACTTCCCAAATTAGTCGATTAAAGGCTTGTGGATCTTTAAGTTTATTCTCAAAAAAGGCTTTGCATCGAGGACATTTCTTTGATAATATTAGGGACTCTGGGATCTGCCACATATCCACAAATTTCTGATTCAAGCTCAGAATATCTCCCTCAGAGTTAACTGCAACAATACCAATGGCAGTAGATTCGAGAGTAGAACGAAGTAAAGAAAGAGATGCTTCTAGTTCTATTTCTTTTGATTTGAGTTGAGAAAACTCCTGCTGCAAATTGTCTTTGGCATCTCTTAATCCATCAGTCCATTTTTGCACGCTCAGTTCTACTATTTCATCACTTATTTCCCGAACGAAAGCACAGCCAAATTCTATATCTTGTTGCTTTACATAGCTAATGGATATTTCTACCAGAAAGATCCGCCCTCGTTTTGTGCGGTAACGAGATTTAAAGGTAAGAGAACCTTCTGAGTTAATGTTTGACCAGTTGTGTAGAGAAAAATCTACATCTATATCTTGCAGCCTCATGGAAAGTAATTCCTCACGGGAATACTCAGTCATCCGGCAAGTGGCATCGTTGACGTAGAGAAACTGTGCATTTTCTCCTAAACAAAAGGCAGCATCTACAGCTTGATTTATTAGAAAGTGAGCAAACTTCATTTCTATTTCTGGCTGTAGTGACCATTGAGTGTTTGATCTAGCTAGTTTATAATCGCCAGAATTCATATCCCTACTTGCTCCTGGTAATTAATCAGCACCATAGCCATTAATGAGTTGATAGTCATAACTAACTAAAAACTCTGGTGCAGTTTTAGGCAGTTACAAAATACAATTAGTTAGTAAATTAAAAATATTACTGACTAGGTTAACAAAACTTATCATACCAATAACAAGGGAATAATTTAACCAAGTTTTTCAGAAAAAATTCAATATTTAATTTTAAATTTATTATTGACTTAAACAACTTTTGAGGAATACAAAAAATAGACAAATCAAATCTATAATAGTCAATAGATCTTATTAACTAAGAGTTGAAAATTGCCAATCTATAAGTAGTAAATATATTAAAAATTTAAAGCAGTACTGCTTCTCGTAATTCGTAATTACGAAAATTTGTGTACATTTAACAAGTAAAGAGATGTAGCCTGCGCCATAGCTAAGTAATGGTTCACCAACCCAAAGTTACTGGGTTTCGACTGGGAAACGGTTAAATGATAAAATTTCTCGTTCCTTACTTTTTCCCTAGGCAACAACTTTGACCAACTACTAATGTAGAGTCGTGTGATTATCAACCATAAATGAATTTACCAGGCTTGGCTTGGCTTGAATCAACAAATTTTAACTCATTAATTCATTTTCTTAATTTGTCTTAACTATAGTATATCAGGGATTTAACTATAGAAGAATACGCTTAGTCATCCGTCCCAAGAAATACATTTACATAACATAAATATGCATGAATTGTCGTATAATTTTATACTTGTTTTTTAAAAGAGAAATGTCATCCGTCACAATAAATATAAATACGCTAAAATAACACGTGTAAATTTGCGTATAAGGTTGTATTTGTTTTGTCATAAAGTAGCATTTTACTGAAAGCCTGCGTAACTGTGATAAATCGCCAGAGGCTAGAAAGGTAATTCTAAAGGGGTTTGGGCTTAAATCCCTAATCTCTTTTCTCAAGAATAGCTACTCAACGCTTAGTCATCTCTCAAAGGATATATAAAAAGTGAAGCAACTATGTCTTTATCGTTACAAATAATTGACTTGATGAGTTTTTGGTGGCAATATAAAGACCGCTAAACTATTGTAGCCAAGCTCATGCTACAAAGCGAATTCAAGACTTAATAGGGAAGACAGGCAGTTGCCAATTGGGAAGCGCCTGGGAGAAGAAAAGCAAAAGAACCGTCATCTTTATCAAAAGATTTTCTATTGTAAATTTGGTCATGTAGCTCAGTAGCGATGCCTAGGTTGGGCTACGCCTACGCAAAATATCAATTTTTCAGAATTACTAAGTTGAAAATGTTGCAATAGTTATACAAGCGAAAGAATTGCCACTTTTATCGAAAGATTTATCATTGCAGATATGCTTTTATCGTAGTAATCATCGGAAATTAATAACCTCTCCAGATAGTTTAATGAATAAGTTGGTGTGATTAAAGACAACTATGTAAAGCTTTGTAAAAATTCTGAAATATGCTTGAGTTAAGCTTAATAGCTTGTTCACATACCTTTACATTATTTAGTTTTTCCCTGCCAACCGACTTAAGTACTGTAGAAGCGAAAAATTTGACACCTCCATCAAAAGATTTTTGATTGCATATCAGTTATCATCCCCTCTATTGTGGTTCTTAGAAGCACAGCCTTACTTGCTGTATGCTTTGCAAAAATTTTTTGGTAGTGCTATCACAACCATCAATCAGCAGCAATCAACCGTTTCTACTATCGATCAAACTCGGTCATAGCTGTGATAAACGACAGAGTTGTTCGTATTAAATATTGCTAGCGCTGTGATTGTAAACTAAAAAGCCTTTGTGTAACTTTATGTAATTAAGTGAAACCATGAGTCAAAACTATACTGGTTCCAACTCTCCTCTCATCACTACTGAGCCATACAAAGAATTTCCAGCAAATAGATATGTAGAATCTTCTCGTCAGCTTGATGAATCGGAGAATAACGGGGGAACTCAGCCTTTTTTAAATGATGAAACACCAGCAACGCTCTCAGTTGCCGATGCGATCGCTCAGATGTTGGTAAATTTGGGAGTAAGCTACGCTTTTGGTGTAGCGGGTGGTGCAATGGCCAGCCTTTGGGGGGCGCTATCAAATAGCAGCATAGAAGTGTTGAACTTCCGCCATGAAGCTGGAGCAGCCTTTGCAGCCACCGAAGCACACTTTGCCAATAATCGCCCCACTGTAGTTTTTACCACAGCCGGGCCGGGGATCACTAACGCGCTGACCGGATTATTTGCGGCTCGTGGTGAAGGCGCAAAGGTAATTTTGTTGTCGGCTTGCACCTCTGCACCGCAACGTGGACGTTGGGCAATTCAAGAAACCAGCACTTATACATTGCCCAGTGGGGGAATCTTTACCGCAGGAGCGCTATTCAACTATGCAATCACTATTGAATCTGCGGCTCAACTACCGCAGATTTTCCGTAAACTTGCGATGGCTTTGGCGCAACCAGGCGGATTTGTCGCTCATTTGAGCATTCCCACCGGTGTGCAGACAAGTTTAGTTGAGGATGTAGCTTTACCCCAACTAGATGTTACTCCGTTTCCGATGACTGCTTCCAAAGAAGCGATCGCTAAATCGGTAGAGTTATTATCATCTGGCCCCTTTGCTATCTGGGTTGGTTTCGGTGCGCGTGACGCAGCAGAGGAAATCCTTGAACTCGCTGAAAAAACGGGAGCAGCCGTTATGTGTTCCCCCCGTGGTAAAGGTATCTTCCCTGAAGATCATCCCCAGTTTGTTGGTGTCACAGGTTTAGGCGGTCATGCTTCCGTCTTAACTTATATGGAACAGCAACCTCCACTACGCACACTCGTATTAGGAACCCGCCTTGGTGAACCGACTTCTTTCTGGAGTTCGGCGTTAGTTCCAAAAGAAGGTTTCATCCATGTAGATATTGACCCAGAAGTCCCAGGTGTAGCCTATCCACAGGTTGAAACTTTCGGGGTTCGGTCTGATATCAAAGCTTTTGTGGAAGAGTTATTGGAGCAATTACCGGATGCTCCCCGTTCCACAACTTTGTCGCTACCTAATCCAGAACGCAAAGCAATCGAACCTGCACCAGAGGTAGATTATCCAGTGCGGCCAGAAGTATTGATGGCAGCAATTCAAAAGATAATTGTTGAAGGTAGCGATGCAATAGTCATGGCGGAGTGTGGTAACTCATTTACTTGGTCAACGCATCTACTCCAATTTACCGAAACCAATCGTTATCGAGTCAGCACCGGAGTCGGCGCAATGGGTCACGCCGTTACAGGAGTATTGGGTGCAGCATTGGCAAGCAATACCAAGGCGGTAGGCATTGTAGGCGATGGGGCAATGCTGATGAATAACGAAATCAGCACAGCCGTGAAATACAAAATTCCGGCGATTTGGATTGTCCTCAACGATGCACGTTACAACATGTGCCATCAAGGGATGAAAATCTTGGGATTAAAGGGCGCAGATGCCACACTTCCACCGACAAACTTCGCCATGATTGCTCGTGGCATGGGAGCAGAAGCGCTCGTGGTTGTTAGAGAGTCGGATATTGAAGCGGCATTAGAACAAGCGATCGCATCATCTGTTCCCTTTCTCATTGATGTCGTAATTGACGCTGATCGCCCAGCACCTTCTGGTGGACGTAATAAGAGTTTGGCTGCACAAGGAATTAAATCAAGTCCAGCTAAAAATGGAGCCAAGCAAGTTTCATTTCCAATGGTTTGATTTTAAAAGCTGGGAATCGAATCAGATTCTTATAGACACTACTCTCTTCCGACTCGAAGATTTTTTGAACGAACCGCAAAAGAAGAGACTAAAACACACGAGCATCCCAATCTTCCAAAATTTCACGATGCTGATGCAAAAACCCTTTACAACTCTCTTACCTTCGCGCTCTCTGCGCCCTTTGTGGTTCGTTCTCTTATTCCAGCCAATAACTACATTTACCAAACTGGAACTTCAAATATTTACTTTTTGACTTCACTCAATCTTAATATTTCAGCCTGTTTTTGTGTCTATATCTTTACATTTTGTAATGCTAATTACTTTCTCTAACCAATACCAAACAATATCGAGAGGTCAAAATGCTGCTATTTGAAACTGTTAGAGAAATGGGTCACGAACAAGTTCTTTTTTGTCATGGTAAAAATCCCGAAATTAAGGCAATTATTGCCATCCATGACACGACCTTGGGCCCAGCAATGGGAGCTACAAGACTCATGCCTTATGTCAACGAAGAAGCTGCTTTAAAAGATGCACTTCGTCTCAGTCGGGGCATGACTTATAAAGCTGCTTGTGCAAACATTCCAGCTGGTGGTGGCAAAGCAGTTATTATTGCTAATCCTGAAAATAAAACAGATGATCTGTTGAGAGCCTACGGACGTTTTGTTAACAGCCTCAATGGGCGTTTTATCACTGGACAAGATGTCAATATTACCCCTGATGATGTCCGAACAATCAGCCAAGAAACTAACCATGTTGTTGGAGTCTCAGAAAAATCTGGTGGGCCTGCTCCCATCACATCATTAGGAGTTTTTCTAGGAATTAAAGCTGCTGTAGAGTCTCGTTGGCAGAGCAAAAGACTTGATGGGATGAAAGTTGCAGTTCAAGGCTTAGGTAATGTCGGGAAAAATCTCTGTCGCCACTTACATGAGCATGATGTCAAGCTTTTTGTTAGCGATGTAGATCCAGCAAAAGCGGAAGAAGCAAAACGGCTTTTTGGCGCAACTGTTGTAGAACCTACTGAAATTTACTCTCTTGATGTAGATATCTTTTCTCCTTGCGCTCTGGGAGGAATTCTTAACAGTCATACGATTCCTTTCCTCCAAGCTCAGATTATTGCTGGTGCAGCTAATAATCAATTGGAGAATGAACAATTACATAGTCAAATGCTCACTAGGAAAGGGATTCTTTACAGCCCAGATTATGTAATTAATGCTGGAGGTCTAATCAACGTCTACAACGAAATGATTGGTTATGACGAAGAAAAAGCTTTCAAACAAGTGCATAACATTTATGACACGCTATTAGCAATTTTTGATATTGCTAAAGAACAAGGAGTTACTACTAACGATGCTGCTAAACGATTAGCAGAAGACCGCATCAGCAATAGTAAGCGCAGCAAGTCTAAAGCGATCGCAGCTTAATTATTATTATCTTAAGGAGTGAGAAGTGGAAAAAAATACTTTTGCAACATCAGCTTACATTGCTACTTCACCTGAGAGTGCATTTGAATATCTTTGTAGTTTAAAGAACCTGGATGAATGGACTCTTTATAGCCGGATGAAAGAGCAAATTGATGAAGATACCTGGCTCGGAACTGCATCGGGTTATCACAAAAATCTCTATTATCACGTTAAAAAACTCCAAAGTCCGCTTTTCTATGGCATTGAATGGCACTGTGGATTAGAGTATCAAAAATATTTTCAAGTCTATCCTGTTTTGCTGTTTCCCACCGACTACATCGAGCCAGGAACAGATGAAAAAGGGGTGTATTTTCACTGGTTGAGCTTTGTCGATCCAAAACGGCAGACTCAGATGATTATGCAGGGGATTCATACAGTACACACTTCTGAATGTCGTTCTCTCAAAGGTAATTTGGAACGCAAAGCTGGTCTGACCTCAGCAGCTAAAGGAAGCCACTTTATCGATACTGATACCATTTATGTTGATGCCCCAATTGAAATCGGTATTGAATACTTAAAAGACTTACAAAACATAGATGAGTGGGCGCATCTGTTACGCCCAAATGGTGATATTACTTCTGAATCAGGTGAATTCAAAGATGAATACGATCAAAAAGTCAAAGTTTCCGTGAGAGTTCATTCTTTGAGTAAATACTATTTACTTGAACAAGAATATTTTTATCCAGAGTACGAATATTATCAGCGTTCTGTAGCGTTACTTATCCCAACCGCTTATGCTTTCGCTGACCCCGAAGCTTCTGGTTTCATCCTGCATCGAATCACATTCTGGAAAACAGATGGAACTGTTAGCCACGGCAAACTTCAAATTGAAGACTTTGGCGCTGAGAGCATGAACATCAAACGTTTACTCGAAGCCAAAGCTGGCAACCTCAAATCATTCGACAGAGGAATGAGCTATCTGCCAAAAATTCAAGAATCCCTAGTTCCCAACTAATACCTCTGCGTGACTTTGCGCTTCCCTTTGCGTCCCTTTGCGTTTAAAACTCCTCCCTCAATTCCTTGCAACACATGAAACTGAAGCCATTCACTATTACTATCCTCACTTTTTGTGTTGCCGCTTTTTCTGGAATGAAAGCTGCGTCAGCTGCCTCATTTTCGGTAATCGCCGACGGTTTATATAATGCCGGCGGTCTGAGCTTTAGTCCTGATGGTAATCTCTATGTTACAGAGGCGGGAATAGGGGGAAGTGGCGCTTGCGTTCCACCAGCAAGTGGTCAGGGCGATTCTCTATGCTATGGCACAAGTGGAGCAGTTACCAAAGTTGAGAATGGTAAGACCGAACGCATACTTACAGGACTTCCTTCCTTAGCATTACCAGATGGCACTGGAGCCGCAGGCCCTCGTGATATTAAATTTGATGCTACAGGGAAACCTTATGTTCTGATTGGGTATGCGACTAATCCAGCCTTTCGCGATCGCAATTTAGGTAACACTGACCTCGGCAAAATCATCGCTCCCAACTTTAAAACCAATTCGTGGACGAGTGTTGCCGATTTAGCTAACTATGAACTCGCCAACAATCCCGATGGTGGTGAAGTCGGTAGCAATCCCTTGGGTTTTGTCATAGATGGCAATAAGTTAGTTGCAGTTGATGCAGGGGCAAACGACTTACTCAGCTTTAATGCTGACGGGAGAAATCTGCAAGCTATTACCACATTCCCTGAAGACATATTAGCTAATCCCGTCTTCCCACCCTCCGATACTCCATCCAACGAACCGGCGCAAGTGCCATCTCAAAGTGAAGAAGTGCGATCGGCGCAATTTGCAACCCAAGCAGTACCCTCAAGTGTTACCAAAGGCCCCGATGGTGCTTATTACGTCAGCCAATTTACTGGTTTTCCCTTCCCTGAAGGTGGGGCAAAAATCTATCGAGTTGGTGCTGATGGTTTACCAACAATCTTCGCCGATGGTTTTACCCAACTCACAGACTTGGAATTTGATACTGAGGGCAATTTATATGCTTTGCAGTACGCCAATCAGTCAGCTTGGAAGGGTGATTTTGATGGTTCTGTCATCAAAATAGCTGCTGATGGTACTCGCACAACTCTGCTGAGTGGCAATGGATTAGAGTCGCCTAGCGCCTTGACTATTGGTGCTGATGGTGCGGTATACGTCACAAACCGAGGCGATCGCCCTGGATTTGGACAAGTTCTCAAAATTGAGAATACCAAATCTATCCCTGAACCTGATTCTACTTTAGGCGTATTAGCGATCGCAGCCTTGGGCGTTGGTTGGTTGCACAAGAAGAGAATCCCCACACCTCCCATAAATCTCAACTAAAGAGTTTCAAACCAATTGCACGTTCCTCAAAGGCTGGGATTCGTTGTCTTTAAACCCATAAAGTTTTCCACTTACTTAATTCTCAATTTCTAAAGGTATGAAACTCAAATCACTTACTCTTACACTTTTGACTGTTTGCATTGCTGCCGTTTCTGCACCAAAATCAGCCGAAGCTGCAAGCCTAACAGTAGTTGCCGATGGTCTTAGTAATCCACGCGGAATCGGCTTTGATTCTGGCGGCAACCTTTATGTTACAGAAAGTGGTTCTGGTGGTGACGGAAAAGATGGAAGATGTATTGCATCTCCTAGCGCAGGGTATATTCCTTTATGTGCTGGTCAAAATGGCTCCCTGCTCAAAATTGGTCAGGACGGTACAAAAACAAGTATTATTTCCAATCTAACTTCTTTAGCATTATCGCCTTCTGGCGAACAAGCAGCCGGCCCTGCGGATATCAAATTTGATTCTCTCGGTAACGCTTATCTTTTGACCGGTCTTGCAGGCGATCCAACCAACCGTGATACCGTTTTAAAATCGCCTGACCTCGGTAAATTATACAAAGTAGACTTAAGTACTGGTGGATTGACAACTCTTGCGGATTTTGGAAAATACGAAACTGCATTTAATCCTGATGGTACAGATATAATCTCTAACCCTTATGCCTTTGCCATTAAAGGCGAGACTGCTTACGTAGTTGATGGCGGTGGAAACAGTTTATATAGTGTGGGACTCGATGGCAGTGGGATTAAGAATGTAGCCGCAGTTCCTCAGAAAGTTATAGATAGAAATAAACTTGAATTCCCCGATCTGGGGCCAGATGTAGATCCATCTGCACTTCCTGTAACCCAGCAATCAGTACCGACTGGAATTGCGATCGCTCCAGATGGCAGTTTAACAGTTAGCGAATACACTTATTTTCCTTATCCAGAAGGTGAAGCGCGGATCTTTAACGTTGACCCCAACACCTTGCAATCAAACGTTATCGCCGATGGCTTTACACAGCTGACTGGCGTAGCTTATGACCCTGACGGCAATTTGTACGCCTTGCAACACATCAATAGTTCTGAATGGAAAGAAATTCAACAGGGCGGTATTATCACTGGTGATATTAGTGGTTCTTTGATCAAAATAGCCACCGATGGAACTCGTGAAACTATCTGGAGTGGTGATGGATTAGAAGCCGCTTCTGGCATCACTTATGGCCCTGATGGTAATTTGTATATCGCAAACCGAGCCAGACTTGCAGGCACAGGACAAGTTATCAAGATTGATCCGAGAGTAACCAAAGTCCCCGAACCTACCTCTGCAATCGGTCTGATAATAGCTGGTGCTTTAGGTGCAACTTCAATGCTGAAGCGCAAACGCAGCAAAGAATTAGTGAAAGCAGAGACTGTCTAATTCCTGGTAAAGCTTACAGAATAGGCTGCTGCCTCACAGAGAAAGTTGCATTTCAAACAAGAGGCAGCAGCCCAAATTTTAGGGTTCCCAAACTGGGACTGGGAACGAAATTAGTCTAGGAACGAGTATACCTCATAGAACCAAGGCTTAAAACTTATGGGATTAGTCAAAAATTTGTCAATCGGCATTCTCGGTACCGGATTCATAGTGTTGACAACAGCAGCCCAAGCCAAGGCTGTAACATTAAGTTACGACAGAAGTATTGGTAGCCCCGGCTTTGGTCCTGGAGAACTCTTTGTTCCCCAAGGCATAACGGTGGATAGCCAAGGGAATACGCTCATAGCTAACGGACGCGGTGTTAACCCGGATGGTACTCCTAACTACAACGTCGGTAACAAAATTGAAAAATTTAGTCCAAGCGGCCAGTATATTGGGGCAATTGGCTCCGGTGGCACAGGGCCCGGACAGTTTGACGAGCCAACAACTGTAGACTTTAATCCCGTAACAGGGGATTTGTATGCAGGTGATGTTTACAACAACCGCATCAATCAATTCGATTCTCAGGGTAACTTTATTAGATCCTTTGCAAATGGAGAATTTACCCCTCTCGTAGAGGGTAGGCTTTTCTTTGGGCCATCTGGTGTGACATTTGACAAAACTGGCAACGTGTACATCGGTGATTTTAATGGCGAAAGAATCCTTAAATTCACACCAGACGGACAGCAAATTGGTGTCATTGGTGGCACTCTGGGCACTGCACCTGGGCAATTCCAAGGTGTAGCAGGTTTAAGAATTTCCCCAGTTAGTGGAAATATCTTTGTAGCTGACCAGTATAACAACCGCGTTCAAGTACTCGATCCAAATGGTAATCCTCTGTTGGCATTTGGTTCAGCAGGTAGCGGACCTGGACAGCTTCTTCAGCCAATTGGCATCGAAGTGGACGACCAAGAGAATGTTTATGTAGCTGATTCTATCAACAGCCGCGTACAGGTGTTTGATAAAAATGGTAACTTCTTGACTTCCTTCGGTGAAAATGCCCGCGATGCATCAGGTAATCCGGTACCGCCTCCAGCATTAACTGGTCCTCCTTTTGGCAATCCCCTCGACCTCACCCCCGGCAGATTTAACTGGACGGGTGGCACAAGCTATAAAGATGGCAAGCTTTACGTGGGCGATTTCTTCCAAGGTCGCGTCCAAGTAATAAACGTAGAGGGCAGAAAGCAAGTACCTGAACCTGGTTCAGCATTAGGTTTAGCATTGCTTGGACTTGGGGCTGCTACCATCACATTGCGGAAACGTGGACAACAAAAGCCAGTCTTCAGTTTAGAGAAAGAACTGCAAAAGCAATGCTGAGTTGAAATGCTTGCTTGAGTTGCAATGCAACTCAAGCAAGTTCTTAGCAAGGACTTTAGTCTTTATTTTCTAAAGACTAAAGTGCTTACTACAAAGATCGCTTGATAGAGTACTAGTTAATGAATAGAAATTTACAGTCTAATCCAAACTAACTTTGACAGCACTAGGTGGGCAGCGCTCACCTTACGAACAAGGGAAAAACTAACACAACAAAGCCAACATTATTAAGGTGCTTTCAGGAAATTAACAGTTCATGCAAATTCTGATTTATTCATACAACTATCATCCAGAACCAATTGGTATTGCACCTTTGATGACTGAACTAGCAGAAGGCCTAGTGAAGCGAGGGCATCAAGTGCGGGTAATTACAGGTATGCCTAACTATCCTCAGCGCCAGATTTACGATCGCTATCGGGGTAAATTATACGTTACTGAACAGAAAAATGGTGTCAAAATTCAGCGTAGTTACCTGCGGATTAAATCTAAACCCAACCTTATAGACCGACTACTGCTAGAGTTGAGCTTTGTCTTTACAAGTTTGCCACAAGCCCTCAAGGGCGAGCGACCTGATGTAATTCTCTTAACAATACCACCGCTACTAGTTTGTTTACCTGCAACTTTGATAGGTTGGCTATACAACTGCCCAGTAGTGCTGAATGTGCAAGATATCCTCCCGGAAGCTGGTGTACGTGTTGGTCTAATTAAGAATAAGTTGATGATTCAAGCTTTGGAAGCTTTAGAGAAATTTGCTTACCGAACTGCACATACCATTAGCGTCATTGCCGATGGCTTTGTAGATAATCTCATAAATAAAGGTGTACCTGCTAATAAAATTGCCTGCATTCCCAATTGGGTAAATCTAAATTTTATCCGCCCTTTACCAAAGGTAAATAACTCTTGGAGAGCTACCCATCAACTCGATGGTAAATTTGTAGTGCTTTATTCAGGTAATATTGCTCTCACGCAAGGTTTGGAAACAGTAATAGAAGCAGCAGCCCGTTTACGTCATCTAAAAGAAATTATCTTTGTCGTAGCAGGCGAATCTCAAGCACTCGAAAGGTTGCAAAAACATTGTCTTGCTTGTGGTGCAGATAATGTTTTGCTTTTAACGTTGCAAGCGCGAGAAAAACTACCACAAATGTTAGCAGCCGCAGATGTGGGGTTGATTGTACAAAAGTGCAATGTGATTTCCTTCAATATGCCTTCTAAAATACCACTGTTGTTAGCTAGTGGTCGCCCAATTGTGGGTTCAGTTCCCGCCCTTGGGACTGCTGCCAAAGCCATCCGAGAAAGTGGTGGTGGTGTTATCGTTGAACCAGAGTCAGCAGGTGCTTTGGCTGCGGCGGTGCTGGATTTATATCATCAGCCGGAATTAGCAGCGCAATTAGGATGTAAAGGAAGAAAGTTTGCGGTAGAAAACTATTCCTTTGAGCAAGCGCTAGACCGATATGAAGAGCTATTTGCTGATGCGATCGCCAAAAGAGCAACAAACTTGGATATTTTGCCAGAAATGAGTTCTAAGCAATCACTTGTTGATATTTGAAAATTGGAAGAAAAATGCCTCTGAAATCCTCTTATTCAGATCAGCTTAAAAAAACTGACCAGAGCTTGATCGCCTTACTTAGCGATCGCATATCATTATTAGCATCAGAACAGCCTTCTTTAGATGAACAACTGGCTAGTGTCGCTCCCCTACTCGCTCAAGCTGGTATTCCTGAGTCTGTTTGGGCAGGTGTAGTAAATAGTTGTCATGCCAGCCTTACCCCTAAATCTGCTATAAACCATGCCAGTCCTCGACAAGTTACCATCATCGGTGGACGCGGCAGGATGGGAAGATTATTTCAAGAGCAGCTTTCGCTAGTAGGTCATAATGTTAGCATTCTTGAACATGAAGATTGGGAATATGCAGAGCAACTGTTAAGTCAAGCAGAATTAGTATTAGTAAGTGTTCCTATTGAACATACGGTTGATGTTATCAAGCGGGCAGCAAAATATCTTGCCTCAAATACAGCTTTGTGTGACATCACAAGTATTAAAACACAGCCAACTCAAGCAATGCTCGAACACCATTGTGGTCCCGTCATGGGTTTACATCCAATGTTTGGGCCAAATATTAAATCGTTTTTGGGACAAAAGGTGGTCGTGTGTCCAGGTCGAAATGATGATTCATTTCAATGGTTATTAGACTTTCTTAAAAGTAAAGGTGGTGAATTAATTGTTTGCACGCCTGAAGAACACGATCGGATGATGGTGATTATTCAAGCAACGCAGCATTTTTGTAGATTTAGTCTGGGCGTTTTCTTAGCACAAGCAAGGGTGGAGATAGAGCAGAGTTTAACAATGTCAACTCCTAATTATCGTCAAGAAATTGATATTGTGAAACGTTTGTTTGCTCAAAATCCTAATTTATGTGTTGATATTATGCTAGCTACTGAAGAAAGATGTAATGCTATTAGTTTTTTAGCTAATACTTACAGCCGTTTGGCTAGACTGGTGGCTAGGAAGGATAGAGAGGCATTAATTAAAGAGTTTGAAAATACTCAAAGTTTTTTTGAAGGGAAAATTAACAGTTTTCTCCAGCCTTTAAATACAACGGCTCTCAAAAGAGATTTTAAGCCACAGAATATTGGCATTTGAATAACAATTTTTTATGATGAACGAACCGCAAAGGGCATAAAGAACGCGTTCGCGCAGCGTCTCGTAGAGAAGGAAGAAAGAGAGGCAATAAAGTTTAGTGCAGCCTCATCAAGAAATGGATGAATAAAGAAAACTATGCTAATAGATATCTTTCATGATACCGTTTGCCCTTGGTGCAGAATTGGGAAAAAACATCTGTTTGATGCACTGGCAAAATGGCAAGAACAAGAAGTACATATCCGATGGCATCCCTTTCTTCTGGATGATACTGTTCCTGCTGAGGGGTACGAATTTAGAAACTTTATGCAAAATAGAAAGGGCATTAAAGCGGAAGAACTGCAACATCTGTTTGATTATACGCAACGCGAAGGTGAGGCGGCTGGAGTTAAGCTAGATTTTGAAAAAATCCGTTTGGCTGTCAATACTAAGCTTGCTCACCAACTGATTGCATTAGCACCGACAAACATAAAAAATGATGTCGTTGAAGCTATTTATAGAGCTTACTTTGAAGAGGGTTTGAATATTGGAGATATTAACGTTATTGTTGCCATCGGTACAGCATACCAGATGAATGCTACCGAATTAAAGTTGCAATTAAACGATCGCGATGTCGTTGATGCAGTTGTTGCTGAATCGGCATTTGCTCGCTTAAATGGCATCAACAGCGTGCCGTTTTTCATCATGAATAATCAAGTCAAGGTCAATGGTTCTCACTCAGTAGAGGTATTCCTTGAAGCTTTGAATAGTACTGCACTTTTAGATATACCCGCAAAAATATGATAGTTGACATCAAGCAAAAAAGTAGATTAATTCATCAACGTGTTTCGGTTAGTTTTAATTATGAGGTTTATTTCACCCAAAATTTATTTGAGTTGAAAAACCCCACCTTAGCGCAAGTAATTTCGGCAGATGAGGAGACAAAGCCGAAGAAAGTAGTTGCAGTAATAGACGCAGGAATATTAAAGTATCAACCGGAATTAGTGAAGCAATTAGTTGCGTATACCAAGTTTTATGGAGAGGTACTAGCGATCGCAGCTGAACCCATGATAATTTCGGGAGGAGAAGCTGCCAAAAACGATCGCACTTTAGTAGAGCAAATCCAGCAACTCATTGAAACAGCCGGATTATGTCGCCATTCTTATGTGTTAGCGATCGGGGGCGGAGCTGTATTGGATTTGGTAGGATATGCTGCTGCAACTGCTCACCGGGGAATTCGCCTGATTCGGGTTCCGACAACGGTGTTAGCACAAAATGATTCTGGGGTTGGAGTGAAAAACGGCATTAATGCCTTTGGTAAAAAGAACTTTCTCGGCACATTTGCGCCACCTTATGCAGTTATAAATGACTCTGCGTTCTTGACAACCCTAGACGATCGCGATTGGCGTTCTGGGATTGCAGAAGCCGTGAAAGTGGCGCTGATTAAGGATGCTAACTTTTTTGATTTTATCCACTCTCACAGCAAAGCCCTTGGGCGGCGAGACATGGATGCTATGCAACAGGTTATCTATCGTTGCGCCCAGTTGCACCTAGAACATATTGCCAATAGCGGCGATCCTTTTGAAATGGGTTCGTCTCGTCCCCTAGATTTTGGACATTGGGCGGCTCATAAACTGGAGCATTTGACAAATTATCGCTTGCGTCATGGCGAAGCTGTTGCGATCGGTATTGCTTTGGATAGCACTTATTCTTATTTAGCAGGATTGCTTGATTGCTCAGAATGGCAACGAATATTAAATACTTTATCAGCGTTGGGTTTCACGCTGTATGTGCCAGAACTGGCCCAGAAATTATCACAACAGGAACATCCTGATTGTTTGTTTCGAGGTTTAACTGAGTTCCGCGAACACTTGGGTGGAGAATTGACTTTAACATTGCTAAAAAATATTGGAAAAGCAATTGAAGTTCATGAAGTAAATTTGTTGTTGTATAGGCAAGCAATATCACTATTGCAGGAATTTTAGGATTGTAGGACTAATATTTCTCTTTACTCTGTGCCCTCTGTGCCTCTGTGGTTCAATAAATTTTTAAACCGCAGAGGCACAGAGAACGCTGAGAAATAACAAGATATTTTACAAGTTACATTCAAAGGCTGGATTGAATTTTAAAAGCATAGATTTAATCCTGAAATTTCAGATATATCTTACTTTTGAGAGAGGCAAATAAGCTCAAGCAAAATTACCAGAGATGACAATCAATTAGTATAAAAAGCGAATAAATTGACACCCAATCGAAAAATTATTCAATGTATTATCTGCTTGACATCTAGTAGTCTTAAATAAGAAGCAAAAAGTTTTTAATTACATTTTCCACCAATAATTCGCAGATTGAAATAGCTTGATTTAGATTGATATCGAATCATCTAAATTTTTATCTGCCTATAAATAACTACTAATAATCATTAATAGCTTTTGACTAATCACTCTTACAGAGAAATTACCCATGATTTTTAATTCCCGTTCCTACAAAACCCTTGGCGGCGTAATTGTTTCTCGCTCCATCACCGAAGTGAAGATGGACACTGCCCTCGAAGATATTCTGTTTCACTTAAATTCTCAGCGTGGCGGTTTGTTAAGAAGCAGCTACGAATATCCAGGGAGATATAAAAGATGGGCGATCGGATTTGTCAATCCACCATTGGAATTGACTACACAGGAAAATGCTTTCAATTTGATAGCGCTGAATGAACGCGGTCTAGTACTTTTACCTTTACTATTAGAGTGTTTATCCAACTCACTCCAACTTGAGAAAGTTACCCTAGACAATAATAATATTGTCGGCTTTGTTAAATCTACCAAGAGATTATTCACTGAAGAAGAACGCAGTAAACAACCTTCGGCATTTACAGTTGTCCGCGAAATTTTACATACTTTCTCTAGCCAAGAAGATGAACATTTAGGATTGTATGGGGCTTTTGGTTATGACTTAGTTTTTCAGTTTGAACCAATAACCCAAAGTCTGGAACGTCCTAAAGATCAGCGCGATTTGGTGCTTTATTTGCCAGATGAATTGATAGTTGTTGACTACTATCAGCAACGCGCATTTCGTCTACAGTATGATTTTGAAACAGCGCACGGCAATACAAAGAATCTGCCTCGAACTGGTGAGTCTGTTGATTATCGAGGCAAACATCTTACCCCTAATGAAACGGCTGACCATAAAGTAGGCGAGTATGCCAAAAAAGTTGAGTCTGCACTCGATTATTTCCGCCGAGGCGATTTATTTGAAGTTGTTCCTAGCCAAAACTTTTTTGAAGGCTATGAAGATGAGCCCAGCAAACTCTTTGAAACTTTAAAGGATATAAATCCTAGTCCTTATGGGTTTATTTTTAATTTAGGTGGAGAATATTTAATTGGCGCATCTCCAGAAATGTTTGTGCGAGTTGAAGGGAAACGGGTAGAAACTTGTCCTATTAGTGGCACTATTAGCCGGGGACTAGATGCTCTTGACGATGCGGTGCAAATTCGTCATTTACTCAACTCCCACAAAGATGAAGCTGAGTTGACCATGTGTACTGATGTCGATCGCAATGACAAATCCCGAATCTGCGAACCTGGTTCAGTACAAGTGATTGGTCGTCGCCAAATTGAATTATACAGCCATTTAATTCATACAGTAGATCATGTTGAAGGGACACTGCGATCGCAATTTGATGCTTTAGATGCCTTTCTTTCCCACACTTGGGCGGTTACAGTCACTGGCGCACCCAAAAAAGCTGCAATAGATTTTATTGAACAGCACGAACGTAGCGCCCGACGTTGGTATGGTGGCGCAGTCGGTTATTTAAATTTCAATGGGAATTTAAATACTGGCTTAATTCTGCGGACAATTCGATTAAAAGACTGCATCGCCGAAGTGCGAGTTGGGGCGACTGTCCTTTATGACTCCATACCCCAAGCAGAAGAACAAGAAACAATCACCAAAGCGGCTGCTTTATTTGAAACGATTCGCCGTGTTAAGCAAAGCAGTCACAAAATTGATGAATCCAGTTCCATAAAATCAACTAAAATCCTACCTTGTGTGGCAACTGGCAAACGCATCTTACTAATAGACTATGAAGACTCTTTTGTTCATACATTAGCTAATTACATTCGCCAAACTGGTGCAAGCGTCACCACATTACGTCATGGTTTCTCAGAAACGCTCTTCGATACAGAACGCCCTGACTTAGTTGTTTTATCTCCTGGCCCTGGTAGACCAAGTGATTTTCGGGTTCCCCAGACTGTCGGGGCGCTTCTTCATCGCAAAATTCCCATTTTTGGAGTTTGTCTAGGTCTGCAAAGCATCGTAGAAGCTTTTGATGGACAATTGGGAGTTCTCAACTATCCTCAACATGGGAAATCTTCACGGATTTTCGTTACTGATTCCGATTCCGTTACCTTCAAGAATTTACCAGAATCCTTTACCGTGGGTAGATATCACTCATTGTTTGCTCTCCCGCAACATTTACCCCAAGAACTGAAGGTGACAGCGATTTCTGATGACAACGTAATTATGGGTATTGAACATCAGACACTTCCCATCGCCGCCGTTCAGTTTCATCCAGAATCAATCATGACTTTAGCGGGAGAAGTCGGTCTGGAAATCATTAAAAATGTCGTGCGTGCATATACACAGGTGGAAGAGTCATTAGTCATTGGTCATTAGTCATTTGTCAAAAGTGCCTCGTTCCCATGCATTCCCAATACTTGTAGAGACGGCGATTTATCGCGTCTCAAAAACCCAAAATTTTTGCCAGTAACCCTTACTAAACCGTATTACATGCATTCCCAGATTCCATCTGGGAACGAGAATAATTAATTATTTTCCCATTCACTCAAGCATTTTATGACTAACCAAGTTACCGCTTCTCGCCATATTCTTGAAGAGATTGTGTTGCATAAAAGGCAAGAAGTTGCACAGATGCAGCAGGAACTTCCTCTAGCTTCTTTGCAGCAGCAGTTAATTACGGCTCCACCTGTCCGAAATTTCTTAGCTGCTTTACAACAAAATCCCAACCAACCTAGCTTAATTGCTGAGGTAAAAAAGGCATCACCTAGCCGTGGGATTATTCGGGCGGATTTTGATCCAGTTGCGATCGCTCAAGCTTATGAACGAGGTGGTGCAGCTTGTCTATCAGTCCTCACCGATCGTAAGTTTTTTCATGGCAGTTTTGACAATTTGCGTAATGTGCGATCGCACGTTGCATTACCCCTACTGTGCAAAGAATTCATCATTGACCCTTATCAAATCTATCTAGCACGGACAGCAGGCGCAGATGCGGTTTTGTTGATTGCTGCTATTTTATCAGACCAAGAACTGCAAAACTTTTTGCAAGTAATTCACGATTTGGGCATGAATGCACTGGTAGAAGTTCATACTTTGGCTGAATTGGATAGAGTTCTTAAGCTTGACGACTTACATTTAGTAGGAATCAACAATCGCAATCTAGAAGATTTTACGGTTGATTTAGGAATAACACAGCAACTTTTAGCACAGCGCCAGCAATATTTACAAAGCTTAGATATCACTGTTGTCAGTGAATCTGGACTGTATACACCTGCTGATTTATCTCTTGTCGCTGAAGCTGGTGTGCGTGCGGTTTTAGTCGGAGAGTCTTTAGTTAAACAAAGCGATGTAGAACAAGCTGTGCGTAGTCTTTTAAGGCTTTCTTAGAATATAGACCTAACCCCCAACCCCTTCCCTGCGAGCGTTTGGGAGTAAGATTCAAAGCCTCTCTCCTTTTAGGAGAGAGGTTTGGAGAGAGGTCAAAGTGTATTGCATCCAAGCGAGAAGCGCTATATTACTACTTCAAAAAATGAAGCTCTAATACTCGACGACGGAGCTAAAAGCCTCGTTAACGGAGCTAAAAGACTCGTTAACGGAGATAAAAGACTCGCTGACGGAGATAAAAGACTCGCTGACGGAGATAAAAGACTCGTTAACGGAGATAAAAGACTCGTTAACGGAGCTAAAAGACTCGCTGACGGAGATAAAAGACTCGTTAACGGAGCTAAAAGACTCGCTGACGGAGATAAAAGACTCGTTAACGGAGATAAAAGACTCGACAACAACAAATATAGCGTGGCTATCGCTAATTCCTAAATGTTGATTCTTCCAAAACTATTAACTAATCATTAACTATTTTTCAAAATGACCTCTATCTCCAATTCCTTTCAAACTTTACGCGATCGCCAACAGTGTGCTTTAATCCCCTTTATTACAGCAGGCGATCCTAACTTAGAAACCACTGCCCAAGCTTTACGTATCTTAGATCGCAACGGCGCTGACTTCATCGAGTTGGGTATTCCCTACTCTGATCCTCTCGCAGATGGGCCTGTTATTCAAGCAGCCGCAACTCGCGCTTTGCAAAAAGGCACGAAATTAGAACAAGTATTAGAGATGTTGCAAGCTGTAACTCCTACCCTGAAAGCGCCGATAATTCTATTTACTTACTACAATCCCATTTTGCACCGGGGTATTAAGACATTTTTGGCGCAAATTGCTGCTGTTGGGGTGCAAGGGTTGGTAGTGCCAGACTTGCCCTTAGAAGAAGCAGAAGAATTAATCCAAACTGCTGCATCTTTTGGGATTGAGGTAATTTTACTAGTAGCTCCTACCAGTTCTAAAGATAGGATTTTAGCGATCGCTCGTCAATCTCAGGGTTTTATCTACCTGGTAAGCGTCACAGGCGTTACAGGTATCCGCGCTCAAATCCAAGACCGCGTAAAAGATTTAATTACCGACTTGCGAAGCGTCACCGATAAACCCATCGGCGTTGGTTTTGGTATTTCCGGGCCAGAACAAGCGCATCAAGTAAGGGAATGGGGAGCAGATGCCGTGATTGTTGGTAGTGCCTTTGTCAAACGGTTAGCTGAAGGCAGCCCAACCGAAAGACTACAAGCAGTAGAAAAGCTTTGCCAAGAACTGAAAGCAGCAATTACCCCAGTATCCCTGCAACAAGTTGTTTCCGCAAAATAAAAAACTCTCTCTTTCTTCCCTCTCTGTGCCCTCTGCGCCTCTGTGGTTCGATAAAAAATAACGAACCGCAAAGGGCGCAAAGGTCGCACAGGAAGAAATACAAAGGAAATCTTGGCTATGAAACTCCTGCTAAAATCTGTCAAAATATTAATCTATAGCTTACTTATAGTTAGCGCCTGTGCTGTTACAGTCTTCGCCCACGATCGCATTGGCTACGGACAAGACAAACACTATAGGTATGAAAATCTTCGGGGACAATACGCTCAATTAGCTGTAAGAAAGAACGTAACTGACCTGACACCAGCAGAGAAAGCAGCCTTCGTCAAAGCTATCAAAACCTTAAAAACTACAATTCCCGCAGGTAGCAAGGTCAGTATTTACGACCAATTCGTTGCCATACATCTAGGGGCAACACGCTTGATTCATAATCATAAAGGACATTCCGATGGTTCAGTTCAAGAACTTGCTCATGAAAATGCGGCATTTTTCCCTTGGCATCGAGAATATATCCGCAGATTTGAACAAGCTTTGCAAGCAGTAAACCGAACTGTAACTCTGCCATACTGGGATTGGACAGACCCCAAAGCATTTGATGTAATTTTTAACGATGACTTTCTTGGTTCTAACGGTCAAGGAGTAACCATCAAAATTCCAAATCAGGGGGATTTTACCGGTGGGGCTGTACAAACTGGGGCTTTTGCTGCTGCAAATGGCTGGATTATGAATCCAGAATTAAACCTTGACCCAGATACCGGAACATCATTAGGGACATCACTTGTACGCTTTCTAAAAATACCTCCTGCCACTGATTATCCAGTGCCCAAAAAAGATATTGAGCGTGCCCTGAGTCTTAATAACTATTCTTTATTTCGCCCTGCATTAGAAGGATTTATCTCTGTAGATGAGCAAGGTAAAGTCACCCCCGGAGGATTCATCCACAACTACATTCATGGTTTAGTCGGTGGGGCACAAATAGACGCAAGTACGACACCCGTAACATTTAAGGGTTTAGGGACTATGAGCAATATACCAAGTTCCCCTTACGATCCCGTGTTTTGGTTGCATCATGCCAACGTAGACCGCCTCTGGGCTGAATGGCAAGAAAACGGTCATAAAGGTAGCGATTTTTATCCTGCCGATGGTCAGCCTTACGGACACAATCTTAAAGACCTAATGTGGCCTTGGGACGGCGGGATGTCTACCCCGAAAGCAACGGCGTTAGGGAATTTACTATCCCTATTACCAAAATTTAACCCTAGCGATTTGGTGCGCCCTATAGACGTTTTGAATCACAAGGAACTGGGTTATACCTACGAAACCTGGGAAAGAAAAACGCAAAGATGAGTTCTAAAAAATTAGAACGAAAGTAAAAAATACTTGAACATAAAAGGATTTTAAACAGTGGTAAGCATACAAGACATCAAGACTGCAACTATCCAACCAGATTCTTTAGGCAGATTTGGAAGATTTGGTGGTAAATACGTCCCCGAAACTTTAATGCCTGCATTAAGTGAGTTAGAAGCAGCATTTCAAAAATATCGCAACGAGCCGAGTTTCCAAGCAGAACTGCAAAACCTACTGCGCGATTACGTCGGACGACCCAGCCCATTATATTTTGCTGAACGCTTGACAGCAAACTACGCTAGACCAGATGGCACTGGGCCGCAAATCTATTTAAAGCGTGAGGATTTAAATCATACAGGCGCTCACAAAATTAATAATGCTTTAGCTCAGGTGTTACTCGCTAAACGTATGGGTAAGCAAAGGGTTATTGCCGAGACAGGTGCAGGACAACATGGCGTAGCAACTGCAACTGTCTGTGCGCGGTTTGGTTTGAGATGTGTGATTTACATGGGCATCCACGATATGGAACGCCAAGCCCTGAATGTCTTCCGCATGAAATTAATGGGGGCAGAAGTTCATCCAGTGGAGGCAGGTACGGGAACTCTCAAAGATGCAACTTCCGAAGCAATTCGAGATTGGGTGACAAATGTGGAAACAACCCATTACATCTTGGGTTCTGTCGCCGGGCCTCATCCTTACCCAATGATTGTCCGTGACTTCCACGCGATAATTGGTATTGAAACTCGCGCTCAATCCCAGGAGAAATGGGAAGGATTACCAGATATTCTACTGGCTTGCGTGGGTGGAGGTTCCAATGCGATCGGCTTGTTCTATGAATTTCTCAATGAACCTTCAATACGTCTAATTGGAGTCGAAGCGGCGGGTGAAGGTGTAAATACAGAAAAACACGCAGCTACCTTGACAAAAGGAAAAATAGGTGTATTGCATGGTGCAATGAGCTATTTACTGCAAGATGATGACGGTCAAATTATCGAAGCTCATTCAATTAGTGCCGGATTAGATTATCCCGGTGTTGGCCCAGAACATAGTTATTTAAAGGATCTTGGTCGCGCCGAGTATTACAGTGTGACTGATAAACAAGCGTTAGAAGCATTTCAACGACTTTCGCAACTAGAAGGAATTATCCCAGCTTTGGAAACTGCTCATGCGATCGCATATCTCGAAACCCTTTGCCCTGAGTTAGAAGGCAGTCCCCGCATTGTCATCAATTGTTCCGGCAGAGGTGACAAAGATGTGCAAACCGTCGCCAAAGTCCTGATTCCTTAATTTTCTTGTCATTTGTCATTTGTCCTTCGTGAATGAGTAATGACCTATAACCAATGCCCAATACTTCGACTTCGCTCAGTACAAGTGCCCCATGCCCCATGCCCAATGACTAATTATGATAGCTGTAACTCAAACTCCACCTGATAACATCGCCATCCCTTCTGAATTCTATAACTGGTCAGCTTTATTGCAACAGTTGCTGAATCGGCAATCGTTAACAGTTCCCCAAGCTGCGGATTTGATGCAAGGTTGGCTCACAGATGCCATTCCTCATGTACTATCAGGAGCGATTTTAGCCGCAATTCAAGCCAAAGGCGTATCAGCCCAAGAATTAGTAGGCATGGCCAGTGTCTTACAATCCCAATCCCCAATCCCCAGTACCCAGTACCCAGCCCCACTAATTGACACTTGTGGAACTGGTGGAGATGGCGCTTCCACCTTTAATATCTCGACTGCTGTTGCCTTTGTTGCTGCCGCCGCCGGGGTAAAAGTTGCTAAACATGGCAATCGTTCGGCATCTAGCAAGACCGGTTCGGCTGATGTGCTGGAAGCTTTGGGGATAAATCTCAACGCCACTCCTGAAAAAGTACAAGCCGCAGTGGGTGAAGTTGGAATTACCTTTTTGTTTGCTCCAGGTTGGCATCCTGCACTCAAAGCGATCGCTAGTTTGCGAAAAACTTTGAAAGTGCGGACTGTTTTTAACTTACTCGGTCCGCTAGTAAATCCCATGCGACCAACGGGGCAAATTATTGGTGTGAACGATCCGCTTCTACTAGAGGAAATTGTGCAAGCTTTATCCCAATTGGGATGTCAGCAAGCGATCGCAGTTCATGGACGCGAACGTTTAGATGAAGCTGGTTTGGCAGATGTCACTGACTTAGCTGTACTCCAAGATAAAAAGGTGCGTTCTCTAACGCTGAACCCTCAAGAACTTGGTTTAAATTTTGCCCCAACTGCGGCGTTATGCGGTGGAGATGTCCAAGAAAATGCCGACATCTTGAAGGCAGTTCTTCAAGGTAAAGGCACGCAAGCACAGCAAGATGTTGTTGCTTTAAATACAGCCCTAGCATTCCAAGTTGGTGAAGCCATTCATGGGGAAACGGATGTTTTAGCCAGTTGTGTCAAAGGTATTGCCTTTGCAAAGGAAATTCTGCAAAGCGGCGCAGCTTGGACAAAACTAGAACAACTTGCTGAATTTTTGCGCTAGACAAATCTTTCCCACCCAGCCTCCCTATTTCTTTTACGAGGCCACGATGTACAGACAAGTTTTCTAAAGCTGCCAATACATCGACCTGCAATGCCAATGCATCGACCTGCAATGCTAATGCATCGACTTGCAATGCCAATACATCGACCTACAATGCCAATGCATCAACCTGCAATGCCAATACATCGACCTGCAATGCTAATGCATTGACCTGCAATGATTAGCCTTTACACCCACAAACTATACACAAGGAAAAATAGATGATTATCATACTTAAAAACGGTACACCTGCTGAGGAAATTACTCGCATCAGCCAAGAACTAAGTGAAACTTGGAAAGTCACCGTAGAAAAAAGCATTGGCACTCATAAAGTTGTGCTAGGGCTAATTGGTGATACCACTAGCATCGATAAATTACAGATTCAAGAGTACAGCCCTTGGATTGAGCAAGTATTACGAGTGCAACAACCTTTCAAACGGGTAAGCCGAGAATTCCGACATGGAGAAGCCAGCGAGGTTGTTGTACCTACACCCAACGGTGATGTCTATTTCGGCGAACATCATCCGATTGTGGTGGTAGCTGGGCCTTGTTCCGTTGAAAATGAAGCAATGATTGTCGAAACTGCAAAGCGCGTCAAGGCAGCAGGAGCGAAGTTTCTGCGCGGCGGAGCCTACAAACCCCGCACTTCACCTTATGCCTTTCAAGGTTATGGGGAAAGCGCTTTAGATTTATTAGCAGCAGCACGGGAAGCTACTGGTTTGGGTATCGTCACAGAATTGATGGATGCTGCCGATTTATCAGCAGTGGCGAGAACAGCTGACATAATCCAAATCGGAGCTAGGAATATGCACAACTTCTCGCTGCTGAAAAAGGTAGGCGCTCAAGATAAACCTGTGCTGCTGAAGCGGGGGATGTCTGCCACAATTGACGAGTGGCTGATGGCAGCAGAATATATTTTGGCATCAGGAAACCCAAATGTGATTCTTTGTGAGCGGGGAATTAGAACCTTTGATGGTAAATATGCCCGGAATACTTTAGATTTATCTGTGCTTCCGGTATTGCGATCGCTGACCCATTTACCGATTATGATCGATCCTAGTCATGGTACTGGTAGGTCTGAATATGTTCCATCGATGGCAATCGCTGCGATCGCAGCTGGTACAGATTCCTTAATGATTGAAGTTCACCCCAATCCCGCAAAAGCTTTATCTGACGGGCCGCAATCTCTCACCCCTGATAAATTTGACCGCTTAGTTCAAGAAATGTCAATTATTGGCAAAGTAGTCGATCGCTGGTCTACACCTACATTTGATAGCATTAATGACAACCGCATTCTCTTCGCGCCGGAACTTTCAAAGTAAACAGAGTGTAATCTCAGCTAATTTTTTGTGAATGGCTAAACCCGATCAACAGATTTTTTAAACAAAAGAATCCGTTGGTCGGGTTTTCATCAGCACGAAAGACTGATTATTGTAGAGACGGCGATTCATCGCGTCTCTTGCCTTAACCATAATAATTTTTATTACTTACGATAGTTCCGAGTTAAATAAAATTGTATTTAAGATTACAAGGTAATGAAAAACTAGATTTGTGGGGAATTAATTGACCCTGCTACCAAGGAGTAATAATGGTTTTAAGTCAATATCAACGTGCTGTAGGCGTATTTACTCATCGTCGAGATGCAGAACAGGCCCTACATGAGTTGAGAGATTCTGGCTTGGCGATGGACAAAGTATCTGTAGTTGTACAGAATATAGCTCGCAATCATGAGATTGCTAATGATGAAATTAAAGAGCGCACTGGTGATAAAGCCGACGAGGGTGCAACAGTAGGAGGGCTTTCAGGCGGCGCTGTTGGTGGGTTGACTGGTTTATTAGTAGGTCTTGGGACTTTAGCAATCCCTGGAGTTGGGCCAATAATGCTGGCTGGCGCAGCTGCAACTGCTTTGGTTACAACCCTTGTTGGTGCAAGTATTGGTGCTGCTACTGGCACTTTTGCTGGTGCATTAGTTGGTTGGGGAATATCGGAAGAGCAAGCTAGAGCATATAACGAGCGAGTAGAGCATGGGCACTATTTCATAATCGTGGATTGTACATCTTTTGAAATTGCTAAAGTAGAAGCAATTCTACAGCGTTGGGGTATTGAAGAATTTGGTATTTACGAGCCTCTAAGTAGTGAGCAATTATCTACAAACTCTGCTACTACCATTCCTAATAAAAGTGGGATTTTAAGTAAGTATGCTGTTAGTTGTTTTGATAGCATAGATAATGCTAAAGCTGCAATTAACGATATGTATATAGCAGGTTTTTCAGGAAACCAGATGTCTTTAATTTGTAAAGATTCTTCTCAATTTATTGGGCTAACTGGTATTAATTTAAGTGAGCGCTTTGACGCTATGAGGCTAGGAATAGCAGATGAATGGGCACGTTTTTACAACGAGCAAATTTCTCAAGGCAATTACATACTCATCGTTAGTGGCACAGACAAAGAGCTTGAGCAGGCTAGCTTGATTTTGGGCAATTATGGAGTTCAGGAATGTCAAATTTATGACCCGATGTTAATCCGTTCTTGAAAAGAAATACTGGAAATTTCAAAATTTTTGTCAGGACAAACAAAATATACAGCAATACTTTCAAAATCATCTAGTCTGTATCTGTTGCAGTTTATCAATTAAGTTAAAAACTAAGTATTTCAAGCGTGCAGAAGATAAAAATACTGTTTATTAATATTCCGCCCGGTTTCCGGGCGAATATATAAAAAAGCAATTGTGCCGACTAAATTACTTCATCAAAATTTCTGAGGAGATTTAGATGAAGTCATTAATAGCCTTCTATCGTATAACCAGCAGATTGAACTATCTGTTTAATCGACTCTTCAGAAGCCGCAGCATCTACAGTTACGGTTTTAGCATCAACATTCACATCTACTTTGGCATCAGATTCCATCGTCAAAATAGATTTAGTTATTTTCTTGGCGCACTCATCACCTTTAATATTCGGAACTTTCAATTCAATTGTCATTACTTACCTCAGTTCGTCAACTTTAATTTCTATTTCATCAATATAATAACGATTGAGACAGTGAGGAAACATCTTACTATAGTGAGGGAATTGAATATCCAAAAGATAGTAATAAATAATAGCTAGACTTAAATTATTAGTTGTTGGATGGCTAATCCCTCTAGTTTTTGGTAGATGCCCTTGTGCAATTTGTTGTGTGAAGAAAGTTAGTCTGGCGATTTAGTTGAAACAGGATAAAATATCGAGCTACCTATTTTTTTTAAGTTCGTGCATACTTCTCACAACCTTTGTTACTAGATTTCTGGGTGTAAATCTGACGCTTTCGGTCAATATTTTATTTCTCATCCCAGGAACAACAACAGTTTTGTTTTTCATTAAACCCTGATAACCAATTTTAGCAACGGTTGCCGTATCCATCATTCTGTTAACGCTAGCAATCTTTGAATCTTCCATTGCAGCAGTTTGTTGGAATTCTGATGCTGTTGGCCCGGGGCAAAGAACAGTCACGCTAACACCAGTACCCTCTAATTCATTAGCGATCGCTTCTGAAAAGGATAAGACATAGGCTTTAGTAGCAAAATAAACTGCCATTAGAGGCCCTGGTTGAAAAGCTGCTGCTGAGGCCACATTTAATATTTTTCCATAGTCTTGCTCGACCATATCTTTGAGAAATAACTTTGTTAAATGAGTCAATGTCACCATGTTTACCTGAAGCATTTGCAGTTCAATACTGAGGTCTGTTTCGCTGAATGCTCCATAAGTGCCAAAGCCAGCATTGTTAACCAGCACATCAATTTTGATGGATTCTTGCTGGAGTTCTCTAAAAATTTCTTCTGGAGATGTTGGGATAGATAAATCCTTAGCCAAAATTTTCACAAAAATACCAAACTTTTGCGGAAATTCATTTATGATTTCTGTAAGTTTCTGCTCATTCTTATCCACTAACACCAGATTATAACCATGACGGGCAAAAATCTGGGTTAATTGATAGCCTATCCCACTAGCCGCTCCTGTAATTAGAGCAGTTTTTTTTTGCCGACTTTCAGATGTTTTATTCATGCTAGAAAAATGGCGAATGTGAGTTAATTAATTTAAGTTCTATAAATTTAGCTACAGCAATATATAATGTTTGCTGTAGCTATTTTTATACAGACAATAAATGATGCTATCCACCTGAAACGAGTATGCTTCAATCAAGCATAAGAGACGCAAATATAAAAATCTGTATCTATATAAACAAGAGCAAAAATATTTAATATTGTCATTAATGTCACAAACTAATTCCGTTACTATAACTGATGTGCAAGCAGCACAAGAGCGAATTTTGGGAATTGCCCATCGCACGCCGGTGCTAACTTCTAGAATGGTTAACGATCGCACCAATAGCCAAGTATTCTTTAAATGCGAGAACTTTCAACGCACCGGGGCATTTAAATTTAGAGGGGCGTATAATGCCTTAGCGCAACTATCGGTAGCCCAAAAACAAACAGGCGTTATCACCTATTCATCAGGAAATCATGCTCAAGCGATCGCTCTAGCTGGTAAACTCCTCAATATCCCTACCACTATTGTCATGCCTGATGATGCACCCACTGTCAAACAAACTGCGACTCGTGGTTATGGTGCAGAGATAATTTTATACAATCGCCAGGAGGCAAACCGAGAAGAATTAGCCCAAAGTTTAGCAAGCGATCGCTCTTTGACACTCATCCCTCCTTACGATCATCCCCATGTAGTCGCCGGACAGGGAACAACTGCTTTAGAACTGATTCAAGAAGTTGGTGAATTGGACTTGCTATTAGTTTGTTGTGGCGGTGGCGGATTACTTTCAGGATGTGCGATCGCAGCTAAAGCACTTTTACCCAATTGTAAAGTAATCGGGGTAGAACCAGCACTTGCCGACGATGCTACCCGCTCTTTTCACACCAAAACCCTGCAAACTGTCAAGAATCCTGATACCATCGCCGATGGTGCGCGGACTCCTAGCCTTGGTAAAATTACTTTCCCCTTAGTGCTGCATTACGTCGATGATATGGTGACGGTATCTGAAGAAGCAATTCTTCGCACCATGTTTTTCTTGTGGGAACGTCTGAAAATTGTAGTTGAACCCACCGGAGTACTTGCAGCCGCAGCCTTACTCGAAGGTGTGGTGACAGCACCAGAGTCGAGGATTGGTGTGATCATCAGTGGTGGAAATGTCGATTTGGCGCAAGTTGGTAAATTGTTTTCTGGTGGATTTTGACACTCCCACCCTTTGAAGGAATGGGATTGTCAGGGTAGTAGTTTAATACTGAATTATTGATAGGCTATGACAACAATCCCAGCAAAGATCAAACTTACTGCAATAATTTGGTTGAATGTCAAACTTTCTTTAAATAGCCAATAGGAAATAAAATTAACTAAAATAAATCCAATTCCTTGAGATGTTGGTACTACTATAGAAATAGGGAGTTTATCTAGTGCTTTGGCGAATAAAAGTAACCCTATACAGTAAGCAATCAAACCAGCAATAAACCAAGGAGAAGTGATGGTTACAATAAAACTAGTAGAATTATTACTTGCTAAACGTGACTGCTTTATTAGAATATTGCCAAGACAATTGCAGAAAGCAGACATAGTAACAATTAACCAAGGTAATTGTGAAAAATGAAGCATTTTTAATCCCATAATATCAACAAGCAAATTTTAGAACCCAGACACAAAAAAATAACCTCTGTGATTCTCTTCAGTAAATTAGTTGCAATTTTAACCATTAGTTTTCATAAAAAATATTAATGTTTTTATAAGTAGTAATCCTAAAGATTTAATTCAAAAAAAACCACATTAATGCAACTTTCAACTCAAAAAAAAAGACATAATTCTAGCGGTTGTGTCTTTTTAACTTAATAAAAGTACTTGATTATTTATAGAAAAACAGCTAAAAACTTAAATATAAGCATCATCTATTAATAAATGTGGTTACATTCAGTGTGGTTTATTTACTCTGAGATTTTGAGTTTTTGATGCTTAGTTATAGTAGTTGAAAACGATTTAATTGGATCAAGATAAATTTCTGACAGACAGGAATAATAGTAAATAGCATTGAATATTTCTCAGGTATTAGTTTTGTAGAGAGTTTTCACAGCATAACTGGTGGAATTATAAGCACAATAATTGTTTATTTAACATCAGAATATTCACTAATGTAAGATTTATCAGGCATTATTTCTAAGTATTTGCGCTTTCACTGACACAATATTGATTATCGAAATCCAATGATAAACATTAGTTCTGCATCTGAACTTACTTATTCATCTGATTCCTTCAAATATTTTCCCGAAATCGAAACTGAAAACTATATCCTAAAACTTGCTTCAAATAAAGACGAATTAGAACCAATTTTCAGGTTGCGCTTTCAAGCTTTTAATATTGAACTAGGTGTAGGATACTCTATTTCTCACTTGAGTCAGATGGATCAAGACGACTTTGATGCAGTTTTTGATCATTTAATCATTATTTGTAAACAAACCGATCAAATAATTGGAAGCTGTCGACTACAAACTTATAATACAGCATCTGAAAACTTGGGTTTTTACTCAGCTAAGTACTTTGATATTAATGCAATTACCGATTCAGTGCTTCAATTAAGTGTGGAAATTGGACGTGTATGCATAGCAAAGAAATATCGTAGTCTTAAAACATTTGTATTGCTTTGGCAAGGAGTTAATAATTATTTATCTTTTACCAAAAGTAAATATCTTCTTGGTTGTGTATCATTACCAACACAAGATCCTTTAGTAGCTTGCTGTGCTTACAATTATTTTCAACAAAATGCACTTATGCATCCAAATATTTTGGTTTATCCCAATTCACAATCTTTCTTAGAAGTTTCTCAATCACATCCAGATCCATCTAACCTTGAGATTCCTAATATTCTAAAAATATATTTAGCTAGTGGTGCTAAAGTATGTAGTCTTCCAGCTATTAATAAGCAGTTTGGCATTGATTTCTTAGTCATATTTGATAGCGTACAATTTGGGGTTTAGCCGCACTACGCGCAAAAAACCAAAAATCTGATCTATAAGAATCCGCTTTGATTTTTGTTCGCGCAGCGTGGCGTAGTCATATTTACTTGCGTGGGAAGGCAAGAGGCAAGCAATACTTTTCGGTTAAACCCAATAATCTCTCTTTTGGTCTGGAGAAAGGTTACTGGGCTTTGGGGAAAGGGAAATTCAAACCCTTTCCCTTTCTCCTTTCCCCCAAACCCGAAAAGTATTGAATAGGCAAGAGGCAATAGCAAAGAAGGGTTTTTGAGTTGTACGGAGTTTTTTCACGCAATTAAATACGAGTCCTATAGCAGGATAGTCTTAATGTCAACTTACTTGGGTTTCCCCGATATTTTTAATTCTTCTGGGGAGTCACCTCAGCACTAGGCGTAGGTGTAAGTTCAGGTGTGGGGGTTTCTGTGGGAGTAGATGTTGGTGTTGGTGTTGGTTCAGGCGTGGATGTTTCCGTGGGTGTAGGTGTTGGCGATGGGGGAGGAGTGGGATTTTCTGCTGTAACGGTGAGTTCATAGTCTACTGGTTTCGATGCTGTGGAAACCACGACAAACTCGTAAAATCCGTTTTCTGGTAATTTAGTTGATAAACTACGCTTGGTAGAATCTTCTAAAAATTGGATTTTGCCAGAGGGTGAATAGACTGATAACAAAACTTGGGAATTTGCTTGTAGTTTCAATTCCAGAGATTGATTTTTAGCAAGTCCAGCAATAAATACTTTGCCACTACCAGGTTGAAGATTACCACTGACTGTTTTGCCAGTAGCGCCCGGATCAAAGACAAGTTTCTGGAAAGCGCTACCGGAGAGGATCGCACTGAGTTTATCGCTAACAAAACCGTACCAAACTTGTCCAATGGGCTGATCTCGGAAATCTTTACCACGCTGTTCAGGGAATACACTTAAAAATGCAGCGTCTCCCAAATCATACAAAGAACGACTACCAACGTTGATTTTGTTGACTTCTACTTTCCAGCGATCGCGTTCAGCGCTTGTATAAGTTCCCAGTTGTCGGCGGGTATTCGAACTCAGGGGTGCTAGTTTTTCCAGCAATTCTGAGGCTGTTTTATCCCATTCTGCCCGCAAACCCTCATCTTCAGTCCCATCGCTGAGAGTGCGCCCGCGTACACTGGGGTTTCTGTCCCAAAAAACTTGATTCACCAAGTTCACATAGAAGTTAGAGTTAATCCCCAACTGTTGACGGCGATCGTTTAATTTTTCTTTACGCTGCCGTTCTGCTGGTGAATATTGCGCTAAAGGATCGGTTGGTTGGTTACTGGTTGGAGTCGGGCTGGCTGTAGGAGTAGGTTGAACTTCCCCGATATCGTTGCGGCTGCTATTCACTCCCCACCAAATTAATCCAACACTACCAGCTACCGCCGCCGCCACTAAGAAAGTTTTTGTTGGTGTCCACCAAGAGGGAGGGGGGGGAGATGGGGGGGATGAGGGAGATGAGGGGGATGGGGGGGAGATGGCGACGGTGGCGGATGTGGGTTGTGGTGGGGTGGGATATTGAGTTGGGGGAAAGTTAGCTGGGGGCGGGTTGAGGGCTTCGATTACTTGACGAACTGATTGATAGCGATCGCTTGGTCTGGCAGATAGCATTTTATCTAATACCTGTGCCAAAACCGGACTTACGCTTACTTCCCGTCGCCATTGCCAGGTAAGATTATAGGTATCAATTAATTCTTGTGGCTGTTTCCCTGTCAGTAAAACCAACATTGATGCTGCTAAAGCGTATAAGTCGCTGTGGGGAGATACTAACCCAGTTTGCATCTGTTCTGGGGGCGCAAATCCAACCTTACCTAATAGGGTTGGTGATGGGGAAGATGCAACCATGCCGGGTTGGTAATATTCGGAAGCTACGGTTGCTACTACTTGTTTGACACCGCCAAAATCAATTAAAACTGGCAATTTGTCAACAGTCCGAAGCATTAAGTTATCTGGAGAAATATCTCGATGAATTACTCCCAGTGAGTGGATGTATTCCAACACTGGCAAAATTTGCTGCAACAATTGGCGTACTTCTGCTTCTGTAAAGCGCAAACCCTGCTGTAACCGCGCATTTAACAAAGAATTGTAAGTTTCCCCTTCTACATAATCTTGTACCAAAAACAGATATTCTTTGCCGCCTAAGTTTAGCCGCAGCAGTTCTCGGAAGCGGGGAATTTGCGGATGTTGCAGTTTATAGAGAACACTCGCTTCTCTCTCAAACAGTTCTTCTGCTTTTTGAACAACGTAAGCGGTTTGAACTTGGGGGGAAAATTCTTTTAAAACACAAAGTTCGCGGAAACGGTTGACATCTTCGGCTAAATAAGTGCGTCCAAAGCCACCTTGGCCAATTTGACGCACAATTACATAGCGATCGCCTAAAGTTAGTCCCGGTTGGATACTATAACTCATGGGCGCACCCGACAATTTTTCACCACACTGGAGACAAAAGCGACTACCTGGGGAATTTTCATGTCCTTTATAACAATATATTTTGGTCATTTGTCATTGGTCATTTGTCATTGGTCATTTGTTATTCTTCCCTAGTCGCCAGTCTCCTTACTTGCCAGATTGTACTTTACTGACTCGATCGGCAGCGATCGCATACCAAATTTGACCGAAGGTCTTTTGATTCAGTTTCCCACGCTCCTGACCAGGAAACAACCGATCAAATTTTTCATTTGTGTCTTTGTTCAGTTGCTCAAGTGTATAGTTCCCCAATTGGCCGGATCGCGCTTGTCGTCTCCATGTATCGTAATCTTTTTGACTATATTTACCTAATTTTTGACGAGCTTCTGTACTGAGCTTTGCCTGTTCTATTTTATTCAATAAATCGTCAGCGATACCAGACCATTCATCTCGTAAACCAGCGTCTTCAGGTTTAGATGTTAGGCTACGTCCTTTTAATTCTGGTTTTTTTGTATAAAATAAATCATCTACGAAGGGAATAAAAAATCCTTCAGTAATTTCTAGCTGTTGGCGACGACTGATAATTTCCTGGAGATTAGGGTTTTTTCCTTTGTCACTACCTGGTTTACCGCTTGGAAACTGGGGAATTTGCGGTAATGAAATTGATGGGATGGTAATTGAAGATACGCTGCGAATAACTGCATTTACTACCCCCCAAGCACCTGCGCCGGTTAAAACAACTAAAGCTGTTCCCCCTAAACTCATCATAAAAGGACGAATCCAAAGAGGGAAAGATATCGGTTTGGCAATCGCTTGCGTTCTGTTCTGAAATCTACTCACAATAGCGCTGGCGCGTTGTCTTCCCGGAGCAACTACCATCGTTTTAATCTTGGTGGTAATCGAATTGCCAGTTGATTTAGCCGCACTTGATGATGGTAAATCTTTGAGGATTTGCTCGGCTCGTTGATAGCGATCGCTCGGTTTATAAGCCACCATCTTTTTTAACACCGCTTCCAGTTTGGAACTAACTCGGATTTGTTTTCCCCAACCCCAAATTCCCTGGTAGCTGTCGTATAATTTTTGCGGTTCTTGCCCTGTAAGCAACACCAGTGACGTAACCGCTAAAGAGTATAAATCACTACTAAAAAATGCTTTCCCTTGCCGTAACTGCTCTTCTGGAGCGTAGCCTTTTTTACCCAGCAAAGTATTATTTCCCACCAACTTCGTCTGCCAAAAACCTTGAGAAGCTGGCAATTGCTTGACACCACCAAAATCAATCAGCACGGGTAGATTATCAGAACGCCGCCAAATTAAATTATCAGGAGAGATATCACGGTGAACAACATCTTGTGAGTGGATGTAAGCTAATACAGGTAAAATCTGTTGCAGTAGGGTGATTACTTCCTCTTCACTGAAAGTTTTGCCTTCGTTCTCGCGTTGTTCTAATAATTGGTAGTAATTGTCACCATCCACATAATCTTGTACTAAAAAGAAAAAATCTTTAGTACCTATTTTCACTTGTAGCGAGGCGTGAAAACGCGGAATCTGTGGATGCTGGAGTTTTTTCAGAACATTGGCTTCTCGCTCAAATAACTCTTTAGCTTTTTGTAAATCTTGATGTTCTTGTACTTGGGGCGCAAATTCCTTCAGCACACAGGTTCGATGGGATTGACTTATATCCTCCGCCAAATAGGTGCGTCCAAAGCCGCCCTGCCCTAAATGACGGATAATTTGATAGCGATTATCCACAACCTGTCCCACAGCAAGAGGTAATGGTTCACCACAATGGGTACAAAAGCGGTTACCACCATTATTTGTGTGTTGTCTACTGCAATAGAGTTGCATGGTGCTGAAGGATAAATTAATGTTTTATTGGATGACTACAACGCGCATACCCTCATTTTCGGATATCCTACCAAATATTAGGAGATGGGTGTTCCTAGATTAAATCGATGTTGGTAAGAATTACTAGAGTTTCGCGGGTATCAGATAACGGCTAAAATGCTCACAGCAATTAACAGTGTTGGTTCTATTTCAGGATAAATAACAAGCGTCATGAACTGCAAACCACGACAGCAGCGAGTAATTAAAGCATTTGAAGATTTTTTGTCTACTCCCCTAGAAACAGTATTGCAACGGCATCTCAACACTCAAACTTCGGCAGCTTTAACTTTATTTCATGATGTGGCGGCTAATGTACCTGCCTACAAAGCTTTTTTAGCTGAAAGGGAAATTAATCCCGCGACTATTCAAACCTTGGAGGAGTTTCAAAAACTCCCAGCGATCGCTAAACAAAATTATATACTGCGTTATCCCTTAGCTGACTTGTGCCACAACGGACAACTAGAAGCGTGTGATACGATCGCCGCTTCATCAGGTTCTAGTGGTAAACCGACATTTTGGCCTCGTTTTTTCACAGATGAACTCCAAATCGCCACACGTTTTGAACAGATTTTTCACGATAGTTTTCATTCAGATACCAGACGTACCCTAGCAGTGATTTGTTTCACTTTAGGCACTTGGGTAGGTGGGATGTTTACCACTAATTGCTGTCGTTATCTTGCTAGCAAAGGTTATCTCATCAGCGTAATTACTCCTGGTAACAACAAAGAAGAAATCTTGCGAGTTGTCCAAGAACTAGGTTCAGCATTTGAACAAGTGGTGCTGTTGGGATACCCGCCATTTTTAAAAGATGTAATTGATACTGGTATTGCCCGTGGTGTGGAGTGGCAGCAATATCAGATTAAATTAGTGATGGCGGGAGAAGTATTTAGTGAAGAATGGCGGAGTTTAGTTGGTGAAAGAGTTGGTTCACAAAATCCTTGCTATGATTTTGCATCACTTTACGGCACTGCGGATGCAGGAGTTTTAGGTAATGAAACACCGTTAAGTATCTGCATTCGCCGTTTTTTAGCAATAAATCCCGATGCAGCTAGAGCATTATTTGGGGAATCGCGTTTACCCACACTTGTACAATATGATCCTTGCAATCGCTTTTTTGAAGTTCAAGATGGCGGATTGCTGTTTTCGGGAGATAATGGTATTCCCTTAGTGCGTTATGACATTTTAGATACTGGCGGAATAATTAGTTATGATGCGATGCTGCAATTTTTAGCTGAATGGGGATTCAATCCGCTTGAAAATCTGCGTTCTGACAGTCAAGAATTACCTAGAGGTATTCATCAGCTACCTTTCGTTTATGTATTCGGGCGTTCTAACTTTACAGTTTCCTACTTTGGCGCAAATATCTATCCCGAAAATGTGACGGTGGGATTAGAGCAACCAGGAATTCAAGAATGGGTGACTGGTAAATTCGTGTTGCAGGTGAAGGAAGATGCAGACAAGAATCGATTTTTATCTGTGGTTGTGGAGTTAGGAGCAGGGGTAGAGGGTAGTGAAGATAGAAAGCAAGCGATCGCATCTTCTATTCTTTCACAACTGCTACGGTTAAATGGCGAGTTTGCTAATTATGTTCCGGTAGAGTATCAAACACCACTGGTTACATTAGCGCCAATGGGTGATTTTGAATATTTCCCTATTGGGGTGAAACATCGTTATACGCGTCAATAGATGAATCAAATACAAGAAGACGCGATTCATCGCGTCTCTACAAGGGTGCGATCGCAAAAACGATGCCTGCGGCGGACTACGCCTACACATTCGCATTCTGTTTACAATATCTGTTTTATTAGGGGCGACGCATTCCCTGGATTGCGGAAAGATCGGACGCGATAGATTTACGAGATGCTTACGAGATGCGATGAATCGGGTCTTTACAAGGGATTGCTGCTTCTACATTTAGCTTATGTTTTGGCTGAAGAAAGTATTTTTCTTTCCTACTCTCAATCTTTCACTTTCTCTTGTTGATGCCAAGCTTGATAAAAAGCGGGGTAGGACATACTTTGGGCGCACTTCCAGATAACTTCGTAGCATTTATCAAATTGGTCAAAGTCATTTTTGTAAGTTTCAGGTGATAAGTAATCCTTCAACACGGTGACAACACTCGGCATCTGTTCCTCTGACAGAATTTTTTCTAAGCTAAATGCCGCTTGCCATAGGGTATCATCATCCAGTTGTGGTTTACAGATTAACTCCACCAAAGCAGCGATCGCTTTTTGGTTGCCTGGGTCAATTTTCTCTAAACTAAATACTGCTTGCCTTCGGGTAGAATCATCCAGTTGTGGTTTGCCAATTAACTCCACCAAAGCATCAATCGCTTTTTGATTGCCAGAGTCCATTTGCCCTAAGCTTTCTGCCGCTTGCAATTGGATATCATCCAGTTGTGGTTTGCTAATTAACTCCACTAAAGCATCAATCGCTTTTTGGTTGCCAGAGTCCATTTGCCCTAAGCTTTCTGCCGTTTGCAATCGGATATAATCATCCAGTTGTGGTTTGCCGATTAACTCCACCAAAGCATCAATCGCTTTTTGGTTGCCAGAGCCAATTTGCCCTAAGCTATATGCCGCTTGCCATCGGGTATAATCATCCAGTTGTGGTTTACCGATTAACTCCACCAAAGCATCAATCGCTTTTTGGTTGCCAGAGCCAATTTGCCCTAAGCTTTCTGCCGCTTGCAATCGGGTATCATCATCCAGTTGTGGTTTACCGATTAACTCCACCAAAGCATCAATCGCTTTTTGGTTGCCTGGGTCAATTTCCCCTAAGCTTTCTGCCGCTTGCCTTCGGGTAGAATTATCCAGTTGTGGTTTGCCAATTAACTCCACCAAAGCATCAATCGCTTTTTGGTTGCCAGAGTCAATTTGCCCTAAGCTTTCTGCCGTTTGCAATCGGATAGAATTATTCAGTTGTGGTTTGCCAATTAACTCCACCAAAGCATCAATCGCTTTTTGGTTGCCAGAGCCAATTTCTCTTAAGCTAGATGCCGCTAGGGTTCGGTTAAAATTATCCAGTTGTGGTTTGCCGATTAACTCCACTAAAGCATCAATCGCTTTTTGGTTGCCAGAGCCAATTTGCTTTAAGCTTTCTGCCACTTTTATTTGGCTAAAATAATTCAGTTGTGATTTGCCAATTAACACCACCAAAGCATCAATCGCTTTTTGGTTGCCAGGGTCAATTTCCACTAAGCTTTTTGCCGATTGCCATCGGGTAGAATCATCCAATTGTGGTTTGCCGATTAACTCGATTAAGGCAGCGATCGCTTTTTGGTTCCCAGGGTCAATCTGCTCTAAGCTTTCTGCTGCTTGCAATCGGGTAGAATCATCCAGTTGTGGTTTACGGATTAACTCCACCAAGGCAGCGATCGCTTTTTGGTTGCCAGAGCCAATTTGCCCTAAGCTTTCTACCGCTTGCCTTCGGGTAGAATCATCCAGTTGTGGATTGCCGATTAACTCCACCAAAGCATCAATCGCTTTTTGGTTGCCAGAGCCAATTTTCCCTAAGCTATATGCCACTTGCCATTGGGTACTATGATCCAGTTGTGGTTGGCTGATTAACTCCACCAAGGCAGCGATCGCTTTTATGCGATTTGTCTGAGGCAATGCTGTCTTTGCTCCCTCTGCGATTGGTTCGAGAAATCTCGCCCACTTGTTTTGTTCAACCTTAAACTCACCAAACCCCCATTTAACAATTTCCGCCACAATAGCATCTGCATTGACAGAATTTTTCCACTCATCAACCCCCGCAGCAGCGAGAAAATAAGCGCGAAACTCGTAAAATCCCCTTCTGACTCTATCAATAGCTCTGTATTCTCCGCACCCATCATCAAATTTCACCAACGCCTGAATAAACTCTTCCTTGTCTTCCCTCTCCACATCCTCACGTCCCAACCACAGCAAAATCACCTCTTTCCACTGCGGTGCAAAAATGCGATAAACGCCTAGCGCTGGGTTGTTGGGAACATGATTCAGGAACTCGTGCCAATTCTCAACCGCCAAAGCTGCAAAATATTCCTCAAATGTGGGATGGTAGAAAGCGTAAACCTTCTCTTTCGTTGCTAATTCCGCAGCCAGTCCAACTTCATTTAGCCATCCCAACTTTAACGCTAACCAAAATAAAGAATTTTGCTGTTTTGCATCACCTAATTCCTCACGCACAAACTTATGTCGTAGCCGAAACCGTGACGTTTCTTGATCAATTGCCCGTTTTGCCAAACGTCCCAACGCTGCGTTTAATTCTTGTTGCTGCTGTTCGGTGGTAGGGAAGCGGTTTTCTTTCCACTTGTAAACCTCTTCCACAAACTGCTGATAAAGTCCGGCTTTAGTTTCCGGTAAACCTTTATCTGAACCTTGCCAAGTGCTACACAACAGCGCTAACCGCAAAGGATTTTTCACTAAATCTTGGATGCGCTGACGTTCAGCTTTATCTAATTCCTGCCATAATCTTTCCCCTTTGTCTGCATCCTTGTTGTGAAACCAACGCCGAATAAATTTTTTCACGTCTTGCGGATATTCAAAATTGAGTAACCGATACGTCTCAAAATTTTCTAAAGCGTTGGCGTTTGCTTCCCAAACATTCACTCGACAAGTCAGCACAACCCGCGCATTTTTCACCCATCCCGTCAACTGCTGGGAAATCTCAGTTAATGGTTGGGGTGAAGACATTTCATCTGCTGCATCCAACAACAACCACACACGATTATTCTTGAATAAATCTGCGAAAGCGTTTTCCTGTTCTTCTTTTACACGCACCACTTCTAAAGCATTCTTCAGCCAATCTTGTAGCAGATAATTTTCTACACTCTTTCCTTGCAAGTCTGCCAAAGAAATCCAAATTGGTAAACCCAGATTCTTGTCTAATATCCAAAAAGCTATAGTTTGCAACTGAGTAGTTTTTCCCGCACCGGGTTCCCCAATTAAACCGATGCGGTGTCCTTGAGTTTTACCAACACCATCACCGATAATTTGCTCTAAAAAAGCCTTATGTTCAAATCGCTGCTTCTCTTCATAACTCGGTTCGTAAAGTTGCGAACCTTGTTCTGGGGAAATATCCTCGCTCCACTTCTTCGGTTTGTTACGCTCCACTAATGCTAAAGGGACATGAATTGCCTCTAGCTCAAATTTCATCTCATCATCAGCAAACAGCAACTCATTTGTGGTGAGACGCTTGTGCTTTTCCAGCATAGCGCCGCAGATTTCTTGCCAATCGAAGTATTATCTGTTGTTTGTACCTGGGATGTTTCTTTTAAATTCGTCTTTGGGTGTTCCTTCCAATTCTGCTTAACCACCTCCAGATTCTCTTTTATTGTCGCTGTCTGATGTTTTAGCGTCAGGGTAAATTTCCAATAACCTTGACTTTTTGTAGATTTTTGATCTTCTCGCACTCCCAACTCTTTCAACCAGTCGAGTGCAGTTTGAAGCTCGTCTAATTCTCTTTCTTTCTGAGAAACGTTAGGTTCCGCTTTTTGCTGGGGAAGTTTTAAAGTTTTGCCAGCATCTTTAATCAGTTTGAGTAAATATTCCTTTTTTGTACCAACTTCAGTTGTTTTGCTTCTGTTTCCTCTTGTCTGTTCGCTTTTATATCCGGTAATTCGCAGCTTATCAGCATTCCAGACAACGCAAAGTGGAAGTTTTGATTCACAGTCTTGCTCTACCGACAGTTGCAGCAATGCTTCTACGAGACTGAGTACATTCTCTAAAGCTGATTCATCTCCACGAATATTTCTTGACATCAGCCAAATAATTTTTAATTACCCAAACAAGCTTCCCCAAGCCGCAAAACCTGACGATACAAGCATTATAGACGTTGCGTGGGGGATGTGTCTGGGGAAACACCCAAAAAAATAATTGACCTTGTAAACCCAAAAACAAGGTGAATTCAGATGTCAGCTAAAAAACGTGGTCAAAGTGCAAATCAAAGAGCGATGTCTACGAGGGCCACTGAGCGCAGCCGAAGTGCGGGCTACGCCTATGCTTTCTTGTTAATTCTGCAAACAATGTTAATTGGCGTAAATGCCGAAAACCGCATTCAGCAAGGAGACTCACCAATCGAGGTTTTAATCTGGATGATTAACCAGTGTATTCCAGTCCTGAAACAAGCCAGCAGTTTGCAAGAAAAACAGAAAAAGAGCCTGTTACCCAAACATCGCCGTTCTGAGGATCAATAATATCACAAGCCCCTCTTTGCTCGGTCGAATTACCCCCCTTAATCCCCCCTTGGAAAGGGGGGAAACAAGAAATCCAGTTCCCTCCCCTTGGAAAGGGGGGTTAGGGTGGGGTAAAACCTTGGTTAATCAGCTATTTCAGACTTCTATGTACACCGTAGCCTTATTCTTGGGGTGGGCTTCTTCAGGTTTAAAAAGTAATCAAGCAGACAAGTCCATTCGTCCACAACACGAGCTTATTCGTTCAGAACACGAGCCTATTTGTTCAGAACACGAGCCTATTCGTTCAGAACACGAGCCTATTCGTTCAGAACACGAGCCTATTCGTTCAGAACACGAGCCTATTCGTTCAGAACACGAGCTTATTTGTTCAGAACACGAGCTTATTCGTTCAAAACACAAGCCTATTGTCGTGTAATTACTGAACTACCAATCCAATCTTGTTACAAAAAACACCTTATTTTGCAAGTTTTACTGAACCACTATACTGTTCCATTGAGACACTCTAGAAAGATAAAGTTTAGTAAAAAGTCTGCATTAATGCCACGCCAAAAAAGAAGCTCTACCGTGCTAGAAAAACCGAGCAGAGAGTAATCGGATTTAAATCGATTAATTCCAGCCTCGACTTTGGTGATTCGATCAGTTTAAACCATTTAACCGAGTTAACTGGGCAACTCCGCAACCAGATTGACGAGTATAATATGATGCTAACTGCCATTGACTCAGCAAAGGAAAAAATAGAAACCCTTGAAAAGACCATTCGGGAAACCTCAGAGCGCTTAGTCAGTGGTGTAGTGTTGAAGTATGGCAAAGACAGCCGGGAATATGAAATGACAGGCGGAGTACGCAAAAACGATGCCTGCGGCGGGCTACGCCTACGCATTCGTAAAGCCACTATCACCCGGTTAAAATCCACCGCAGACTCAAAAGCAGCTTCTACACAGACTGCGTAACAAGCAACAAGTAGGCATCATTCAGGGTGAATGATGCCCATTGTTTTGCAGACGATTCAGTGTTGAATCAGCTTTAAACCACAAGAAACATCAAGATTCCTAACACTCCCAAGTTGAAGTGTCACTAGTGAGAATACTATTAAAAGTAGGCATTCCATTAGTAGAAACTACCCTTAAAAAATAGTGTGAGGTTGGAGTAATGGATAAGCAGCATCGGTACTTGCAAATCGCCCTTGTTGTTGTTGGAATTGCTTTTCTTCTGATTTATCCGTTGATGAATATCTGGCCATCGGGCTGGTCATGGCAACCAGGTCAACACGAATACGAACAGATGATCGTTGGCATTTATGGGACGCTTGGTGTATTTTTACTACGGGCTTCTCGAGAACCAGAAGCGCATCTCAGTTTAATCTGGTTCACCGTCTGGTCAAGTTTTGTTCACGCACTGATCATGGCGGTACAAGCAGTGATTGACCCTGTGGAACATGGTCACTTCTTTGGCGACATTCCAGCATTGATCTTGGTGGCAATTGTCCTTGGTTTCCTAGCGTCACGCGAAGTAGTTTCAGTGCATGAATGAACGCGGCATAACAAATCTAGTACTTACGCAAATGATCTCTCAAACTCTGATTTCTCTGTGCTCTCTGTGCCTCTGTGGTTTGCTATTCCGTAACTTGTGCGTAAGTCCTAAAATCATTTGAATTTTCCCCATTTCTGATGTATAAGGGGTTTTATTCCTCAATCAACTCAAAATTTACCCGTTCGTAAATATCACGCAAGGTAATTTGAAAATCGATAGAATCTAAGACTAAAACTGCATCTTCACCTTCATATTCCTTAAAAATCCATTGACCTTCTGCTTGCTTTGCAAATTGTTCCACAGCAAAACTATACTGGTCAATCATAATATATTCTTGAAAACCAGGAATTGAACGATAATATTTAAACTTATCTGTTTTGTCATAATTTTTAGTTGAATTTGATAAGACTTCAACAATTAATAAGGGATTCGTAATAATTGTTGTACCTGTTCCCTCATAAATAGGCTTACCTTTGATGACTATAATATCAGGATAAGTATAAAGGCGATAACGGGGTATTGATAATTTCACATCGCCTATGTAAATCTCATAATCTTGTCCTTGTACTGTCAAGGGAAACTTGCGACAAAAATTAAGTGCAATTTTGTTGTGGTTAGTTGTTCCCCCTGTCATAGGAATAATTTCTCCATCTCTGTATTCATTTTTATATTCAGCTTTCTCTTCTAATTCCAAATATTCTTCTGGGGTGTAGTAGCGCTTTTCTGTTTGTAAAATCATATAAATTAACTCATAAAATGAGGGAATGGATATGTTATCAATAGCGTAACGTACCCTAAAGATAGGGAAAATAAATATTTTTGTTATAAAAATACGGTTGCAGACAATGTAACAATAGCGATCGCAAGCCAATACTTTTAGCCATACCCACTAGTGAACGCCCCTACCAACATCTCTGCACAAACTCAGAATCGCAAAGCCGATCACATTCGGATCTGTTTAGAGGAAGATGTTCAGTCTCATCAAATCACGAATGGACTGGAACGTTATCGTTTCACCCATTCTTGCTTACCCGAACTGAACCATGACGATATTGATATCAGTACAGCTTTCCTGGGGAAACACCTTGGCGCACCCTTGTTAATTTCTTCCATGACTGGTGGAACAGAACAAGCCGCAATTCTTAATCAACGTTTGGCCCAAGTCGCGCAACATTACAAAATTGCAATGGGTGTTGGTTCCCAGCGAGTAGCGGTAGAAAAACCCCAGGTGGCTGATACTTTTGCTGTCCGCAAATATGCGCCCGATGTTCTGCTATTTGCGAATCTGGGAGCTGTGCAACTTAACTATAAATACGGCTTAGATGAATGTCTGCGGGTAGTTGATATCCTAGAGGCTGATGCCCTGATTTTACATATTAACCCTCTACAAGAGTGCATTCAACCCAAAGGTGATACTAATTTCCGGGGTTTGATTGACAAGATTTCTACATTATGTTTTAAATTGCCAGTGCCAGTGATTGCAAAGGAAGTTGGTAACGGCATTTCAGCAGCGATCGCTAACAAACTCATTGCCGCCGGAGTAGCAGCAATTGATGTCGCTGGTGCAGGGGGTACTTCTTGGGCAAAGGTAGAAAGTGAACGGGCAGAAAATCCCTTACAACGTCGATTAGGGAAGACTTTTGCCGATTGGGGTTTACCGACGGCAGAGTGCATTACAACTATTAGAGCGATCGCTCCTGATGTGCCCTTAATTGCTTCAGGAGGTTTGCGTCATGGACTGGATGTTGCAGCCGCTATCGCCTTGGGAGCAGATATAGCTGGTTTAGCAATGCCTTTTTTGCAAGCAGCAGCAATATCAGAAACAGCAGTTGCGGAACTTGCTGAAGTATTAATCGCCGAAATCACCACAGTCTTATTCTGCACTGGCAACGCTACCTTGTATCAGTTAAAGCACTCTGGCAGTTTACAGCGCATAGAATAAATTAAGTAGGTCATTCATTAGCCATTTGTCCTTTATCAATGCCCCATGCCCAATTCCCAATTCCCAATAACTAATGCGTAATTTTATCAAACAAACTTTTGCTAGTTTAGTTGGCACATTATTAGGACTAATTATTTTTGGTGGTCTAGGAACCACTGGATTATTGTTGCTAATATTCGCTGCTAGCTCGTCTAAAGATACAGGGCCAAATGTCAAAGATAAGTCAGTGTTGGTTTTTGACTTGTCAATGAAAATTACTGATAGCGAACCTAGTTCTGACGAACTGTTTCAAAACACAATATCAGGTGTGGATGACGAAAGAATGGCACTCCGCAAAGTTGTAGAAACTTTGGAAAAAGCACGACGCGATCCGCGAATTGTTGGGATCTACCTCGATTCAACTAGCGCTAGTCAAGCTGGTAACGTCGGCTATGCCTCCCTTAAAGAAATTCGAAAAGCGCTGGAGGAGTTTCGCGCTTCTGGGAAAAAGATTGTGGCTTATGGCAGTGATTGGAGTGAAAAGGAATATTACCTTAGTTCAGTGGCAGATTCCATTGTACTTAATCCTTTGGGAATGATGGAAGTCAACGGTTTGAGTTCACAACCGATGTTCTTAGCGGGTGCATTACAGAAGTACGGCATTGGTGTGCAAGTCGTGCGGGTGGGTAAATTCAAAGGTGCTGTAGAACCGTTTATTCTCAAAAAATTGAGTCCAGAAAACCGCGAGCAAACTCAGAAATTGTTAGATGATGTTTGGGGAGAGTGGCGCACTACTGTAGGTGCAAGTCGGAAAATTGAACCTAACCAGTTGCAAGCGATCGCAGATAGTCAGGCGGTACTAGAAGCCACACAAGCCAAGACTAGCGGTTTAGTCGATCGAGTAGCATACCCTGATGAAGTGGTAAGTGACCTCAAAAAGTTGACAAATAGCGATAAAGACGACAAAACATTCCGACAAATTAACCTAAATAACTACGCAGAAGTTTCTGGCAAATCTTTGGGTGTAGAACGTAGCTCAAAAAATCAAATTGCCGTTGTTTATGCTGAGGGTGAGATTGTCGATGGTAAAGGTGATGGTGGACAAGTAGGAGGCGATCGCTTTGCCAAAATCTTTAACAAACTCCGACAAGATAAGGATGTGAAGGCTGTTGTATTGCGGATTAATAGTCCTGGTGGTAGCGCTACCGCAGCCGAAGTGATGCAGCGAGAAGTGAAATTAACCCGTGAGGTAAAACCGGTTGTAGTGTCAATGGGTGATGTAGCCGCCTCTGGGGGTTATTGGATTGCTAGCGATTCTAATCGCATTTTTGCTGAACCAAATACCATTACAGGTTCAATAGGTGTATTTGGGTTGCTGTTCAATGGTGAAAAGCTAGCGAGTGATAACGGCATCACCTGGGATTCGGTGAAAACTGGAACCTATGCTGATAGTCAAACAGTTTCGCGTCCAAAATCGCCTCAAGAGTTGGCACTTTATCAACGTAGTGTTAACCGTATTTATAATATGTTTCTGAATAAAGTTTCTCAAGGTCGGAAACTCCCAGAACAAAAAGTTGCAGAAATTGCCCAAGGAAGGGTTTGGTCTGGTGTGGCGGCGAAGGAAATTGGTTTAGTGGATGAAATTGGTGGTTTGAATAGTGCGATCGCTTATGCTGTCAAAGAGGCGAAACTAGGAGAAGATTGGGAAGTCCAAGAATATCCTCGTACTAGCAGCTTCGGAGAACGCTTTTTTGGGCGTGCAACTGAAGAGGCACGGACTGCTTTAGGAATTGAAGCGGCGCAACTCAAACCATCCAATCCCTTGACTACTGAATTTCAGAAACTGCAACAGGAAGTAAAGATTCTGCAAAAAATGAACGATCCACAGGGAGTTTATGCCCGTTTGCCTTTCAACTTGAAGATTGAGTAACTTTCTGTAGGGGCAATACCCCACCCATTGGTGTCAACTTAAGCAAAAAGTAACCAAAAGATGTAATTTCTCCCAAGCTGTTCTCCGTGGTGATGCCAGTGAGGCTGTTCCTTATCTTGTGGAACATCAAAAGCTCTTTGGATTAGTCAAATCCAGGCGTAAGCGCCATCGAGAGATTGACGCTTACACCCAACAAATTTGGGCTTTATCTTATTAAGTTGACACCAATGGGGACTGGGGGTTAGTTCTGTATTGCACTCAACTGAGAAGCACTATATAACCCATAAAAGGGTACAGCAGGACAGCAACTTGCATATATGAAAACTTATACTTGTTTCTGCCAAAAAGATTAATTATACGATATCATTTCTAGATGGTTTGCAAATTCCGCCCAAAGCATTTGGGTTAATTCCCAAAATGGGCGGTATTTCTTGTCAATTTTATGCTTGCAACCGCGCTCATCACAAGTTTGTGCAATCAAAAAATCCCGTAAAATATATATCTGCTGGCAGTAGCAAAAACTTGATCCCGGAGAAAACCGCGAACGAGGTGATTTTTGCAGTCGTTCTGTAGTATTTTTGGTGCAAGTCTGTCTTAGGGATCACACGATGAAACAGCTCCTCAAACAAATATTTAGTAGTCAAAAACACCTCATCCGACTGGTTTTAACATTGGTGACGGTTATTTTAACAACCTCGCTGTTTGCCGCACCTGCTTTGGCCACAGGTGTGTATCAATTACCCAGCCTCACAGCAGGCAATGACACCTGGGTTTTGGATCAAGGTGAAGTCATCAGCCGTCTGAATGAAGGTAAAATTAGCAGCGCTTTCGAGGATTTGGCAAAGCAAACAAATAAGGAAGTCAGAATTGTAACTGTTCGCCGCCTTGACTACGGCGAAACACCAGAAAGCTTTACCAAAGAGTTGTTTGAAAAATGGTTTCCGACAAAAGAAGCTCAAGCTAATCAAACTTTATTGGTTATTGACACAGTTACCAATGGTACTTCCATTATTACTGGGGATGAAGTTAAACCTTTACTCACTGACGCTATTGCCGAGAGTGTAGCTACCGAAACAGTAAGTGTGCCGTTACGCAATGGTAACAAATACAATCAGGCATTTCTAGATGCTAGCGATCGCCTTGTTGCCGTCCTCTCTGGTAAAGCCGATCCAGGGCCACCCCAAATTACTGACAATGTGCAGGTAGAAGGCACCTACAAGAAAGCAGAAGAAACCAACCAAGGTAACGCTACCGCTTGGGTAGTAGGGTTGTTAATTGCCGCCACCGTGATCCCAATGGCGACTTACTACATTTATCAGATAAATCAGCCGTCATCTGATGGGTAATTGGATAATCAGGAATCATTCAATTTTAGATTTTAGATTTTAGATTTTTCCTTCAATTCAAAATCTAAAATTGGCCTAATCCTGAACATACTCTTGCCCTTTTACTAAAGCTACCTCAGCCCGAACAAATTCTCGACCCAAATAAGCCGCATGATTTAATTGAGTTACAGGCGGGGGCTGAGTTTCTTCAAAAATCTTCACGCAAAGTTCTTTCGCCGTCCTCGCACTAAAAACCGTTGTGTAAGTTCGTTCTACCTTTTTTCGCGCCGGAATTACCTTCCCCGTTTCGGGATCGATAGCTAAACCACGCTCATCAATTACGTTTGTGAAATGCTTGGCATAAATTAACCCTGCGTCTCGATCCAAGTAAATAATAAAATATCCACCGGGATCGAGATCGATATGACGCTGGGAAAGTTTATCATCAATTGCGGCTAAATCTTCAAGTATTAAATCCATAAGCATTAGCAAAAGGAATTTTCTTTTTTCAGGGTTTTTACACTATATATATAAGTGTAATTCGTCGTTCACCCTCTGCCTTGGCAAACTTTTAAGAATCTCGGTTACTAAATGGCAACTCTGCATTAATCGCCTCAATCTCCTGCTGTTCAAGTTGATTCACTTCCTTAATATAGGGACGGATAATTTGCCCTAAACGATTGTTGTAAAAGCGGTGCAGACTGTGATTGGGCATAGCGGGGAAACCACGGCGTTTTTTGTGGCGACCACCTGCACCAGGGTCAAAAATTTGGATTCCGTTTGCGATCGCCCACTCAATGGGCGCATAATAGCAAGCATCAAAATGTAAGCAATCTATTTCTTGAAAACTCCCCCAATAGCGTCCATAGAGTTTGTCACCTTTAAACAAACAAAAAGACATTCCTAAAGGATGAGAGTTATCTTCTTCGCTATATGCAGCGACAAACAAAACTCGATGGCGATAATCATTGTGTAGCTGCTCAAAAAACCGCTGTGTGAGATACTTGCTACCCCACCAGCCAAATTTATCACAGGTGTCAGCATAGAACTGGTACATCGAAGGAAATAAAGAGTAGGGAATTTCATCACCACTCAGAGGTTGCAATCTTAAACCAGCTTTTTCTACAGCTTTACGTTCCCGCTTGATATTGCGGCGTTGATTGGCGTTAAACACTTTCAAGTAGTCATCAAAAGTTTTAAAGCCAGCATTTTCCCAGACGTAGCTGTGGTGCAGCCAAGTTGTAAAGCCATGCCGTTCCAGCATCGGCCGCCATTGGGGATCGACATAGAGAAAATGACATCCAGAAATCCGATTTTTGGAACAGAAAGTGTCAATTTCATGCACCATCATCGCGGTGATTTCGTCTTCGTCTTCTCCTGGGGCGATTAAAAAGCGATAACCTTCAGCTGGGGTAAATGGTGTCATTCCCAGCAATTTTGGGTAATATTGAACTCCGATGCGATCGGCTAACTCTGCCCATTGGTGATCGAATACAAATTCACCAGAACTATGTCCTTTGAGATAAAGTGGTGCAGCCGCAATCAGCGTTCGATCTCGCCACAATGTTAAATGATTTGGCAACCAACCAGTTTTAGCCGTAGCACTTTGGGAGGTTTCGAGATTATTTAGCCACTCCCATTCTAAAAATGGCGTTTTGAGTGGCATTGCTAAAGCATTCCAGGCATTTTGGGGTACTTCAGCGATTTTGTTTGTCCAAACGACAGAATAGCGAGGCTTAAGTTTTTCTACCATCTTAGAGGAGTAGGGATGAGTAAGAGGCAGGGGGCAGGGGAGGCAAGGAAAATAACTTATGCCCAATTCCCAATATCCAATAACTTAACTTAGCGTAATCTAATCTGCTGGTTGTTGCAGGCGATAGTGCAAAAACACTTCTTGCTCAACAGTATGAACTTCTAAAAGTTGCAACTTGGGAGCTAAATCGGGTAAAAAACCTTTCCCTTCTACAGGTGTGGGGGCAGTACTACCACCTAAAATCAGGGGACAGACAGTTAGCCATAATTCATCAATTAAATCTAGACCCAGCAGGGAAGCGACTAATTCACCTCCACCCAAGACCACCAACCGTGTTATATCTATATTGGCTAGATGCTTCAAAGCTGCGGGAATGTCAATTTCTCGCGTTGGTGTTTCAAAAACCAGAATCTGCTCAAATTCTGGAGGACACTCTTGTGTTCCGGTTCCCAGAGTTGAAGGAAGCGTCTGTAAACAACGTCCTTTCCATGAAAGTTTTCCCAGTGCTGTCGTGAGTAGCCAGCGTCTAACTGGTTGCTTAAAAAAGTTAATTTCCGGATTGAGGTTTCCAGAGTGTGTAGTCACTATATGAACTGGCTGCGGAGGCTTCCCTTCTTGTGCCCGAAGTCGCACTAGAGTTGGATCTGATACAGTAAGTGTCGTTCCATAAGCCCGGAGAGTACCAGCACCGAATAAAACCGCATCAGAGGCAGCGATTTGTTTTTCTAGATGTGCTTTATCAACCCTTGAGCCAAAGCGAGCAGGCGATCGCCTAAAATCTGCTATCTTGCCATCTGCACTCATTGCTAAAACAACTGTAGTATGAGGACGATGTTGCAACATTAAATTGATTTGATAGTTGGAATATTTTCTTTGTTTGTATGTAGATTCTCAAAAAAAATCCATGCCTGCAAGTTATTTATTTACAATTTTACCACTGTATTTATATGCAACACAAATCACTTTTACATTTAGCATATATGAGTTTTGGTATACCACGTTTCTTTTTGAAAGATAGCAATTTGTTATTTTTAAACATTGAAAATAAAATTCTGATAATTTAATAAAATGTCTCATCTAGCCAGTCTAATTACATATCTTTGCTGTTGTGGTTTGCAGATGCAAAGTGAGACACTCGATGACTAATTCCCGTCAATCTTCCTTTCGCCGAATTTTAGTAACGAGAATATTGCTGCTGTTCGTTCCAGTTTTACTTATAGGTGAGATTGTGGCCTTGAATAAGGCACGTTCTAGCATATTGGCAACTGCGCGTCAAAATTTAACAGAAAGCGCCATTAGTAAAGGAGAGAAAATTGGCGATGCGATCGCAATCTTAAAAGCTAGTTTACTGAGTGTAAGTAAAACAACGGTGATTGCGTCTGGTTCGCCGATACAAGAGCAAGAAATTCTCACACAGCTAAAGCAACAACTTCCAGCCAATATTGACTGCATCCAATTAACGGATCTCCTAAATCAGAAAATAATTGCCAGTAGCTGTGGAGACCAAGCAATTGAAAAATTGACATTCCCTTTGCCTAGTGATGGAATTGATGTCAAAACCATCTTCCCGCCAAAGGCAGGAATGACTGGAAAAAGAAACGCACAAAATCAATTACAGTTAGTTTTATCTGCACCAGTCTCCGATAGCCGAAAAAATTTAGTTTACAGCTTAAGTATTCAGTCTGCATTGTACCAACAAACCAGAAATCCACCGGGATCGCTTACAGGTGTGATGGTAGTTATTGCTGAAGATGGAACAATTTTGGCACATCCATTCACAGACTGGGTGGGAACTAATATTAATCAACATCCCAATGCTTCCCAACTCAAAAGCATAATTAAAAATGCCCTTGCAGGACGAAATGATTCGATAAATCTGTCTTTTAAAGAGGGAAACGAATTAGTCGCTGGCTATACAGCTATTGCAAATCCACTCACCCAACAGCAGCAGCAAAAATGGATAGTCTTAGCTGTTACTAGTGTCGATAATGCACTTTTTGGTTTAGAAGAAATTAAACTAATTCTCATTGTTTTGACAGTTGGTTTGATTGGTGCAAGTTTGTTAGCATCCCTATATCTAGCTCCTTACTTGGCACGTCCTGTAGAAGAATTGCGAGACTACGCTCTCAATATTCACTCTCACCACGCCGCACAACCAGTTCCGCACAATTTCCAAATTCGGGAATTCAATCAACTAGCCCAAGCATTAGACCAAATGGTAGAAAGGCTCAAAGCTGGGGCAGAAGAACTAGAAATAGCTTGGAAAGAAGCAAAAAACGCTAACCAGATTAAAAGCCAGTTTTTGGCTACGACTTCCCATGAATTGAGAAACCCATTACATACTATTATTAACTGCATTCGCGTGGTCGAAGATGGCTTATGTGATAGCCGTGAAGAAGAAATGGAATTCCTCAAACGTGCCAATGAAACAACGATTCATTTGCTAAATATTATTAATGATTTACTCGATATTTCTAAAATCGAAGCGGGTAAGCTTTCTGTAGTTATTACACCTCTCGATCTCCGACAAATATTGCTAGAGGTAATTAATTTACAATCAGTTAATGTTCAACAAAAGGGCTTGCAATTGAAATGCGAGTTAGATCCTCAACCGATACCAATTAAGGCAGACGCGGCAAAACTAAAGCAGGTGCTGATTAATGTTATTGGCAACGCTACTAAGTTCACCGACACAGGAAGCATCACCATTGCTACAGAAATTCAATCTAGTAATGGTAAATCTCAAGTAGTGGTAATAGTTACAGATACAGGTATAGGCATCGATCCCAATCAACAGCACAAACTATTTCGCCCCTTTGTGATGGTGAATGGCACAACCACGCGCCAGTTTGAAGGGACTGGACTTGGACTCGCAATTTCACGAAACTTAATCGAACTTATGGGTGGCAGCATTACTCTTGAGAGTACGGGGCTGCATCAAGGCACGACACTGAAGATTACCCTACCCTTGATTGATGTCTCGCTGTTGCCTGTTGACAACAAAAAAGAAAATGTCGCGAATGTGGGATTGTCCTCTGAGAATAAGGGGGCAAAAGCAAGCCAATACTCTAGCCTACAGCAGTCTGTGGGAAGCCCCTCTTTGGGGAGCAGCAAATCTGTAAAAGTAGGGGTAGACAAAGAGAAGTCGATGAAATTCCAGGTGTTACTTGGGAACGAGACTTACGAGATTAGTTTTTCGCCGCAGCAAACTATCTTGGTAAGTATTCCAAAAACAGAAGTTTATGCAAATGGGACTTCTGAAAGGTAATTTTTACTAGACTATAATTCAAAATTCAAAAAAATAAATTGGAATCCTCACTCCTAATGGCTATGGTTTTGGCCCTGATTTAGAAGTGTTACTAAATAGCCAAGACACAAGATTAGGAATTGTAGCAGCCCCAAAAGAAAACAGAACCTAAGCCATTATTAGCAAGAGTTATGAGCGCTGGCTGGGATTATAGAATTATCTTCTGGTAATGTTAAAGTTTTTTGGTAGGCGGCAACTGCTGCATCTAATTTCTTCTGCTCTCTCAAGGCAATGCCGAGATTGTAGTAAGCTTGAGCATTTAGCACATTCCCTGAACCTCGGAGCTTCGTGAATGAGCCTTTGAACTCCGTTGATGAACCTCGGAGCCTCGTGAATGAGTTTTTAAACTCCGTTAATGAACCTCAGAGCTTCGTTGATGAGCCTTTGAACTCCGTTGATGAACCTCAAAGCTTCGTGAATGAGCCTTTGAACTCCGTTAATGAACCTCAGAGCTTCGTTGATGAGTCTTTGAACTCCGTTGATAAACCTCGGAGCTTCGTTGATGAGTCTTTGATACTCGTGAATGAGTCTTTGAACTCTATTAATGAAGCAAAATGGGCGGTTGTTATTCAATACGATCCCAAAGACGCGATAAATCGCCGTCTCTACAAAGGACTGATTCTTGTAAAGACGGCAATTTATCGCGTCTCTTGCCTTAACCGAACAGTATTGGGCGGTTATTCTCAGGGGAAAATTAGACTTGAGAGCAGTTGTTCAGAAAAACAGGTTGGCCGCCTTGCTCAAGAGAAACTGTTAGTGCAGCAAGAATTTCTACTAACTGTGTGCCTACCCAGCCAGACGAAACCTCTGAGGGAGTATTGTTGAGGATAGAGTCAACAAAACAAGAGCAAACTCGCCCCAATGGTTCCCCTGGTTCTAATTCCAGCACCACCTGCTTTTGATTTACCGGAATAAAATGATTGCCCTGCTGTTCAAATTCCCCATGTAGCAGCGTTAGAGGTGACGATCGCGACATTTCATCAAAAATCAAACTACCAAGGCTACCTACAATCCCCAGCCGTCGCTGCTTATCAGGATTCAGCCAGCACAAGTGAATATAAGCTTGAAAGCCATCTGGGTATGTCAGTGTTAGCCATACTAAATCAGCCAAACCTTGAGGCAGAGGAAAATTTGTATCTTTCTTCCCCTCTGCTTCCCTGCTCCCCTGCTCCCCTGCTCCCTGTAACCACACCGTACCCGTTGCTTGTACTTTCACAGGAATCTGACCCAGCCAAGCGTTAAAGATAGCAATATCGTGAATCGCTAAATCCCAGAGCGCATCAACATCTTGGCGGACAGGCCCTAAATGGGTGCGGGTGGCGTAGCCGTAGCGTAAATCACCTAATTTACCCGCCTGTACTACAGTTTGCCCTTGCTCAACTGCTGGGTGAAATAAATAAGTGTGGTCAACCATCAGTATTAAATGATGCTGCTCTGCTAACTGACAAAGCTCCCGACATTCTGCGGGGTCGAGAGTTAGGGGTTTTTCAGCCAAAACATGGTATCCCTGTTGGAGAGAGTCTTTAATTAAAGCGTAGTGGGTGGTAGCCGGAGTTGCGATCGCAACCCCTGTCAACCCTGGCACTTTCTTTAAATCTTCCCATTGGGTTGTCAATACTACATTTTCATCTAAATTAAACTGCTGTTTGATCGCCGCTAATCGTTCTGGATGGGGATCTACTACAGCAACTACATCTACTTGGGGATGTGCTAAGAAATTCCGTAGCAGATGCACTCCCCAACGCCCAACTCCGATAACAGCAATTTTAATTTGGTTTGTCATTAGTTATTTGTCATTTGTCATTTGGTCATTTGGTCATTTGTATATAAAGGACAAGGTAATACAATTCGGTTAACGTTCTAATATGTCTGAAGATCCCCCCAACCCCCCTTTTTAAGGGGGGCTTTTAACTCTCTTTTACCCCTTTAAAAAGGGGGTCGCCGCAGGCGGGGGGATCTTAACCGAACTGTATACAAAGGACGAGGGACAAATGACCACTGACAACCAAATGATTATCGGCTAATTGCCAGTCTTTTAAGCTCAGGGTGTTTGCGGATTAGGGATTGCTAAAAAAGCTACCTTAGCTGCGGCTTGTTCAGCAGTTTTAATCGATCGCCCCTTACCTTCTCCGAGTTTCTTGCCATGCAGCCACACTTCAGCCATGAAACGTTCTTGATTATGGTGTGGTTGAGTGACTTCCACAACTCGATATTCTGGTAAAACTTTGAATTGCGCCTGAGTCCATTCTTGAAGAGCAGCTTTGTAATTAAGTCTGGCAGGATCGAGGCGAATTTCTGTTGTTAGTTCTTGGAAGTGGGGATCTAGCCAAGAGCGGATCAATTCCAGATTTTGAGTACTTAAATAAAGCGCACCCAGAACAGCTTCAAAAGCATCTGCCAGTCGAGATTCTTGACCAACTTTATCAGCTGTAGCACTACCCGCAACTAGTAAGTATAATTCCAAACCATAGATTCTGGCCAATTGGGCGAGGATGCGATCGCTCACTAATACCGAACGAATTGCTGCAAAATCCCCTACTGGACAATCGGGATAATTTTCCCATAACACAACAGCCGACACCAGCCGCACCACTGCATCGCCAACAAACTCCAGTTGTTCATAATTCGCCGAATCAGAAACAGTGGGATGAGTTAGCGCTAAATCTAGCAGTTCCCACTTGATAGGTGCTTCTCGCGACAAACCTAATTTTTGGACTAAACTTTCGAGTTGCCGTTGACGGCGTGGGTAGGCAAGGGGCATTACATGACAGGGGGAAGGGGGAAGGGAGAGCAGGGGAAAAATACCAACTTCTAACTCTTGTACAGACGCGATTCATGGCGTCTCTTCTAACTCAGCACTCAGCACTAAAAAAGGGGGAAAGAGCAGTACATAAGCCGGGTTCTGTTCTCTTGCGAGGGCAGTTATCTATCTGGGACGCTTGTTACCAAACGCCTCTAGCGGCTCTCATTGAGCGGAACTGGTAAAAGACCAACCGTAGTTCCTATCGCCTTGCTCCCAACCGGGGTTTACCGAGCCAGCACCTCTCGATACTGCTGGTGCGCTCTTACCGCACCTTTGCACCCTTACCAGATCAATTAAAAATGTAAAATTAAAAATTACTCATTTTAGATTTTTAATTTTTAATTTTTAATTGATCTGGCGGTATCTTTCTGTGGCACTATCCTCACGATCGCTCGCACTGGACGTTATCCAGCAAGTTTGGTCTTTCGGGAGCCCGGACTTTCCTCAAATCAGTGACTATGACTGATCTGCAACCGCCTGCGTCTACTCTCTCCTTAGATCCAGTGTAATCTTGGATGGCATAGTCTGTATGGTTGCTATTGCTTTTTTTTATTCCAAGGTAGAGCGTAAGTCCAAGGTAGTTTCCTGACTGTGAAAGGACAATTGATAATGCTAATGGGAGGAAAATCACGACCTGGGGCTAGACCTAAACGCACTTCAGATACTCTGAGTACCAGTTGCAAGGAAAAGTCCAACTCCTTTCTTCTGTTAATAAAGTCGTTGTACAGCTTTTTTTGCCCCTTTTGCAGCCCATTGATATCAATTAGTGGTTTTTTTGCTGAATAGGTTCCAGCTACTTGATCGCGCTCAAATACATCTTCTGCTGTCACCGTTTCAGAAAGTGTTTTCTTAGGAGCAATCAAGCTAGGACTTTGGGGCACTGCTAAGTCGCGGGTTAAATCTGGTGATTTCCGAATGACGCGACGCGATTGCTTACTATGTTCAACTACTAAAGAACTGTTGTCCCAGTCAACGTATAGGGCAACATTATCAGATTTATTTTCAATGCTAATTCCTAAATCTTTCAAATCGTCAATTGGGTATGAGGCTTTGAGTTTAAAGGAAATTCCAATTTTATCATCGAGATTTTGTTCTTTGAGTTGCTCGTCAACTATTCCTTTTTTAAACTCAAACTTGACTTGATCGTCGATGGATTCAACCATGCGGTTAAAAATATAAGAAACACCGATAATATAAACTGTCAAAACTACTAAATTCTGGTCGCTACTCCTCATAAATTAAAATATTAACTCCCGGTAATAATGAATGTAAATTTGATTCGTCGTCCATCTGCAATTATTAATTACGCTTAATTGTTACAGAGTTTTGCAACCAGCCCCGTTGCCAAAAAAAGAATAGCAACCCAAGTGCGATCGCTGCCATAACTGCCAAGCAAAGTGGATAACCCCAATACCAATCCAACTCAGGCATATTATATGGCGATTTTTCGGTATTGAAATTCATACCATATATTCCGGCCACAAAAGTCAGTGGAATGAAAATTGTTGAAACTACCGTTAGTACTTTCATGATTTCATTCATTTTGTTGCTCACTGCCGAAAGGTACACATCCATTAATCCAGATGCTAGCTCTCGATAAGTTTCTACCATATCCATAACTTGCACTGTATGGTCATAACAATCTCGCAAGTAGATTCGCACTTCTTCACTAATTAAATCGGGAGCATCTCGAATTAAAGAATTAATTGCATCTCGTTGGGGCCAGATAGCACGACGTAGTTGCAGTAATTCTCGCCTAATTTGATAAATATTTTGTAGTGTTTGCGGAGTAGGTTTAACTATTACTTCTTCCTCTAACTCTTCGATTCGCTCCCCATAAAGCTCCAGTACCGGGAAAAAGCCATCAATAATGGCATCTAACACGGCGTAAGCTAAATAATCTGCTCCTTGCTTACGGATGATACCTTTGTTTTTTTCAATTCGCGATCGCACCGCTTCAAAACAATCATGTTCTGGTTCTTCTTGGACTGTCAGTAAATAGTTTTTCCCTAATATTAAACTCACTTGCTCGCTGTGAAAACCACACGATATTTCCTTTGGTACTACCATGCGGGCAATGAATAACAATTGGTCTTCATAATCCTCTGTTTTAGGACGCTCTGGTACATTGACTATATCTTCTAAAACGAGAGGATGTAATTCAAAAACGTGACCCAACCGTTGTAATATATCTTGACTACCTAAACCTTGTACATCTACCCAAGAAATGGATTCCATCTCCAGATATGGGATACATTCTTCTGGAGTTGCTATTTGTTCACGGATGAAATTGGTTTGGTTATAGTCAATCAAGAAAATTATCGGTGGCGGAGAATCTTCATGAATAAAAATTGTTCCAGGTATAGTACCTGGTTGGTGATAGAATTCATCTTTTTTATATAGCCTATTTACTATTTTGGGAAGACGACGCAGTTTTCGTACCATACAATATTACCTACATTGGGCATTGGGCATTGGGTATTGGGTATTGGCAATTAAACAAGTTCCTCTTTTCACAGTGCTTAGTAAAGAAGTAAAATTCCCTACTCAGCACCCATGAGGCATTTTTATTTATTTCAGCTTTTGCTATTAATATTACAAAAATTAATACAAAGACTGTAATTTTTAAATTAAGCAGTTCTTTAGATTTGGGAATTTAGGAATCGGCATTTTTTTAGTAGTTAGTTGTATTCATGACTAATTACTGATAACCATGATGATGACTTTTATTTATGCCCAGCTACTTCCCAGCAATAGAGATAACATATCGGCTCTGAATCAGCAATGCTATAAAAAAACAGTTTGCCTTGGCAAGACAAACTGTTGAAAAAATATTTATCTGGGTGAGCAGAAGTTAGAACATGCCCATGCCGCCCATGCCGCCCATACCACCCATGCCGCCCATGCCGCCCATACCACCCATGCCGCCCATGTCAGGGGCAGCAGCAGCAGATTTCTTCTCTGGCTTTTCAACAACGATCGCTTCAGTGGTTAAGACCAAACCAGCAATGGAACCAGCATTTTGCAAAGCTGAACGCACGACTTTGGCAGGGTCGATAATACCAGCAGCGATCAAGTCTTCAAATTCGCCAGTAGCGGCGTTGTAGCCAATGTTGAACTCGCTGTCTCGGACTTTAGAAACGATCACAGAACCTTCTGCACCAGCGTTGTCTGCTATTTGGCGCAAGGGCGCTTCTAGCGCTCGTTCGACAATATCAGCCCCAATTCTTTCTTCGTCATTTTGTAAGGTCTTTTTAATCGCTTCTACTGCCTTAGCTAAGTGAATTAGAGTTGTTCCACCACCAGGAACAATACCTTCTTCCACAGCGGCTTTAGTAGCGTTCAGCGCGTCTTCAATCCGCAGTTTACGGTCTTTGAGTTCGGTTTCGGTTGCCGCACCCACTTTAATCACTGCCACACCACCAGCGAGCTTGGCGATGCGTTCTTGCAGTTTTTCTTGATCGTATTCAGAATCGGTTTCTTCCAACTGCCTGCGAATTTGACCAATCCGCTTTTGCACTTCTGGCTTGGTGACACTGCCAGCTACAATGGTGGTGCTTTCTTTGTCAATGGTGATTTTGCGAGCAGTTCCCAGTGCTTCTAGAGCAGCGGTATCTAGGCTCAAGCCGATTTCTTCAGAAATCAACTGTCCATCGGTGAGAATAGCAATATCTTCTAACAAAGCTTTGCGGCGATCGCCAAATCCAGGCGCTTTGATTGCAGCTACAGCAAGTACACCCCGCGCTTTGTTCACTACCAAAGTTGCCAAGGCATCACCTTCGACATCCTCAGCAATAATCAGCAAGGGCTGACCAGAACGGGCGACTTTTTCCAAAATCGGCACTAAATCTTGGATGCTGCTGATTTTTTTATCTGTCACCAAGATCCGGGCGTTTTCAAATTCCACGATTTGCCGCTCGTTGTTGGTGACAAAGTAGGGTGAAATGTAACCCCTGTCAATCTGCATCCCTTCAACTACTTCTAGTTCAGTTGTCAGGGATTTAGATTCTTCAACGGTAATTACACCATCTTTGGTGACTTTTTCCATTGCTTGAGCTAACATTTGACCAACTTCTTCATCGTTACCAGCAGAAACAGTGGCAACTTGAGCGATCGCACTTCCTTCTACTGGCTTGGCTATCTTGGCAATTTCCAGTACCAATGCCTCAATAGTTTTGTCGATCCCGCGTCTCAAGCTAACTGGGTTACTACCCGCCGCGACGTTCTTCAAACCTTCCCGAATCAAGGCTTGTGCTAAAACTGTGGCGGTGGTTGTACCATCCCCAGCAACATCTTTAGTTTTTGAGGCCACTTCCTGGATGAGTCTTGCACCAGTATTTTCCAAAGGATCTTCTAATTCAATTTCCTTGGCAACAGTGATACCATCGTTGACAATTTGAGGTGCGCCAAATTTTTTCTCTAAAAGGACATTACGACCTTTCGGCCCCAAGGTGATTTTTACGGCATCAGCAAGGGCGTTAACACCCCTTTCTAGAGCTCGCCGCGATTCCTCGTCAAATGCAATAATTTTCGCCATGTTTTATTTCTCCAGCGCTTCCATTAGACAATTTAGCACTCACAGAGCAAGAGTGCTAATCTCTCAATCAGCTCAATTTACAAATGGAAATAAAAAAATTGATTAATATACAGGTGATGTTCTTTATAGATACTGGCAGTAATGCTTGAATTGGGAGATGAATCTAGACAACTCCCTTAAGTTCCTTGGTATTGCCGACCCTAGCGGCACCGGCTGGTTGGCAGTAGTATTTACGTTCCTCTTGGCTTGGCTAGTAACTTGGCGTTTAATTCCGACAGTCCGCAAATTCGCCTTACGGGTAGGTTGGGCTGACCAACCCAACGCTCGGCGACTCAATCGCGAACCTTTACCCAATGCAGGGGGGCTGGCTATCTACGCGGGTGTCATTGCCGCGCTGGTATTAGCTAGCCTTTTACGACCGATCGAACTCCAAAACGTATTGGCTCAGGTGCTCACTATTCTGTTAGGAGGTTCGATATTAGTCCTGGTGGGCTTTATCGACGATCAGTTCGGCTTACCACCCTCTGTGCGATTGTGGGCGCAAATCGTCACAGCACTGTTGCTGGTAGCTAATGGCATCAGTGTAAAAGTGCTGTTTGGTACTCCCATCGACTCGTTACTGTCTATGTTGCTGACGGTACTGTGGGTAGTAGGAATTACCAACGCCATCAACTTGATGGATGGTATGGATGGTTTGGCAGGAGGAATCAGCTTTATTACCGCCATGAGTTTATTGGGCGTTGCAGCCCAATTTAATAATCGTGCGGCGGCAATCTTGGTACTCGCAGCTTTGGGAGGTGCTGCATTAGGCTTTTTGCGCCATAATTTCCATCCGTCACGAATTATTATGGGTGATGCCGGAGCATACTTTTTTGGCTATGTGCTGGCAGCAACTAGTATTTTAGGCAAACTGCAACAAAACACAGTTTATGCGCTGATTCCCACGGTTTTATTTCTATTGTTGCCAGTAATAGACACCACCCAAGTATTTGTACGGCGGCTACTAGCAGGAAATAACCCTCTTAGCACTCCTGGCAAAGATCATCTGCACCACCGCTTACTTGCTTGGGGGCTTTCCCAGCGCCATGCTGCGTTCACGCTTTGGTCAATTACCTTATTTTTCAACTTGCTGGCAATGAGAATACAAGGTATGAGTTTGGCTGTGATGATGACTACCGCCACCAGTATTGTCGTTCTTTTGGGCTTTACTGTCTGGCAAAGAATACGCCAACAGCCTTAGTTGCTTGTAGGGTCGGCATTGCAATGCTAGCCCTACTCTGGTTTTTTCTCTGTATGATGCATAATTACACCTCGACTAAATTTTAGATTTTCAATTTTGGATTGAAAGATTCAAAATTGAAAAAGGTCTGTTCGTACAGCGTTCGCACCAAGAGCATTACGAATTACGAATTCAGATGCAACGCCTAAAAATCTACCCCTCGTTTAAGTTCTACACCTTGATTTGCATAGTGTTTGTGGCAATAAACCTCTGAATGAACGCTAGCCAGGTCGAAATACGCTGGTTGATTTTGACAGCGGCCAGTGATGATGATTTCGGTGTCGCGGGGTTTGCGGAGCAAAGCTTGAACAATGGGTTCAACGGGGAGTAGTTCTAAGTCAACGGTGGGATTGAGTTCATCGAGAATAATAGTTTTATACATTCCAGAGGCGATCGCAACTTTTGCGATTTCCCAACCTCGTTCGGCTTCTACATAATCTAATTCTTGCCGGGAATTGCGCCAAACAATCGCATCTCCACCACAGCGCTGATGATCCACCACTTCTGGATATGACTGCTGCAAAGCGGCGATCGCAGCATCTTCTGTGTAGCCACTACCACCTTTAAGCCACTGCATAATTAACACACGGGTAGACCCTGGATGATTGATTCCCCTACCAATGGCCTGTAAGGCTTTGCCCAAAGCACTAGTAGACTTGCCTTTACCAGCACCAGTATAAATTTCAATCCCTTCCAAGAATAGGGCTTTGGCTGTGGGATGGTGATGAGGTTTCATTTCTGAGTGCAAATCTGCAATATCGAGCAGCTTTTGCGGTGCAGCGCGTCCGGTAGCAATGATTTCTAATTCTTGGGGTTTGGATTTTAATGTCTTTACCACTTCATCTACTGGTAGCAAACCCAAATCCAGAACGGGGTTAATTTCATCCAAGACGACAACTGAATATAAACCGCTAGCGATCGCACCTTTGGCGACATCCCAACCCCGCATCGCCTCATTTTGGTCAAAGGTGGTAATTTCTTCTGGGCCAAAAAATTCGGCTCTCCCAGTGCGAACCTGGTCTATTAAATGGGGAAACCCGCGCTGCAAAGCTGCGATCGCTCCATCTTCGTCATAATCACGTTCCGGCCCTTTTAAAAAGCGCAGCAGTAAAACACGGTTAGAATCACTAGGCGTATTTATCCCTAAACCAATAGAGCGCAAAACCACACCCAAAGCCGCTTGAGACTTACCTTTACCCACGCCATCGTAGACGTGAATTTGACCAATGATCCGTTCTTGACGCACTTGCGCCGTGCGAATACCGATACCGTTCCTTGTCATCTCTCGAAAAGCTATAAGTGGCAGTCTTTAATCTTACCTAACCTCTTGTAATCTTAGGTAGAGAAACTAGCCCTCTAGTGTCCCCGTACAAGTATCAGGTTGATGTATTAACAATATCAATCAGAGAATACTGGCACACCAGCATAGTAAAGGACAAGAACAATGTAATAATTTCCCCCATCACCCTCACTATCCCAGTTATACTCTCTACAGTTAAACCTTACCCTTGACCACTTATGCCTGAGAATTGGATACTTCCGAGGATTTTTCCCATTGGTGGAATTCTGTTTGACTTTTTATTTGTACTGATTGCCATTCCCATCGAAGCTTATCTTTTGCACTATCGACTCAAATTTGACAAAAAAACTAGTACTTTTTATGCTATTTCTATCAATTTATTTTCTAGTGTAATTGGTTGGTCCATATTTTTTGTATCAGAACCAATTTTACCGCTCCAGGTGAGAACAGAATTAATTAACTATATGTTTTTTAATAACTTTAAATCACCTAATACACAAGGCTTACTAATATTAACTGCTTTTATAATTTTCTTTTCTACTTTTTTGATGAAGTTTTTCATTCTAAAGGTATTGTTACTATCATTAAATGAGCAATTTGCTAAAAAAGAAGAGGAAGCGGAAGCTCCAATATCTCAACGGCGGCGATGGCGGACTTTTGGCAACTTGAAATTCCAAAGTAATAATTTAATAATTACTGTACTAATAGCAAATTCCCTGAGTTATAGTGCTATAACTCTTATTTTATTATTTAGTGCAAAATAGGAAGATTTTACTTAGAAGGAAAACGAGTGATTAGTTAATTAGGTGGAAGGAGGAACATGAATACGCTACTTAAAGATGTATTTGGAATTTTTAAATTTGCGGAAGGGATTTATGCAGGAATTAGAAAAGTATTAGTTCCACCCAAAGCTTATTCTTGGCAGACATTTATTTATTTGAGTGTTTTTTCTTGGGCACTGTCATATTTAGCTACAGGCTATATCAAAGATATTATTGCCTTTTTTGGTTGGTTATTTTTGATTGCCGGCACAGCTTGGTATACAACTCAAGATCCTTTGAGAGTTCCTGGTACTTTTATGCCAGTTGGGGCAGTAATCACTGGATTCTTAGTGAGTGTTTTTGCTTTTGGAAATCAACAGGATGTAATTACACCAAGAACAATCGTTTTTTGTCCGACAATTTCAGCACTAATTACAGCAATACCAGAGTTTATTGAAGGAAGTGATACTGACGCTAAAGCTAGAATTCCTAAGCCACAAGACCGCCAAAGAATCATAATTTTAGTTGCTAGTAGTATGCTACTAAGTTGCTGGATTCAGTTTTATTTTGTAATGGATCATTGGTTTCAACAATATCCTAGTTTGCAAGCAGATACTTTTAAACGTAGTACCTTTGTTGTCAGAACAGAAGAACGAGTAAAAATCCCACAAAACGGTGTTGTAATTCTAGAAAGACTTCAACCAATAGTAATAGAACAAATAAACCAAACACCTTGGTCGGAAGTAGAGAAATGGTTGCTTGATGCAAAACAGCGAGTAGGAACTCTGGGTAGGGCAGTAATTCAAAAAAGCCTGGGGAAATATGAAGAGAAGGATTTATGGCGCATTGAACCGCGTGTAGCTAATACTAAGTCTGGATATATATTAGATTTATTAAGTATTTGGATAGGGCCAAGTTCTAACCCACGGGGCTATTACTTGAAAAAATCTTGCCGAATTGAACCAGTTGCAGCAACCAGCAATTCAGGTAATAACATTACAGTTGCAGAAATTGAATGCGATCGCGCCAGTAAATTAATTGCCGGATCGCCGCCTCCGCAGCAGTGAGAAGAGATGAAGCAGGGGAGGAAGGGGAGCAGGGGGCAGGTGGTCACTGAGCGTAGCCGAAGTGGGGCAGGGGGAAAATGACAAATGACTAATGACAAATAATGACAAATGACTATTAACAGAATTTTTGTATTGGCAAAGAATGTATTTCAGGAAGTGGTACGCGATCGCATCCTATATATTATTGGTTTTTATGCGCTTATACTCGCTGCTGCCTTTCGCGTCCTTCCTCAATTTGCAGCTACGACTGAAGACAAAATATTTTTAGACTTCGGGATGGCGGCGATGAATGCCATCGGGTTAATTGTGACAATATTTGTTGGTACGGGACTGGTTAATAAAGAAATTGAAAAACGTACTATTTTGGTGTTGATTGCGAAACCTGTCAGTCGCAGCGAAATTATCGTCGGCAAATACTTAGGTTTATCCGCAGTATTAGCTGTACTTGTCGCTACGATGACAGCAATTTATCTAGTATTTCTGCAATTTGGTAATATTCACCACCCAACAGCGAGTATTTTAATTGCTGCAATTTTCTTAGTATTGCAGTTGTCATTAATCACCGCTATGGCTATTACCTTCGGTGTTTTTACTGCTTCTCTCCTCGCTACTGTTTTAACCTTTGCGGTATATTTAATCGGAAATATTACTCAAGATTTAGTCCAACTAGGTCGTCTGAGCCGCAACCCTGGTATAGAAGGTCTAACTCAAGGTTTGTTTCTCATTTTGCCAGATTTATCTCGATTAGATTTGAAAAATGATGCCGTTTATGGTCTGCAAGCACTACCTGATACAACTGCACTAATTACAAATGCTGGCTATGGTTTACTTTATAGTGCCCTGTTATTAGCGATCGCTATTTTTATCTTCTCACAACGCGAATTTTAGTATTTGGGCATTGAGGCAAGCAGGGGAGCAAGAATTACTGGTTAATAACTTTTTTTACTTCCCTGCTGATCCGAACTGTATTGCTTACACATCTACAAGGGTTTAGTGCCCTGCATAGATGCTTTTTGTGAAATAGTTTTTAAGCGAGTCGCTCTGCTTTTACGGATACGTTCACTTTTGCGAACTCCACCAGCCATCTCATATTCGCGGCTATCTTTGCTGTATTTAAAGCCGATTCCCATGAGCATTTTTTCGGAGAAAGTACCCAAGGTTTGTTCTAATTCTTCAATTTCTACTTTGGAAGAGTCAATTGTACTAAGAGCAGTATTATGAGCTTCTAACTTGCTGCGTAATTCTTCAATTATTTCTGTCAGGGCTTTTAAATTACAAGTATTTCCAAGATCCAAATTAGCATCAATTGCTTTGAGTCCAGCAAATCTTAACTCAGCATTTTCTAGAACGCGGGATGTACGTTTTCTCAAAGACATAAATTTGGTTACTCGTAACATTTATACAGCTACTATGTCCTACTGAAAATACATTCTGGTTCAGCAAAATCCACAAAAATAATTATACTTTTTATGAGATAAATACTGGTAAATTCTCTTAATTTATCTAAGAGGATGTTTGAAAAGTCCTCTTATCGGTATCAAAACGTTCTAGATCCCCCTAAATCCCCCTTATTAAGGGGGACTTTGATTCGTTTCCCCCTTACTAAGGGGGACTTTGATTCCGTTTCCCCCCTTATTAAGGGGGGTTAGGGGGGATCGCTAAGTGCTTAAAATCACAGCGAAATACTTTTCAAACAACCTCTAAAGCGTCTATCTAATCTTAATTACAGCTTGAGCATTCATAACTACAGAAGAAGCTGTGTTAACTATAGCTTGAGCATTCATAACTACAGAAGAAGCTGTGTTAACTATAGCTTGAGCATTTATAACCACAGAAGAAGTTGTGTTAACTACAGCTTGAGCATTGATAACTACAGAAGAAGTTATATTAACTATAGCTTCAAGTTTACTTATCATATAATGAGCGTTTGTAACTACAGCTTCACCATTAATAAGTACTGTTTAAGTTGTATTAACTACGGCTTAAGCATTACTTATAACGGTTCTCGCATAGGTAATAGCGGTATTACAAATTACCAACACCATCACACAAGTGCTTGTCACTCTCATTATCAGGGGGATTAGTTTTATAATACTCGCGCATAAAACTGCACCCTTTCTGGAGTAAATAATCAAAATCCAGCCTCCACAGTTTCACCGTGTTGTCAGTACTGGCAGAAGCTAGCATTTTGCCATCGGGACTGAAGCTGATGCCATAAACCCAGTTTGTATGCCCAGTTAGGGTTTTGATTTCTTTGCCAGTGGTGGTATCCCACAGTTTCACCGTGTTGTCACTACTGGCAGAAGCTAGCATCTTGCCATCGGGACTGAAGCTGATGCCATTAACCGAGTTTGTATGCCCAGTTAGGGTTTTGATTTTTTTGCCAGTGGTGGTAGTATCCCACAGTTTCACCGTGTTGTCACTACTGGCAGAAGCTAGCATCTTGCCATCGGGACTGAAACTGATGCCATTAACCGAGTTTGTATGCCCAGTTAGGGTTTTGATTTCTTTGCCAGTGGTGGTATCCCACAGTTTCACCGTCTTGTCACCACTGGCAGAAGCTAACATCTTGCCATCGGGACTGAAACTGATGCCATTAACCGAGTTTGTATGCCCAGTTAGGGTTTTGATTTCTTTGCCAGTGGTGGTATCCCACAGTTTCACCGTCTTGTCACCACTGGCAGAAGCTAACATCTTGCCATCGGGACTGAAACTGATGCCATTAACCGAGTTTGTATGCCCAGTTAGGGTTTTGATTTCTTTGCCAGTGGTGGTATCCCACAGTTTCACCGTGTTGTCACCACTGGCAGAAGCTAACATCTTGCCATCGGGACTGAAGCTGATGTCATTAACCGAGTTTCTATGCCCAGTTAGGGTTTTGATTTCTTTGCCAGTGGTGGTATCCCACAGTTTCACTGTGTTGTCACCACTGGCAGAAGCTAGCATCTTGCCATCGGGACTGAAGCTGATGTCATTAACCGAGTTTGTATGCCCAGTTAGGGTTTTGATTTCTTTGCCAGTGGTGGTATCCCACAGTTTCACCGTGTTGTCAAAACTGGCAGAAGCTAGCATCTTGCCATTCGGACTGAAGCTGATGTCATTAACCGAGTTTCTATGCCCAGTTAGGGTTTTGATTTCTTTGCCAGTGGTGGTATCCCACAGTTTCACCGTGTTGTCATCACTGGCAGAAGCTAGCATCTTGCCATCGGGACTGAAGCTGATGTCATTAACCGAGTTTCTATGCCCAGTTAGGGTTTTGATTTCTTTGCCAGTGGTGGTATCCCACAGTTTCACCGTGTTGTCAAAACTGGCAGAAGCTAGCATCTTGCCATCGGGACTGAAGCTGATGCCAAAAACCGAGTTTCTATGCCCAGTTAGGGTTTTGATTTCTTTGCCAGTGGTGGTATCCCACAGTTTCACCGTGTTGTCAGCACTGGCAGAAGCTAGCATCTTGCCATCGGGACTGAAGCTGATGCCAAAAACCGAGTTTCTATGCCCAGTTAGGGTTTTAATTTCTTTGCCAGTGGTGGTATCCCACAGTTTCACCGTGTTGTCAGCACTGGCAGAAGCTAGCATCTTGCCATCGGGACTGAAGCTGATGCCCAAAACCGAGTTTGTATGCCCAGTTAGGGTTTTGATTTCTTTGCCAGTGGTGGTATCCCACAGTTTCACCGTGTTGTCACTACTGGCAGAAGCTAGCATCTTGCCATCGGGACTGAAGCTGATGCCCAAAACCGAGTTTGTATGCCCAGTTAGGGTTTTGATTTCTTTGCCAGTGGTGGTATCCCACAGTTTCACCGTGTTGTCATCACTGGCAGAAGCTAGCATCTTGCCATCGGGACTGAAGCTGATGCCCTGAACCTCCTTTGCGTGTCCTCCCAAGGTGTTAGGTGCGGCAACATTATGAACTGTATTTAATAATGTCAGTTTTACCTGGGTGCGGGTATTCGCATCTACCCAGAATTTACCTCGCATTTTGACAGCAGCTTTGACGCTTGATTCGACAGCTTTTCGCCCATCTAAACTCAAAAACCCATCGGAACTTTGGGCAAAGGCATTAATTTGGCTGATTTCGGCATTCCCCCAGCCTATACCCGCTAGTCCAGATAAACCCAAAGCTAACACCAAACCCCCAGCCAATCCAGAAAAAGTTAGCCGTTTTGTGCGTTCCCGTTGCTTTTGTTCCCTATCCCTCAATGCTACACTAGCTTGAATAAACTCTTGCTCGCCTGCGCTAATATCCTCTCGCCGTTGTTTTAGCTTTTCTTCCCCCTCTACCAACGCTGCACCCCGCAACAATGCCCCTTCATCTCGCTGCGTTGCTTCCCATTGTCCTTTTGCTGAACGCAGTCGCTCTTGCCAAGCCCTAAAAACGCGGTCTTTATTCATCCATTCCCGCAGTTCTCCCCAGTTGCGAATCAAAGCTTCATGGACTACTTCTACCGTTTCTTGACTGGTAGCATTGCGACTTGTCACCACCAACCGAGCATCCGCTAATTGTTTGACCAAATCCCAGCTTTGCTCCCCCAATTCCGCCTTCATCGCCACTCGTCGAGTATCTTCTGTTCCCTCACCCGGACGCACCAATTGAATAAAAATCCGCCGGACTTTTTCTTTTTCCTCCTCTGTCAAGTTGCCATATTTTTCATCAGCATGACGAGCTAACGCACCTTCTACTTGACCAATTTCTTCATAGATTTTGTGAGTTAATTGTTTACCCGTGCGCTTATTCCACAACTCTGTTAAAGCAAACTCTAGCAGAGGTAAATTTCCTGGCTGGTTTTCCACATCCTCTAAAATGCGTTCTACCAGTCCGCTTGCAAATGTCACCCCTAATTTTTCGGCAGGTTTTTCAATAACTTGTGTTAATTCCTCCCGATTCATCGGCCCTAATTTCACATCAGCATTTTGCAAGATATCCGCAAAGGGACGATAGGAGAGAGCATTTCCCAAAAAATCTGCCCGCATTGTCGTTACCCACACCGTAGCGGATGCAGATAGAGAAGAGGAAGTTTCTAAACTAGCTAATAAGCAATCAAGAAATTTATGGCGAGTTTCCTGATGGTGACAGAGAGTATAAATTTCTTCAAATTGGTCAGCAATTAATAGCACCCGTTGATTAGGGTGATTTTGCCGAATTTTAGCAAAAACGTCCGAGATCAGCATAGAGCCATCTTGCAAGTAACCAGCTAACTTGCGGGCTTGGGCAATTTGGTCAGTTGCATCTAAATTAGGCGTATAAAGTGGCACTAAAGCTACAGCCAACGCATGAAAAGGATCAGCACCAGGACGAAAGTGAGTAAACTGCCAATTTCCGGCTGTTTGCAACTTCGGGACTAACCCCGCCAACACCACCGAAGATTTACCGCTTCCCGATGCACCCAATACGGGTATAAAATTCCGGGTTTTAGTTGCACTATAAAGTTCTTCGATAAAAATTTCCCGCCCAAAGAATATATCCGCATCATTGGGGCCAAAATGAAACAAACCGCGATAAGGACAAGGGAGAGATTCATCAGCAGCGTCGGTAGAATCAGAAGCGACTAATCTTGCTTCTTCTCGATAGTAGTAATTGGTAACAGTGATAGTTGCATTACCAGTCGCTGAGGTAGCAGCGTATTCACTCTCTGTAACACTTTGTTGAATCTCGCCTTGCTTAGACATAACATCTACCCTGATTAATTAAGTTACAGTCTCAGTTCTCTTTCGATGTGCCTTGTTCATTGATGTCACTAATACTTGCATTACCAGAACCAGAAGTAGCGGCATATTTGACATTACTGATATTTTGGGTAATAATCTGCTGTCCACCGGGCTGTTCTTTGACTTGATTAAGTAACTCTTGAGCCGCTTGAATAATTGCTGCATCTTTATCGGCACCAGCTTTGGTAATTTTGTCTTTTAATAAACCTTCAGCTTGCTTAATTTCTTCGGGTTTGGCATCTACCATCGCTTTTCCTAGAACATCGCCTTCAAACTTCTTTTTAATCAAAGCCTTCAAACCTTGATAGGTATCTTTCACGGCTGTTGTGGCGGTATCTTTAGCAGCCGCGATCGCACCAGCACCTAAAGCAGCAATAATCAGAGAAATAGGTTCCATAGTTAATTCTCAATAAGTTTACAAGAGCAGTTCGATGTACCTAAGAAACATACAACGAAAATAGGGTGTGTTACGCAAATAAAGTACCGCACCCCAAGTTTTGACCAAGTTTTAACTGAATTAACGTGAGTTTGATGAACCTCTCCCCAACCCTTGTAGCATTTGGGCTAGGGGTTAGGTCTGTATTGGACTCAACCGAGAAACGCTATAGCAATCCTAAATGAGTTGTGAAAATTTGCGTTGTCTAAATCCCCGACTTATTTAAGAAGTCGGGGATTTAATTTTTTACGAATGATTTAGAACTGCTATATAAGACTCACTCTTATGTAAAACAGGAATGTGAAGCAAAAAAGACGATATCTAAATAAACATAAGTGAAATCATGACCCAAGCTGAAAAAAAATTGTGGTTACAGCTAAAAGGAAACCCCCATATAGAGAATGGAAACGAAATCACAAGATTATCTCACTTTAACAGGGCTACTTCTGATTAATAAATAACTATCTGAGGTTGTTTAATTGTGCCATCAGGCATGATAGTATCCCGGAACCTCGCATAAATCAGGTTTGTCTCCCAAAGGTTTGCTTGACTCAAGTTTGCCTTAGTTAAATTTGCCCATGTCAAATCTGCACCAGTTAAGTTAGCCTCAGTTAAATTAGCTTCTAGTAATTTTGCTCCACATAACTTTGCCCCTGTGAGATTTGCTCTAACTAAGTTAGCTTCAATCAATGATGCTTCAATTAATTTGGCTTCACTTAAGTCTGCTTCTCTCAAATCTACATCGCATAAAGAAGCACCCCAAAGATTACTACCTGTGAATTTCGCCCGCCATAAGAAAGTTCCACACAAATTTGCTCGTGTTAAATCAGCATTAGTCAAATTAGCTTCACACAAAGAGGCTTCATACAGATTAGCTTCATGTAAGCTAGCTTGCATCAAATTTGCACCACTTAAATTAGCACGAGTAAGAATACAGCCACACAAATTTGCACCCCTTAAATCTGCTCCGATGAAATTAACACCATTTAAATCAATTCCTTTTAGGTCAATTCCACTCAAGTCACATCCACTGAAATCTCGGCGTTGAAAATACTTGTTTGTGATTTGACTTAATATAAATTCCTGCTTATCAGCATAATTTTTCATGGTATTCACCTCTGGGTGTAATTTATCTCAAAGGTCGAGTGTGATAGTTACCGTATATTGAGAGTACACCCCAAATGCAGATTAGCTCAGTAAATAATCAAAAATAAATTGACCAAAAATCGCCAATCACCTGAAAATGCGTTTTTTCAGTGGTTTTTAAAACAAAAAATGCTGACATAGGTCAGGAAATATTGAAAAAGAGGCAGGGGGCAGGGGGCACAGGGGAAAAATACTAACTTCTGACTCCTAACTCAGCACTCAGCACGGGCTAAACCTTAGCTATCCCCTAACAGCACTCAGTACTAAAAAAAGGGAATCTTCAGCTACAGAAAGAAAGCCCGTCAATATTGGTGTACTAAGGTGATTTCTTACAAAGAATATACCCAGGTTGACGAGTTTCGACTTCTCTTCGAGACGCTACGCGAACGCTCAACTCTCGATCCCTTAGTTGGTTGAGCGAACTTGTACTGAGCGTAGTCGAAGTAGTCGAAACCAACGGTGGCGGTAGATTTATTAACGGAAATTGCCTAAGAGGATGTTTGAAAAGTCCTCTTCTCGGTAGCAAAATGTTCTAGATCCTCCTAAATCCCCCTTAAGAAGGGGGACTTTTACTCCAGTTCCACCCTTTTTAAGGGGGGTTAGAGGGGATCTAAAAGTGCCTAAAGTCACAGCGAAATACTTTTCAAACATCCTCTAAGGTTGATAGCGAAGGCTAAAGTAAAAGCCATCATCCTGAGCGTTATTGCCGCGATCGCTCAGATCGATAAATGGAAATCCATAATCGAGCCGTAAAAACAGATTATCAATTCCCATTGCCTGATTCCATAATAATCCTAAGCCTGCACCCACCAAAAAAGTTTGATCGGGCAGCCGATTGGGATTATTAGACTGATTCCATACAGATCCCATATCCAGAAATGGCGCAAGTTGAATTATGGATAATCCAGATTCATTACGCTGGACTGTGAACCGATCTTCGATCGCTACACGAAATCCATTATCCCCTGAGCGGATATTTTGCCGATATCCCCTTACAGACTGTCCACCGCCAATAACGAATTGCTGGGAGGGTAAAAGGCTATCTGGTGTTAGCTGCAAGTCTGCTTGGATAAGTAACAGATGATCGGCGCTGAGTTGCTGCACGCGCTGTATTTGACCCAACCAACTGAAAAAGCGACCATCGGGTATGGGGTCATTGTTGATAGTTGCATCTAATACGTCAATACCAAAATTAAATTGCGATCGCAAAAACCAAGCTCCTTGAGGTTCGCGCTTAGTATAGTCTTGACCAAATTTAATTACACTGGTGCGGCTAACGCCATTGGCATCAGTCCCAATGCCAAAGGGGGTTGCCAGGTTTTCGAAGAGGAAGGTTTGACCATCTTGATAGGTAAATCCCAAAGATAGGGCAAATTCTTCTCTTGGCGATCGCATCAATGGTTGACGATAATTAATTTCATAAAGATCCTGGTTGGCGCGAATGCCAAAAGCATCAAAGGGTGCCTCAGTGATTTCGTTGCGATTAAATGCGGTTCTAATCTGCACTTTGCCATTCATCGCGTTCACAGGAATTTGATAGCTAAAATCAAAGGCATCGGAACCACCAGAGAGGGTGTGGTAATAGGAGCCGGCTAACTCATCTCCCATCCCGGTTAAATTGCGATCGCGCAGTTCAATACCCAATCTTTCCGCACCAATACTCGGAGGCGAATAATTATCTACACCCAAGCTACCAGTTAAAGGGTTGGCCTCTTCAACTCTGACAATGAGAACACTTTGACCAACCTTACCCGTTGGACGCAGACGTGCTTCTATATTTGTAAATAAGGGATCGAGTCGCAACAGTTTCAGTTGATCTTCGAGCTTACTAGTATTCAGAGGAGTACCGGCACCTAATTGGATGCGACTACGAACATAAGATGGATTTAATCGTCGCGTCCCTTCGATCTCAATGTCTGTCAAACGCCCTTCAATTACCCGAATTACCACAACACCATCGGCGGTACTAGGTTGCTGAATGTCTGGAACTGCTCTGGAATTTATATAGCCTTTATTTAAGTAAAGCTGGGTAATAGCATCTGCGGCTTGTCTGATTTCTTCTAAAGTTAAGTCCCGTTCTTCAAAGGGTTTGACAACTGGATTAAAGTCATTTTCATTAAAAACTGTGCTATCTACAACCTGGATTTTGCGAACCCGAATTCGTTGTGGTGTTTCTGGTTGGGGATTTGGTTCGGCTTGATTGGGGTTATTTTCCGGGGCAGTTTCTGATGCCTGTACTATTTGTAACTCTGACTGAATACTCTTTTGGGTTGAGTCTGGTGTCAATATATTCGCCGTAGCTCTCAGTCCATTTGCAGTTACAATCCAGACCGCAGGCAGAATTAGCAAGCCACACTGAAAACTGAAGCTGTGCTTATTCCATCTAGTAATTGCTAGACTTTGCCAAGTATTTAACTGATGAGAGAAACAGACAATGCTTTTCTGAGTAATTGTTTTCGGCTTAATGCCAGTTTCTGTTTCTTTTCTCATTTCTCCTCAGTGGGTGCCTTATTTTACGACTGGGCTAATTTTGATTTTTGAGTGTGCTATGGCTGTATGAATATTTCAATATCATATTTTTAACATTCACATTTCAGAAGATTTGTAACTAAAACAATAATTAACAGCAATTTCTTCTAAGTGATAGCCCTTAGCATTATATTGTGATAACAGGTAGAAAACTTGAGAATACTTCGATGCCACCACTGATCTCCATAGTCATCGTCAATTACAACCGGGAGTCTTACCTTGGGGTAGCGATCGCTAGCGTATTAGCACAAACATGGCAAGACTTTGAGCTACTAATTTGGGATGATGGCTCCACAGACGGATCGGTGGCGATCGCAAACGCTTATGCTCAACAAGATGGGCGAGTGCGGGTAGTAGAAGCACAGCATCAAGGAGTTTCTGCGGCTTGTAAGGCAGCGATCGCCCAAACTAGTGGCATTTACATCGGTATAGTAGACAGTGATGATATCCTAGCCCCCACCGCCCTTGCCCAAACCGCTACAGTACTGAATCGCCACCCAGAAACGGGATTTGTTTACACCGACTACTTAAATATTGATGAAAAGGGTATTGTCATAGGCTACGGTCATCGCTGTAATATTGCTTACTCCCAAGACAATCTTTTGGTAAACTTCATGACGTTTCACTTCCGCCTGATGCGGCGGTCGGTTTACGACCGAGTGGGAGGTTTTAACGAATCGTTCTCTGGTTGTGCCTATGATTATGACCTATGTCTGCGACTTTCAGAAGTAACCCAGGTGCGCCGAGTGCAAGAGCCACTCTACCTCTATCGGCTTCACTCTCAAAGCATGTCTGTCACCAGAAGAACAGAACAAATACTCTGGTCACAGAAGGCGATCGCTCAAGCACTTTGGCGACGCGGATTAGCAGAAAAGTTACAAATCGATGTGGAATTGCCCGCAGGTCGCTTCATCTTGCGGCGTAAAAAACCTCTACTACACAAAATCGCCGCTTCAGTCCTAGCTATTTTGCCTTTAGTGACAGTCACGAGCATGGGATTATCTCAGGCACAACAAATTGTCCCTGCTGCCGATGGGACAAACACAATTGTTACACCCAATGGTAATCGACTAGATATCACCGGGGGTATAACTTCTGGAGATGGTGCTAACCTCTTCCACAGCTTTCAACAGTTTGGGATTTCACCAGAACAAATCGCCAATTTCCAAGCTAGTCCGGCACTACAAAATATCCTTGGTCGAATTACAGGCGGGAATGCCTCGGTTATCAATGGCTTAATTCAGGTAACAGGTGGCAATGCTAACCTTTTCTTGATGAATCCAGCCGGATTTATTTTTGGATCAAACGCCACCTTAAATGTGCCTGGTGCTTTCACAGTGACAACAGCCAATGGCATTGGTTTTGGCAGCAGTTGGTTCAATGCCATTGGTGTTAATGACTACGCTGCTTTAGTTGGAAACCCCAACGGATTTGCCTTTAGTATGAACCAGCCAGGAGCGATCGCCAATGCTGGAAATTTGGCAGTAGGTGTTGGGCAAAATTTAAATTTATTGGGTGGTACTGTAGTCAACACCGGGCAACTTTCGGCACCGGGAGGGCAGATTTCTATCACATCCGTACCAGGACAAAATTGGGTGCGTCTCAGTCAGCCAGGAAATCTGCTGAGTCTGGAAATTCAGCCCCTCGCCTCTAGTAGCACCCAACCCAATAACTGGACAATTCCCATCGCCTCAATACCTGAATTGCTCACAGTTGGTAACACAGGGTTAACTGCCAATCCTGATGGGACTGTAAAATTGACAGGCTCTAACGTCACAATTCCCACAACTCCAGGGACAACAATTGTTTCAGGCAAAGTAGATGTATCAAGTCAAACAGGCGGTACGGTAACTGCTTTGGGTAAAAAAGTTGCGCTGGTTGATGCCAATATTAACGCCTCTGGAACGAATGGCGGTGGTACTGTGCTAATTGGCGGTGATTACCAAGGTAAGGGGACTGTACCCAACGCAGATCGGACTTATGTTGACTCAAAGTCAGTCATTAATGCCGATAGCCATTTGAATGGAAATGGCGGACAGGTAATTGTTTGGGGTAACGACACAACTCAATATTTTGGTAAAATTTCGGCTCGTGGAGGAGCAAATGCCGGGAATGGTGGTTTTGTAGAAGTATCAGGCAAAAATTTCTTAACCTTCAACGGTTTAGTAGATGCTTCAGCCCCTAATGGCAGCTTTGGCACTTTATTACTAGACCCCAGCACATTAACTATTATCGATGCCGCAGCAGGGACAGGTGATTTTGATGCCACAGCAGGCAACATTGCCTTTAACGATCCAGATATTGGGGCTAACACCGTTTCTTGGGGTGCGATCGCAGCTTCGGGTGTAAATATCAATTTACAGGCTATAGGCAATATTACAATCAATGACATCACCGGAGCTACACCCGGAGTGACTACCGCTGGTGTTGCTACTTTAAACTTGGGCGGTGGTAGCTTCAGCCTAACCTCACAAAACGGTTCTGTGAACTTTGTTGACCCTACCAACACAATCCAGACAACCGGAGGAGCCATTAATATTTCAGGAGCCAGCTTATTACTAGGAAATCTAAACACAACTCGTAATTTCGCTAGAAGCGGGGATATAACTTTGTCTGCGACGACCGGCAATATTAGTACAGGTAACATTATTGCCAGTGGACAAGGCTATTCAGCAGGTAATGTTCAAGTCGTAAGTAGCAATGGTGGAATTACTCTTAATCAGATTAACACCAGTGATACTGGTAATAATGGTGTCAACACCGCAGGGACAGTGACTTTGACTGCGGCAGGCAATATCCTCACAGATAGAATTAATTCCTTTTCCAGTGATGCTGGTAGCTTAGGTCGTGGTGGCGATATAGTTGCAACAACTACAGCAGGTAGTATTACCACTGGGGCGATTAACTCATCTGTATTCAAGACCGGAGGTGGCGATTTTACTGGTACGGCTGGCGCAGTCACCTTAACTGCCACAGAGAATATCACCGTTAATGATGCCATTAATGCCTCAGCGATCGCCATTGGAGTCGATGGAACTGGAAATGTTACAGGTGGCAACGTTACTTTACAGACTACCAATACTGCTGGTAGCAATATTAGTTTTACCAACATCAACACACAGTCCGTAGCAGACGATTTTGTTGATGGAAACACTGTTCAAGGTGGCAATGTGCAAGTGCTGACAAACGGACTAGTTCAAGGAATAGGGGTAGGTACTACCATCGCCACCGGCGGAATTTTCGATTCTGGAGCAGGAGTAACCACTAGCATCGCCGGAGGCACTGTCACAATTCGACATGATGGTGGTCCAGGTAACGTGCCATTTATTGTAGGTGATGCGACGAGTGCTAATGGCACAGCTGGAACAATTGATGTGGGAGGCGGTACAACTATCGCTTCGGGTAACTTTCCAGTATTGCCAACTGGTGGAGATGCGATTGGTACCCCAACCGGCATCACCATTACTTCCGTCAACACTCCGCCTGTATTAACGGCAAACTCATCGCTACCCAACACCCAGACCAATCAACCAGTGACCTTGACATTCTCTAGTTTGGCTGCACTGGTCAGCGATGCTAATAATGACATCACCTCCATCCAGGTTGATGTGGTGAATACAGGAAATCTGACTGTCAATGGCCTTCCCGTCATTCCTGGTGTCACTACCTTATCTAGCGACGATACTTTGGTGTATACCCCTCCGACTGATGTAAATGGTTCACTAAATGCCTTTGTAATTAGTGCAAATGACCGCGTTTCGTCTTCTGCACCTGTACAGGTCGGAATCAATGTCAGCCAAATTCCTCCCACCATTCCTACCCCAACTCCTACTACAATTCCTACTACAATTCCTACTCCGACTTTTACCCCGAATCCTCCCCCTTGCTCATTCCAATGCACTCCAGGTAAACCGAATGTCCCTGACCCCAATAATCCTAAGATTGACAACCCCGTTATTAATACCGATCCCACGCCCGAAGATAAATTCACAGATGATTTTGCCGACCATTTAGGTATCCCGACTCCTAGAATTAAAACACTAGATGATGCCAAAGAAATTGCTCGCAAAATTGAAGAAGCGACTGGTGTTAAACCTGCATTTATTTACATCAGTTTTGTTCCTGTGGAGATAATACCAGAGAGAAATTTGGGCAAAGCTCAAAAATTTACTAAACAATTAAATACTCTAGCAGAGCAGGATAGCGACCAACTAGAAATAGTCGTAGTAACTGGAAAAGGCAACCCTATTCGCAAGCGCATTCCAGAAACGACCAAAGCCAAAGTTATTCAAGTAGCTCAGGAATTTCGTGACCAAATAGTTAGTCCACAAAACCGTCGCCGCACCGGTTATTTGCGTCCATCTCAACAACTTTATCGCTGGATTATTGCACCATTAGAGGCAGATTTGCAGGCAAGAGAAATCAATAATTTGGTCTTTTTACCAGATATGGGGTTACGTTCAACTCCAATGGCAGCACTTCATGATGGCAAGGGGTTTCTAGTAGAAAAATATAGCATTGGCTTGATGCCCAGTATCAGCTTGACTAACACTCTTTATAAAGACATTAAAAAATCTCAAGTCTTAGCGATGGGAGTTTCTCAAAGTACACAAGGACAAGAGCCTTTACCAGCAGTTCCCCTAGAGTTATCAACACTGGTGTCTAAACTTTGGCAGGGCAAATTATTGTTAGACAAGCAAGCTACCTTAGAAAATCTCAAAACTATCCGCCGCCAACAACCTTTTGGGATTATTCACATGGCAACCCATGCCGATTTTACTACCGGCGCTTTGAGTAATTCCTATATTCAACTGTGGGAGGACAAGTTACGCTTGAACCAATTACGACAGTTGCGCTTTAATGAACCCGAAGTTGAAATGCTCGTGCTGAGTGCTTGTAGAACAGCATTAGGAGATGAAGAGTCAGAGCTTGGATTTGCAGGTTTAGCAGTGCTGGCAGGCGTGAAAACTAGTGTTGCTAGTCTTTGGTCGGTTAATGATGCCGGTACAGCAGCCTTGATGACGAAATTTTATCAAAACTTGAGGACAGCTCCAATTAAGGCAGAAGCCCTCAGACAGGCTCAGGTAGCTATGGCTAAAGGGCAGATTTACGTTAAAAATGGTCAATTAGAAGGTTTAGGAGTAGTGGGGAACTTGTCTTTACCTACTAACAGTGCTGATGAAGGGGAGCAATTACTTACCCATCCTTATTATTGGTCTGGATTCACAATGGTTGGTAATCCTTGGTAAAGTGGCAAGAGTAACTCTACTCTCACGCTTTTACCCTTCGTCTGCCGATTTTGAGAATCGTGGGCAAAATTGCGATCGCTTACGTAAATAGCGAATGCAGATATAACCTGACTATACCTAAAGCTAAGGAACTAAGCTTAATGTCTTTATGAATACGAATGCGAGGTGCTGAAAATAGTACCTCGCAATCTATCTTTGCTGTTTAGTTATGGAAGAGTTTCAATCACCATCAAGCAACGACAAAATTGTTGTTGGTTAGTGACAATCCAGCAGATAATTGGGCAAATTTTACCTGAGTAAACGCAGATGCACTGCCATCTTGGTCAAAGAACAGTCCACCTGTAGAAAAATCATAGATAAATCGTTGATTGCTTGTCGTTGCAGATGTTCCGACGATAAACTGACTTTGCTGAAGTGTACCTATTGATAACCCGCCACCAAAATCAGCAGCCGATACCTGAATCCGGTCATTAGTTACGTTGAAGTCATAAAGACGATCGACACCTTGATTGAAGCCATTGAAAACAAAGGTATCAATACCATCATTTCCATAGAGGCTATCATTACCAAAACCACCTGTCAGAATATCATTTCCATTGCCACCTTTGAGGGTGTCATTTCCATTGCCACCACTAAGGGTATTAGTGCCTAATGCGCCAAATGCAGAGATGTAATCATTATCATCACCCCCCAAGAGTAGGTTATTGCCTGTTGAATAATCAACAATCAATTTATCAGCACCAGCGCCACCATTGAGGGTGTTATTGCCTGATGTCCTGCGATAAACTCCTTGTTCGTCGCCAGAATTGTCGTATTTGTAGCCAGAGGCTGAAAGATAATCATTGCCATTATCTCCATTGAGTAGATTATCGCCCGTTGAATAATCAACATTCAAATTATCGTCACCAGCGCCACCGTTAAGGGTGTTATTTCCAGTAGTGTTATAAAAAGCTCCTCCGAAGCCGCGGCCGTAGCTAGAACCGGAGAGAGAATCATTGCCATCTCCGCCAGAAAGTAGATTAGCGCCTCGTGAATAGTCAACATTTAAGTAATCGCTACCAGCGCCACCGTTAAGGGTGTTATTCCCTGAAGTGTTATCAAACCTATAGCCCTCAAATTCTGAGGCAAAGAGAGAGTCATTGCCATCGCCACCAGACAGCAGATTATTGCCTGTTGAAATATTAGCACTCAAGTAATCGTTACCAGCACCACCATTGAGGGTGTTATTACCAGAGGAAAGATTGACAGAGAGATAATCGTTATTATCACCACCATCCAGGAAGTTCTTACCTGTTGAAAGTAAGGCACTCAAGGTATCGTCACCAACCCCACCCTTGAGGGTGTTATTGCCAGACACTCTAGGGTCGTAGTAGCTACTAGAGGCAGAGAGATAATCATTGCCATTGGAACCATCCAGTAAGTTATCGCCTGCGGAACCGTCAGCACTCAAGCTATCGTTACCAGCGCCACCGTTGAGGGTGTTATTACCAGACACCACATTACCTTCGTAGTCACCTAATGCCGAGAGAGTATCATTGCCATCGCCACCAGACAAGAGATTATTGCCTGGTGAAGAGTCAACATTCAAGTTATCGTCACCAGCACCACCGTTGAGGATGTTGTTCCCTGCACCACCCCGTAGCAAGTCATTATCAGCACCACCGTCGAGAGAGTCATTGCCAGTATCACCAACAAGGGTGTCGCTACCCGCACCACCAATGAGAGTATCATTTCCCGTACCACCCCTCAGCAAGTCGTTGCCACTCTTGCCGTCGATGCGGTCATTCCCGCCCTGACCATTGATGACATCATTTGAGTTATCTAAACCTGTAATGTTGTTGTCGAGGTCATTGAGGAAAGTCACCGTGTTCTTGTTGAACACGCTAGTTTCAGTGGAGTTGGCATCAAAGACATCAAAACTATCGGTGATGCTAGTTTGCCCATCAAATAGGATATTACCAATAGCTGCTCTGTTTCCAGAAGCTTTTAGATTTTCCAAGTTTTCTAACTTAAAGTTTTTTAGGATGACTTTGTGATTAGCCTCCCCTTCAAAAGTGATTTCCAGATTGCTGCCATTCTGGGTAAGTAGCAGATTTTGGGCAGTAAAATTAGCACCTTGGAATTTGATGGTATCTACTTCGGCAATAACTCCTAGTGTTGGGTTGCTTCCTTTACCCACACCACCGAAATCGGTGATGGTGTCAGTGTCATCGGCGTAGTTACTGTAGTTGTAAACAAATTGATCCTTGCCGCCACCACCAGTTACGGTGTCGTTGCCCTGGTTAGGTGTAATGGTATCGTTGCCTGCAAGACCATTGATTGTATCCGATAATTCGCTGCCCACGAGAGTATCATTACCCTTGGTTCCAAAGATATTTGTCATAACTTTTACCTAATTAAATCAATTTTTTCAGTAACGTTTAAGTTTTCAGCGCTGAGTTAATACTGTTTTAGAACACAAGAACTTACCGAAACTTGACACTTCCGGCATACTTTTATGTCCCTCAAAAGGGACAGTAATTTTTCTCAAAAATCTCCTCTTTTTACCAGCTTGCAATCAATTAGTGCCTGCCTAAGTAGCAAAGCCTCATACGCTGTATAATTTTAATGCAGCATAAAGTAACTGAGGTGGGTCGTTTCAGGTTTTTATAAGCATCCTTGATTGAATAGCAATTGAGCAAAAAGCGTCACAAAATCAAGCTTAAATGCCTGAACTTCAAACTCCGTAACTTAATTGTTTTGTCAATGCGTAAGTCCTAGTGTCTTTAAAGTAGGGAACAGTTGACTCTATGATAAGGAAAGAGATTTTCCTCACCTCATTCTGAGCTATTGCCCTTGGATTGGCTAACTTAAAATAGGGAACATTTAAATAACCTGATATTAACTTAATACTGAATATTTACTTAGATGTCTATACTTAAATGGCTATCTTTGTATACTCTTTATATTATCTGCCCTAAAATGTATTTGCTAAGGGATTCTCTTATTGTGTTCTTCACATTTTGAGATTTTATATAGGAATCCGCTTTGATTTTTGTTCGCGTGGCGTGGCGTAGCCATGTAGCCATACTTACTTGCGTGGGAAGGGAAGAGGCAGGCAATAAGCAAGAGGCAATAGGAAAGAAGGCTTTTTGAGTTGTACGGAGTTTTTCAAAAATCAAATATGACCTATAGTAGCCAAAGAGGTCTTTGAGGCGTACTCTTTTGGAGAAGCAAGCTACTACAGGAGAAGGCTGGGTTCCACCAACTTTGGATATGCTTTAAGTACTGGTAAAATAAATACATATTTTGCTTTTCGATCGCAGCAATGCCTGCGGTGGTCACTGAACGCAGCCGTACCACTTCCCTACGGGACGCTACGCGAACGTCGAAGCAAGCTACGCGCAGCGTCTCGTAGAGAAGTGCGAGCTACGCCTGGCAATTGATTATATATGTGCAATGATTGCGATCGCTTACCAAAATTACAAACGCAGAGATGCTCAAATATCCAGCCTGAGTGGATTGCTCAGTGTAGCAATTGTGCGAAGCAAGACTTTCGAACGCACAATTGCTGTAAGTTAAACAAAGTTAGGCGATCGCGGTTTCATGAGTAGCAACTTTGCTAAACTGATTTACCTGACGTTCTTGGCACTACTTCTGACTAATGGTTTCTGGTGTGATGGCTGCATATTGTTCGCTACTCAGCATCGCTTCTTTGATATTGATTGGTTTAGGAATCACTTTTTCTGTGGCAAACAAATCTGCAATTTTCTGTTGATTTTCCATGATTTCTGGCGTAATGGGTCTTAAGCCATAAGTTCGCCTTCCAATCATTGTTGCTAAAATATCTTCATCAATTTTGAGATGAGGAATAGTCAGCTTTACAACTTCTGCTCGGTTTTTTTCACCCCATTGACCTGTGTTATCTACCTCTTCAAGAACTAATCGTACTAATTTTGGATTTTCTGTGGCAAATTTTCGCGCAGCCATGTAATATCCGCCCTGAGTAGAAATGCCGCTAGCATCTCTCAAAACACGAGCATTTGCTTTTTTTTGTGCCACAGCTAAATAAGGGTCCCAAGTTACCCAGGCATCTATTTTTCCTTGAATAAAAGCATCACGGGCTTCTGAAGGAGGGAGGCTAATGGCTTGAATATCACTATATTTCAAACCAGCTTCTTCTAAAGCTTTGATTAATAAGTAATGGGAAGCAGAACCTTTTTGAAAAACTACTTTTTTACCTTTAAGATCGGCTAAAGTGCGAATTGGCGAATTATTTTGGACGATAATTCCACTTCCTTTACCTGTGCTGGGTTTATTACTAGCAATATATACTAAAGATGTACCAGCAGCTTGGGCAAATATCGGTGGAGTTTCGCCTACAGAACCAATATCAACCCTACCTACATTCATCGCTTCCATCAGTTGCGGTCCGGCAGCAAATTGCGCCCATTCGACAGAAATGCCTAAAGGCTGTAAACGCTTTTCTATCAATCCTTTAAGTCTGACTATATCCCCTGAGCTTTGATATCCCATACGGACAGTTTTAGTTTTAAAGCTAGTGGTTTCATTTCCTGCATTTGGGGTTGTGACTGAACAACTAACTAAGGTAGTTGAGATTGTTAATAATCCAGGTAATAGAAATAGTGAAAAACGCTGAAAAATATTAACTCGTGGCTGTTTGAAGGCGGTAATCATGGACGTGATACTTTGTTTTTATTTGGCTAATAGTTACCGATGCTCAGTAGAGGCGTATCTGTATATTGGTGTCAACTTAAACGCCAATCCTTTTAAAACTTCATTTCCTGCCAGAGGCTAGAAATATTCCTCATTGATTGGGCATTCTGAAACGAGACTGAACACCTGTGACATCTGTTCGCCTCTACTGCGTATTGCTCTTAATGTAAGTTCAATGAAACTTTTCCAGACTCGAACTAAAGTTCAAGTTTCTCTCCGATTCGGAGAGGGACGGTTTTGTGTGCTAAAATCTCTCAGAAGTTTTTTGACTCAGATTGTTAGGCGAACACCACATAAAGCCGTCAAACATACATTACTCTTAACCCAAAGATTTAAACTTTTTGAAGCTGAAGGTTCTTTTGGAAAAGTTCTTGAACGTTTTTCCAAGCATCGGCAGCAGCTTCGGCATTGTAGCTAGAGCGATGGTTGCAGAAAAAGCCATGTCCTGCACCAGAATAGCGAAATATAGCATGGGTAATCTGATTTTTCTTCAATTCAGCCTCAATCTGTTCCGTTTGCTCTAACGGAATTCCTTGATCGTCAAGGCCAAAGAAGGCGTAAATGGGACCCTTGATATCAGGAGTGCGGGTGATGGTTGGTTCTCCACCGCCGGGAGTTGAGTTGGGAATACCGCCACCATAGAAGGAAGCTGTAACTTTAATATCTGGTAAAGTGGCAGCTAGATAAACTACGTGACCACCAAAGCAGAAACCAATAGAGCCGATCGCATCTCCTTGCACATTTGGTAAGTTTTTTAAATAAGCGATCGCAGCCTTAATATCACTCAATATTTCCTCGGCTGTTGTCTGTTCCTTATACCCTCTTCCTTGCTGGACATCTTCAGGGGTGTATCCACCCTCAAAACCAGGAGCAGTGCGTTGAAATAAAGTCGGTGCGTAGGCGTAGCCCGTCGTAGACATCGCAACATAGCCTTCTTTGGCAAATTTCTCAGCAACTTCTCGAATGTGAATGTTAACCCCAAAAATTTCCTGAATCACGATAACGGCTGGGAAGGTTCCTTTTTGTGCCGGTTCCGCTAAGTAAGCATCGATTTGCAAATCCCCGTTAGGGACTTTAACTTGAGTGGTGCGAATTTCTGTGTTTGTCATCTTAGGGATTAGCCTGTAATTACTTTGAGAACGAAATGGTTTGTGGTAAGTTTTGTACAAAAATACTTAAACTTTACCGACTTACCGTAGTTTATAGAGTAGTATTTCATAAACAATGTTCAAAGGCAAGTCCTTATTTAAGAAGGAAATAGCTTACCGGGAATCTGACTTTTCACGGCATCTGGAAAACCTCTCTCTAAATCTCTCTCCTTTTAGGAGAGAGACTTTGAATTTTCCCCCTTCCTACGTCGGGGGATTAGGGGGTAAGGTTTTTGGTGGACTTTTCCACATAACGTGAAAAGTCAGACCGGGAATAAGGAATAACTTTTTTCTGTCCCCTAAATTCTGAGAGATCCCAACAGGAGAGTGAAAATGGCGCTCAAAGCAGTTCATCATATTCAGGCAACTTATTCTCTTGAGGTAGAGGATGCAATGCTATCTTTCTACAGCAGAATTTTGGGATTAACTGAAATTCCCAGACCTGATGCGGTCAAAAACGATTCAGGAGCCTGGTATCAGGTGGGAAACATTGAATTGCACGTTAGTAGAGAGAAAAATGCCAATAACCAACTATCTAGAAGACATTTTTGTTTCCAAGTCGATGACTTGAACACCTTTGAAAACCACCTAAAAGAGTATGGAGTAGAAATTATTCCCGATCAACGACCACTACCAGGATGTGTGCGGTTTTTCATCCGCGATCCTGGTGGAAATCGTATAGAGATCGCAGAGTTCGTCAAGTCGCTTTGCTCCAATTAAAAATTAAAAATTATTAATTAAAAATTGCAATCAGTGGTGGGTACAAGCCCCCACTGATTGTAGACCACTGAATCCTTGATATTATGCCTAAAATTTATTGATGAATAGCGATCGCTTGTTTGTTGTTTAATAGCTGTGAAGCTTGAATTTGCGATCGCCCCTGAAGTTATAAAAGTCTATTTACCAGAGGGAAGCTTTAGTTCTGTGTCTACTTTGTTCCCTATTTCTATAACATTTAAGTTGAATTTGGTTAATGTTGACATAAGTTCTATTTTATGAATTTATTGCCTCTTCGACTTCTTCGCAAATTTTCACCCAAGCTTGGTTACGTTCTCCCTTACTTAGACTGTCGAGGGGTTTATTTGAAGGGTGAGCAGCTTGGTATTTTTCGATCTCGGTTTTTCTATATGAGCTTGCACTAATTGGAATCCAGATAATTGTTAATCCCTCTTGTTCGGCTGCGTTGAGTAAGGGGGGAAGTTCATGTCTGTCGATGAAATCAGAGGCTATAAAGTTAGGGCTGACTAGCAGGATAGCAATCTTAGCCGTGGCTAATGCTTTTTCAATCTCGGCTTTCCATTCTGCGCCAGGTTTGATTTTGGTGTCATCCCAAACGATCAAACCTTCTGCACGAATATAGGGTTTTAGTTGTTTTTGCAGTTCTGCTAACCATTTTGCATCTTGATGACTGTAGCTAACAAATATTTGGTTTCTGATACTTTCGGACATAATTTTTTCCTTAATGGGGAATGGTTCAATAATTCCTTTGTCTATTTGTTGTCTTTGTCGAGTTCTTATATCTTCATACCCATCAAGTAGTTGACGCAAATCGAGTTTTAATTTTAGTTTGCCGATGATGACTGTACTTTCACCCATTGATTCGAGTCCGAGGAGTTCTTGGTAGTCGAGGGGTGGATGTTTGGGATGGTTGGGGACGGGAACCCATTCGGTGATTTCGAGATTGGGGAGACTTTTGTGGATTTTTTGGAAGACATCGCGGAGGATGCCGAGAAATAAGCGGCGGGTTTCTTGGCGTTCGCTAATAGTGATGAAGATTTTTTTGTCTTCGGGATCGGCTTTGATCCGAGCAATGTTGTAGATTTCGTTGTTTTCTTGATATTGCAGCATTACGCCACTGCGCCAATAGATTTGGTTATGAATTTTTTCGTGGGTTTTGACGATGAAGCGGGAGATGATGCTTTCGGGGAGAACTTTGTAATGGTATTGAAATTCCAGGGTTTCGCCGTGGAGTTCTGTTTTGTCTGGTTGGTCTTTAGGCAGAAGTCCCGCAATCAGAAATTGTGGTGGCTGACATTCTAGTGCAAAGCCAAGCTCGAATTCCTTCATTAGTTCGATCAGATAACCATGACGTTCGGTCGGGTAGCGCTCTGAATTGAGGATGCGGGTGAGATCGGCAGGGGTGAAAATACCTTTGGTTTTAGTTTTAAGGGTTTCATCGCTCAGGAGCGCGTAAATGCCTTCTGTCACCCAGTTGGGTTTGAGGACGTTGGTATTTTTGAGGATGGGATGCTCGCGGAAGTTGAGAACTAAGCCAAGCCGATGGAGGAGATCGATGAGTTGATCTTGGTTTTGTTCTTCAGGAATTTTGTTTTCGTGGCAGATGCCGATGTAGCGGTTGTAGCTGATGAAGTCTTGGGGCATGGATTCGAGTTGTTGTTTAACCTCAAACCATGTCAGGGGTAGAAGATCGTAGACTTCTTTGAGGTTGCCGACTTGCTGGAAAATGGCGGTGCGAAGTTCATCAATGCCGATATTATCTTGGCAGGAGGTTTCGATAATCTCTTGGATGTTAGGATATTTTTCGCGTAATGCCTTGCGGTTTATGTCCAAGGGTTGTTCGTCTTTTTTGTTGCCAACGATAATCACGGGGGACTCTCCGCCGAAGCTTTCGATTAGTTTCAGCCAATATTCGATGCGGTTTTCTTCTTCGCTGGTGCGACAATTACAGACTAAGAGATAGAGGCTGCGCTTAGTTAGAAAAAACTGATGAGTGGCATGATAAATTTCCTGTCCGCCAAAGTCCCAAACATTCAGGCGGATGTCTTTGCTATTGACCTGCACGTTCCAAGTTTCTACATTGAGTCCGTCGGTTTGGGGTTGTTTCTCATCATATTCATTGCGGATTAGTCGCTTGATGAGAGATGTTTTGCCGACGCTGCCTTGTCCGATGAGCAAGAGTTTGGCTTCGTTGAGTGGACGCACTTCACCGCTACGGAGTAATTGCAAGTAATTGAAAATATCTTCAACTGAACCAACATCATCAGAAGATCCTAAAATCTCTGGTGAAATAGGAAGCGGATTTCCCCGTAAATCTAGTTTTTCCAATTTCGACAAACTTTCAATCGCCTCTGGAATCTCGGTAATTTGGTTGCCACTGAGGTCAAGCTGCGTCAAATTGGTTAACTTAGCGATCGCCCCTGGAATCTGGGTTATTTGGTTGGAACTGAAGTAAAGCTGTGTCAGATTGGTTAAATTAGCGAGCGCCTCTGGAATCTGGGTTATTTGGTTACTACTGAGGTGAAGTTCTGTCAGATTGGTTAAATTAGCGATCACCTTTGGAATCTGGGTTATTTGGTTGAATCTGAGGTCAAGCCGCGTCAGATTGGTTAATTTAGCGAGCGTCTCTGGAATCTCGGCAATTTGGTTGGAAAAGAGGACAAGTTGGATCAGATTGGTTAAATTAGCGAGCGTCTCTGGAATCTCGGCAATTTGGTTGGAAAAGAGGACAAGTTGGATCAGATTGGTTAAATTAGCGAGCGCCTCTGGTATCTCAGTAATTTGGTTGCTATAGAGGTAAAGCCGCGTCAGATTGGGTAAATTAGCGAGCGCCTCTGGAATCTCGGTAATTTGGTTGCCACTGAGGTAAAGCTGCGTCAGATTGGTTAAATTAGCGAGCGCCTCTGGTATCTCAGTAATTTGGTTGCTACTGAGGTGAAGCTGCATCAGATTGGTTAAATTAGCGAGCGCCTCTGGTATCTCAGTAATTTGGTTGTCACTGAGGTAAAGCAGCTTCAGATTGGTTAATTGTGCGATCGCCTCTGGTATCTTAGTAATTTGGTTGCTACTGAGGTCAAGCACCGTCAGATTGGTTGATTGCGTGATCGCCTCTGGAATCTCGGTTATTTTGTTGTCACTGAGGTCAAGCAGCGTCAGATTGGTTAATTGCGCGATCGCCTCTGGTATCTCAGTAATTTGATTGCCACTGAGGTAAAGCAGCGTCAGATTGGTTAATTTAGCGATCACCTCTGGAATCTGGGTTATTTGGTTGGAACTGAGGTTAAGTCGCGTCAGATTGGTTAAATTAGCGATCGCCTCTGGAATCTGGGTTATTTTGTTGTCACTGAAGATAAGCACAGTCAGATTGCTTAATTTAGCGATCGCCTCTGGAATCTGGGTTATTTGGTTGTAACTGAGGATAAGCTGCGTCAGATTGGTTAAATTAGCGATCGCATCAGGTATTTCAGTTAGCTCTACTCGAATTAAGATAAGTTCCTCTAAATGCAGTATTTGCGTTACCACATCGGGAATGCTCTCTAAAGGATTGCCACTAATATCCAACTTACGCAAATTAGGCAAACCCAATAGTTCCAGTGGAAGCGTTTTTAAATTGTTGCCCGAAACCTTTTCGAGAAAGTGGTCTCCTACTCGTTCATAACCTTCAACCTTCTTTCCCAAAATCAAAGACTCAAGCTGCTGCAACTTACCAATTTCCACAGGTAACTCAGTCAACTCTTGCCCCGACAAGTCTAACTCTCGCCAACCCTCAGCCACGGCACGATCTATCAGTTGCAATAACTCTTTCTGCGTCATAATTCCAAGGAGAAGGGTAAAAGGAAAGAAGATTGATGAAGATTATCTTAACTGATTAGGGAAAAATGCTAGATTATCATTTTTTGGCGATCGGGCATTGAGATGTGGCGATCGCATATCATATATTTAAATCTGGTTTATAGCTATATCTGTACAGAGTAGGCAGGACTTTTTTATATGTTTATACTTTATCTTCAGTAAAAAATGTATTTTTTACTGAAGATAATTATTAGCGATCGCGCTGCATTTCGACGTTGATTAGACTGTTTTGTAACTGCCTAGTTATTTATGCTTTTTGACTTAGTACAGGAATTTCAATACAAAATTCTGTGCCTTTCCCCGGCTCAGATACAAAAGAGAGAGTCCCACCATGTTTTTCCTCAATAATTTGCCGACTTATAGATAAACCTAACCCTGTGCCTTTTCCTACAGGTTTGGTAGTAAACATTGGTTCAGATAACCGTTGTTTGACTTCTTCTGTCATGCCGATGCCATTATCAGCAATTTTAATTACTACAACTGAGCCTTGTTTATGTAGAGCAGTGCGAATCGTGATTTTTCCGTTGTCTTCTACCGATAACAAATGAACACTACTTGATGCAATTTTGGAAAAGTTTGTGTTAGTAATAAATGACTCCTCTATAGCATCTATTGCATTAGCAAGGAGATTCATAAAAACTTGATTCAGTGGGCCTGGAAAACATTCTACAGGTGGCAAAGTTCCATAATGTTTAATAATCTGAATTTCGGAACGTTCTGAATTCGCTTTTAAGCGATATTGTAAAATTAATAGCGTGCTATCAATACCTTCATGAATATCTATAGGTTGTACAACTGAATCATCCCGACGTGAAAAATGCCTAAGCGAATGAATCATCTGTGCTAGGCGCTTTGTTCCTTTGTACATAGACGACATAATTTGCGGAGAATCTTGCATTAAGAAATCAAGATCAATTTCATCTATTTTTTGCTGAATTTCTACTTCGGGATTAGGATAATATTGTTGATAAAGTTGAAACAAATCAATAAAGTTTTGGGTATATTCAGAGGCGTGATTAAGATTTCCTAAAATGAAGTTGACTGGATTGTTAATTTCATGAGCAATTCCAGCAACTAACTCACCAAGGGTTGACATCTTTTCTTGCTGTAGCAGACGAACCTGAGCTTGTTGAAAATTATGAAGTGCTTGAGATAGTTGAAAAGTACGTTCTTCTACCCTTTGCTCTAACTCCTGAGTCAGCTTTTGTAACTTGGTTTCGACTGCAAGACGGTCGGCTATTTCTTGTTGAAGTTGCTGATTATGAGTTTGCAGTTGCTTAGTTAGATTACGGATTTGTAGATGTGTCTTGATACGAGCTAGTACTTCTTCATGCTCAAACGGTTTAGTAATGTAATCCACTGCTCCCAAACTCAAACCCTTTACTTTATCGACAGTTTCAGAAAGAGCTGTCATAAAAATTATGGGGATATCACAGGTTACAGGATTTGACTTTAAACGCTGGCAGGCTGTAAATCCGTCAATTCCAGGCATCATTACATCTAAAAGTATGATATCAGGACAAGCGTATTCAGCTTGAGCGATCGCACCTTCACCATTTACAGCAATCAATATCTCCCAACCTGTATCCATTAATGTTTCAGATAGTACTTCCAAATTATTGGGATTATCATCCACAATCAAAATTACCCCTGTCTCCAGAACAGGTATATTCATTGTTCTTCTCCTCGATATTGTTGGATAAATTCCCTAATTTTTTCAATTTGAAAGCTTTTAGCAAGTTGCTCTAATTGTTCGGCAAATAGTATAAATTTATCATCCAAAAGTTTCAACTTTTGGGCTTGCTCTCGAATGCCTTTGATATTACCTCTCATCGCCAACTCAAATAGTTTCTCGATTTCTTCAGGTGGTGGAGAAATTAAGCAAGTGTCTGATACCAGAGAATCAGCAGAAGTAACTTTTAGATTTTGGTTTTCCTTAACTCCTTCTTGACTCTGGATAACATCATAAATCCATTCAAATTGCAAGTGTTTCTGTAACTTCTGAAACAATTCATTTGCTTGCACTGGTTTAGGCAGAAAATCGTTGCCACCTCCCTCTAAACTCTCATGCTGGTCAGATTCAAATACACTGGCAGATGAAACAATTATTGGTAAATTCTCAAATGGCAACACACGCAACTGACGGATCATTTCTAAGCCATTCATGACTGGCATCGACAAGTCAGTGATAATTAAATCAGGTTTTAACTCGACTGCTTTATCTAAGCCGTCTTGACCATTAATTGCCTCCGTTATTTCAAAACCAAGATCCCCTAATAAATTGACAACAATAGAACGGTTTTCCAAATTATCATCTACAATCAAGATTTTTCGCTTATTGCCAGTAATCCCAACAATTGTACTTTCAGCAGTTACGACAGAGCTACTTGGGCTATGGATAGTATTTTGTGTTTCATTTACAGATTTCTCCGGTACAGTTTCATAAACCCATTCAAGTTGTAAATATTTTTCTAACTTCTGAAGTAAATCATCAGCGTGTACAGGTTTCGGTAGAAAATCGTCTGCACCAACTCCTAAACTTTTGTGTTGGTCAGATTCAAATACGCTGGCAGATGAAACTATGATGGTCAAATCCTGAAACTCTTGTTGCTGGCGGAGGCGACGCGTTAATTCAAAGCCATCCATTACGGGCATTGTTAAATCTGTAATGATTAAGTCCGGTAGAAATTGCATAGCTTTATCTAAGCCTTCTTGACCGTCACTGGCCTCTATAATTTCAAATCCAATTTCATCTAATAGATTCATCACAACAGAACGGTTTTCCCACCTATCATCTACAATCAAAATTCTGCGCTTACCAGTGGCGATTCCGACAATTTTGCCAGCAGAAATGACTCTAGCTGATTGCATCCAATCCACTGATTCTTGCAAATCCAAGTCAATCCAAAAAGTGCTGCCCTGACCTATTTCACTTTTTACTTGGATTGTACTATCCATTAGTTGCACAATTCGCTGACTAATAGCTAAACCTAATCCAGTACCTTCTGATTGCTTTTTAACTTCTCCGACTTGCTCAAATGGTAAGAATATTTTCGCTACCTGTTCTTGACTCATGCCAATTCCTGTATCGATGATTTGAAACCGAATTTTATGAATTGGTTTTTGGTTACTTTCATTGGTTAACAATTGGTCTACAGAGCTAATAGTAAATCTCACTCCTCCTTTTTCGGTAAATTTAATGGCATTACCTAGTAGATTAATTAAGACCTGCCGCAATCGCTTTTCATCTGCCCAAACGCCAATAGGTAATTCTGAAGTTGGTTGGTAAATGAATGAAATGCCTTTTTGGTCAGCACGAATGCGACAAATTTCTACTACACTCTGGAGAAAAGCCGGAAAATGAAAGTCGCTTTTGTAAAGTTCCATTCTCTGGGCTTCTATTTTGGATAAATCTAGAATGTCGTTAATTAATGTTAATAGGTGTGAACCGCACTGGTGAATAATTCTTAAGCCGTCTTGCTGTTTATCAGTTAAAGTTTTATCTCGTTGGAGAATTTGAGCATAACCCAGGATACCGTTAAGAGGAGTTCGTAACTCATGGCTCATGTTAGCTAAGAACTCACTTTTGGCACGATTTGCTGTATCAGCAAGCTCTTTTTTTAACTCTAGAGAGCGATAGGACTCAGCTAGAGTGCCTGCCATTCGGTTAAAAGCTTCTGCGAGTTCTTGAATTTCGTCTTCGGTTTGAATATTCAGGCGGTATTCTAGATTTCCATCTCCAATTTTTGCTGCTCCCTGTTGTAGCTTTTGAATCGAGCGAATTACTGGTAAAAGGATCAGCAATAACTGACCTACAAAAACTACGAGAATGGACAAAAGCAGAATTTGTCTGGCAAGTTGAGTAGTCTGTTTAAAGTTATTAAACTCTTGCTTTGCGAAGCTATCCTGTTGCTGAAGCTTCTGGGTTAATAACTTTAAGTAAAGTTCAATATCCCGAGAAAAAGCATTAATGACTCGAAAATCCTGTTGAGATTCAGCTAATTCTAAGGGTTTCTCTGTGTTAGATTGATTAGTTAATTCGATTATTAGATTGGCAAGCAAGCTATGGCGATCGCTGATCTTGACTAACTCTGAATTTATCTCTGGCTTTAAATTTTTTAACTCAGCCAGATTTTTAGTAAATCCAGATAGAGCTTCCTGATATTTCACCAGATTGGAAGCATCGCGTCTGAGCAAGATCATGTCTTTCAGCGCGGCTACTTCGTTATTCAAAGAGACGTTTATTTGCAGAATAGTCGTCAAAGCCTGAGTATTTTTTGCCTGAGTATCCTGTGCTTTTTGTTCTGCTTGCCTGATAAAAAGGTCGCCTCCAATTTGGGTAGAGGCAACCAATCCCAGAACGATCGCAGACGATCCAATACATTTGGTCGTTATCCGCATATCTTGATTAGCCTCATTTGCTGGAAACTCGCTTTTGCAACTCTCTAACGATGTCGTAATCTCCGTCTTGCACCAAAGTATAGCCAACTCCAATACTGCCTGATGGGTCTACAAGATTCACTGGTGCGTCAATTAGGGCTTTTTTCAAAGCATCTTTCAATTCGACGGAAACTTTACTAGAAGCAGCAAGAGGTACGCTAGGAAGTGGAACAGATTCCCAGATAATTGTGTATTTTGTTGAGTCAATCTTCTTTTCTTTGACTTGCTCAGTATATGAACGCCGATCATCCGCGATCGCATCTACTTCCCCATTCACTAAAGCTTGCTTTGATTTATCATGGCTACCAGAGAAAACCACTTTCGCAAAGTCTCTTTCTGGATTGATACCAATTTGCTGAAAGTAAGCCATTGGTGCCACAAATCCAGAAGTCGATAACTTACTCACAAAAGCAAATCGCTTGCCCTTTAAGTCTTGTAGAGTTTTGATTCTACTATTTCTGCTGACAATAATTACAGATGTGTACCAAGGTCGTTTCGTCTCTTGATTAATTGGTGAAACGAGTGGCTCAATCTTCGGATCGCGAAGATGAGCTTCGATATAGCTACTGGGCCCAAGGTAGGCAAGATCAACTTTTCCTGTGACTAAGAAATCAACTGCTGTTGTGTAGTCCTTAGTAATTTCAAATTTAAAGGGTCGTTTTAGTGCCTTAGACAAATAGTCAGCCAAAGGTTGGAGTTTCTTTTCTTGTTCGGCTGAAACCTGCCAGGGAATCACCGCCATTGTAATGGTTCCTTGTTCTTCTCCAGCTTGACTGTTAGTGCTAGCAGGCGACTGAGCAGTGTTTGGTTGAGTTGCAGATGAACTTTCACGAGTTGGAGTACAGGCCATGCCAAATATGGCGATCGCTAATACTGAGGTAAAAAAAGCAGTCTTTCTACCAAGAATATTGGTTACAACTTTACAAAAAAGTTGCTGGTGCATGGTTTTTATCCTTTTGGAGCCTGTTCTCTTCAGAGAGGTTTCACATTTATTAATCCCAAAATGGTGTAAGTTCTCCCACTTGAAAAGTAAATAGCCATCATGAACTATATACACCAGAACAGATGAAAGAGGAATTGGGGATTATAGACTAGTATTTTTTACTCAGCACTGGCTACACGTCCCACAGCACTCAGTACCCAAATTAAATTAGCGATCACTCAGTGTTTTTCACACTACTGGGAAGTGGGGAAGTCATTATGCGATTCGGTTGGCAAATCGTCTTGATTCCTTGTCTCTGAAGGCGTTAATTATTCTTGCCATCTCAAAACAAGCAAACATAAAGTCAAGATTGCTGAATTATGGCTTCTGAATTCTTCTTCAATAAGATTGAGATCGCCTAATAGGAATTACTGTCTTAAGCAAATGTAACGTATACTATAATACAATTTTTAAAAATATAAGCCAACTTGAAACCCTTGTTTTGGATGGAACGTTGTAAGAGTTTGGTGAAAAACTTTGAGAGAACTTTAGGCCATGCCACTGCCAACCTCAATCTTTGTTTCATCAGGCTAATGCTCAAACGGCTGGCACATTTATAGATTCCAAATGGGTTCTATAGCAGTAAATAATAGCAATGAAATTCTCAATTGCCTGGTCATCTGTTTCAAGCAATTTATTAAAATTTCTAATAAAAGTAAACTTTTCATTTTAGGTGTTAGCTATTGAATTAGCATTGCTCATCGGACTTAACAATAAGCAATGCCATATTCTAACCTCACTTATCAGTCCGCACAGGCAACGGCATATCCAAAATCTCCATCAGCAAATCTAGACGAGAGGGGCGCGTCAGGAGTGGGACGATGTTCGGCAAACTGTAGTAGTCTCCTGCAAAAGTGAACGTATCTACAGGTGCTTGCTGCTGCTTCAATTGACTTTCCACCCAGTTGTAATGAGTACCCACACGGACAATCACCACATTGGGCATTATCGCCAACTCCCGGCAGTAGTTCTTGTAGACTTCACCGAAATAAGGAGCAGCATTTTCGCCCTCATCCGTCACCAAAATTATCTGGTCAACCACCTGCTTTTTCCGCCGCATTGCTTCCAATGCACAGCCGATGCTAGTACCACCGCCTGCATTGATGTGCTGGAAGGCACGCTCCCAGTCGGTCAACTCCTTGCCCTTTGCCGTAACAGCGTAAGGAATGGTGTCGAAGGCGTAGACAAACAGTTCTGCCTTAGTGATACCAGAGATGAGGGCAGCGAGTTGCTTACCGATCGCGATCGCATTTTCCATTGAACCAGACTTGTCTACTAATAAAGCAGTTGGACGAGCGATCGCACCACGCCGTTTCACCTGTTCATTTGTCACCTTTTCCAGTTGGGCAACGGTGTCTGCGTCAAAATCTCCTGCGTCTGTGGCAATCTGTGCTTTGAATGCTGAGACACGCCCACTCTTAGACGCTGCTTCTAGTTTGGAATCAATCAACTTCTTGACTTGTGGGTGATCCATTGCACCTCTAGTCTGGAGAGACTTGAGGTTGTTGATCGCTTCTTGAGGACTCATGCTGTTGATTAACGCCACCAATACAACTGGTGTAAGTTGCTTGATCGCACCAATTGCGATCGTGTAGGGAATGTTGAACTCCACAATCAGCCGTGCCTGCTCTGCGGCATTTTCAGCCTTCGCAAGCTGCTTCAGCACATTTGCTAAAGAACCCTCTGGAGGCGTATCGCCAAACAGAATCGCATTTGCCCGTTCATTTGGCTTGATATGCAGTGAAGCATATAAGTGCTTCATAGCCTTACGACCTCGCAAAGCGGCGCGATCGAACAGAGCCGGATTGCTCTCCCGTACTTTCAAGTAACGCCGTACCGCAGTCCGGGCGGAACGAGGCAGTTTATTCTGCTGCTGCTTCATGAAGTCCACCACACGAGCTACCTGATAGGGTGGAAACTCTTGCAGCATCATAAATCCAGCATCTCGGTGTTCAGTCAAATTGCTAGTTAACAAATGAGCAACAAATACTTCCTTGTGGTCGCGGACATCACCATGACGCTGATACCAAACTGCCAAATGTCCGTAGAATATGGGATCGAGTTCCACAATTAACTGATGAATTTCTGCGACTTGCTCAAGCTTGCGGTGAGGAGTTGTGAGCAAACTGTTGAGCATTTCCAAACGCAGGTCACGTTCTGCGGTATTCATTATGAACCTCCTCTAGTTGTGATGGATGAGGAGGCAGATGTTGCACGCGGGGCGATCAAGTCACCGCGCAAGTTGTAGAAGCATTGTGTATAACTTGTGCAGAGTTATGTAAGCTTCTGCGATCGGGGCACGGCAACAACTGCCAGTTTTGATGTAATGTATCGAAATCGTTGGTACTACTCCCTAAAAGTAGTAGCTGCATAAGCTGCCATCATATCTGCCGCTATTGCGACTACCAGTTTCTTTTGCTGGGGTATTGGCAATTATCTTCAGGCTCGATGTTGAAAGAATTAATCTTTTTCATCGGACTCACCTCCATATTGAAATGAAATAATATCGCTTCGTGCAAGTCGAAAAAGCTGTTGATTCACACACGGGATTTGAACCCGTAGTTGCTTGATCTTCAGTCAAGTGCCTTACCATTCGGCTAGTATGTAAGCTTTTTCAGTTAGGGCACGAAGTGAAAATTTTAGGTTTTAGAAAGTTGATTTAAAATAAATCGAATTTCTTTCTTGTTACACTGCTGTTTCCTAACAGCGTAAATCATTCGACCTCTATATGCCTCAGAACGATGAATTATACCTTTGACAGCATCCGTCACATAATGAATGGGTGGCGATGGCAAATCTTCAAAGGTAATGAAATACCAAATCTCGTTTAGCTTCTGGTATTGATGATAATTATCAATGATGACAATATCAGTTTGTTCCTGCTTTTGCTTTTGCTTTCGAGGCACTGTCTCGACTGCACAAAGAATTCCGGTTTCAGGATGAATATAGAAACGATCGCGATGGCTTGTATTTAGCTGATTTCGATACCCTTGATAAGGCTTGCTGTAAAAACCACCATCAATTATTTCCACATGCCGTTCAACGTAGTCCCACACATGACCGATAACATGCTGTCCTGCCATTGTGCTGGGATCTAGTCGTTGAAACAGTTGACTGTAAACGTCATTCCAAGGCTGTCCGACTTGCGATCGCAAAAACCGACGCAGAGGGCCGAGATGGTCTGAAAGATACTTAGATTTATTTATTGGTTTAATCAGGTAGGGATTCAACAATCCATCCTGAATTGCATCCTGGGTGATTTTGTATAATTGCTTCTTAAAGCCAGTCACCTTTTTGAGGCTAATTCTCCTGCCACCGCGAGGACGCTCAATCACAATCTCGCTCAAACGATGTTCGCTCATATCTCACGTTGTTTAAATGCAGTTTTTCTAATTGAGTTGTCATTAAACATGAGTTAGCTAACATCATTGAACTCACCTCTGTATTGAGTAAAGGTTATAGATAAATACAATTTAAATAATTGAAATTCCGCACAAGTTAGCAAAGCAGTTTTCACAATTGCCTATACCAATTTGGCTACGCTCCCATCAAAGGGAGCGACAGGAATCGTTCGCGTAGCGTTCCCGTAGGGTACCTGCGATCCGTTGCCGGATAGTGTGTAGACTTTACAAGTTAGGGCGCGGAATTAAGTCTTAAATCATTCCGTACAAGTTCAAGAAGCTTTTTACAGCTACGGCCGCTCTTACCAAATATTGGCAGTGGGCACGCACGCTAAATCTGCAAGAGACTTAGAAATCATGCTTCGCTTAGTCCGATCACTCGAACTTTACTACCTTAGGGCCGTTATCAATGTGTATGTATGCTTCTTCTGTTAGGGCACGGATGACTAGGAAATTTAACCATAGACAGCTTCAGGACGGACGATCAGATCGCCACTAGGACGGCGATCGATTACGTAAGCAGAAAGGCGATCGCTATTCACATCTAAATGTCGAGCAACGCGCTCTTTCACTGCCACATCATTCATCCCTGCTGCAATTCCCAATTGGGTTTTTGGGACATCAACAGAACGTCCTTCAAATCGAATATGAACCATTGCAATCACCTCTTGTTTTAATTACGAATTACGTTAGCGACGCAGGAGCGTCATTACGAATTCGTATTAGTGGATCTGATCGGGATTGAACCGATACCCTCCCTGTGAGAGTTACACTCACACCTCATGCGAGTTGAAAAAGCTGTGGTAACACCGCAGGAATTGAACCTGCACTTATCGTTAAGATACGATCGCTCTACCATTGAGCAAGTATGTAAGCTTTTTCTATTAGGGCACAAGTGACATCCGGGATCTCTACCGTTAGAGCTACAGACCCAAGCCTCTACACAACTTCAACCGCAGTCAAGTCTAGTGGAGCCGTCGGGAATTGAACCCGAATCCTGCAACCGTCCGTTTGTTGGCTTCGGAGCAGTCGAACACCAATCGCGGCCCCAAACAGTGGCATCTATGCAATTGTCTAGCTTGTGAGAGGTTTTAGTTTTGCCTTTGAGGAGGCTTTTCTTTTCATACTACAAATGTAATACGAACTCTACATAATGTCAAGGGGATACTACAAATTTTGTAGTCCAATGCGTGTTATTTAGATTCTCTCTTCTAAAAGCCTTACTCCCCTTCCCTACAAGGATGCAGCTGGCGAATAGGGGGTCTAACCCCTCAAGATAAACCAGTCTGACAATAACAGAGCAATAAGTAGGCAACCTCAAAAAGGTGTGATACCTACCGCACCTTTTTGAGCATGACAAATGAAGACCAAGGCACAAGCAAATTGTACTTGGACAGAAAGTTCTGATCAAAAACGGCTTCAAGATTTAAGTAAAATGAATATTTAATCTAGCAAATGAACTGATGCGAGTTCGAGCTTTAGTAACATGGTTAGACCAAGCAAAAAAGCGACTTAAATTAATAGCACAAGCAGTAGCAATATGTTGTAAATGTGTTTTCGCCAGTCCAAAATATCGCGTTCGCTGCTTTCCTCGGTGCTTAATCAGTTTTTTCTCTTGAAACCTAACCAGCATTAAATCTAACAACTTGTTCGCTAAACCATACTCGCATAATCTACTGCGAAACTCGCTCAATACACTACAGTCAAATCCTGAATCTGTTAGCTCTAAACCAAGTGCATATTTCCAATCTATTCGACTCCTTACTGCATCTGCCGCTTGTCTATCTGTTAACCCTTCGGCAAATTGCATAACTGTGATTAATGCCAGTTTCCCTGGAGACATTGCTGATTGTCCGCATCTGGCTGGGAATAGGATGGTAAACTCTCTATCTGCGTATAACACTCCTAATTCATCATACATTTTCATGTACATATTCCCTTTTGGGAATGACGCACACGCTATTTGTGCTGTTTGTTCTGGTATTTCCCATTGGTTTTTTGGATGCAGTGTCATATGCAGATACCACAAGTTACTCTACTTTTTGTATCTTCTGACCTGCTGCTCTAAGCCATATTAGGGGGTAAGACCCCCTATTCGCCAGCTGTATCCTACAAGGGAAGGGGCTGGGGGTTAGGTCTTTTTTAAATAGTCTACTCAACTGAAAATCGCTGTATTGCGAAATTAACTGCGGTTATCTATCTGAGCGCGTTGTAAACTTCCAGAGAAGTCAACATAAACACTTTTCCATTCTGTGAAAACATCCAAAGCAGTAGTTCCAGCTTCGCGGTGTCCGTTACCTGTTTGTTTTACACCACCAAATGGCAAGTGTACCTCTGCGCCGATAGTAGGGCCATTAATATAGGTGATACCTGCCTCAATGTCGCGCATAGCAGTAAAAGCCCGGTTGATGTCGCGGGTGTAAACTGAAGAAGAAAGACCATAATTGCTATCGTTGAGAATTGCGATCGCTTCCTCAAAGGAACTAACCTCAATTAATGCCACTACTGGCCCAAATATCTCTTCACGCGCGACGCGCATATCAGGAGTTACACGATCCAAAATAGTTGGTTGAAAGAAGTAACCGTTTTTCAATGAGCCTTCACTGGCAATTTCCCCACCAATTAAAACCTTTGCTCCTTCCTCACGGGCTATATCCAAATACTTGCTTACCTGTTGAAGTTGCTTTTCATTGATAATCGGGCCAATATCTGTGTCGGTATCATTGCCAGCACCCAAGCGCAACTTACTGGTACGCTCATAGAGCATGGTGGTAAATTTTTCTTTGATATCACGATGCAAAATCAGGCGGCTGGTAGCCGTACACCGTTGACCAGTTGTTCCAAAAGCACCCCACACTGCACCATCTAAGGCAAGTTCCAAATCTGCATCTTCCATCACTATTTGGGCATTTTTACCACCCATTTCCAAACAGACACGCTTGTGAGTGCGTCCGCAAGTAGCGCCAACAAAAGCACCCGTTTCTGAAGAACCAGTAAACGATACCAAATCTACATTGGGATGCTCAACTAAAGCTTTCCCCGCTTCTTCTCCTACACCATGCACCAAGTTAATTACTCCTGGTGGCAAACCTGCTTGTTGGAAAATTTCAATCAATTTAGTTGCACAGGCGGAGGTATCTTCGGCAGGTTTAAGGATGACTGTATTGCCACATACCAAAGCTGGCATAGCTTTCCAGCAAGGAATTGCCACAGGAAAATTCCAGGGAGTAATTAACGCACAAACTCCGATAGGCATTCGCACAGTCATGGCGAATTTATTAGACATTTCCGATGGTGTAGTTTGCCCGAATAGTCGCCGTCCTTCGCCAGCACTGTAAAAGGCACAGTCAATACCTTCTTGCACATCGCCCCTAGCTTCTGTCAGAGGTTTACCCATTTCCCGACTGATTAACTGGGCAAGTTCTTCTTTATGCTGGAGTAATATTTCCCCGACGCGAAAGATGTATTCTGCCCTAGCTGGGGCCGGGACTGTGCGCCAACTGCGGTAGGCTTTACGGGCAGAGGCTACTGCTGTATCTACATCATTAACTTGGGAACGGGGGTATGTGGCAACGATTTCGGTTTTGTCCGCAGGGTTGCGACTTTCTAAAGTTGCTTCTCCTACAGCATTCAACCATTGACCATTGATGTAATTGCGGCAAGATAGCGGAGTTGTCATCTTAAAAATCCCCGGCTGACGATCGAGTAAACTTGTGTACTAAGTACAGCATTTCATTAATTCTTAGCGAATTAAAGGCAAAACTCTTCGTACCTATGCGTTTATCTGATTTTTCACGGTATTTGGAAAACCTCTCTCTAAATCTCTCTCCTTTTAGAAGAGAGACTTTAAATTTCCCCCCTTCCCACATCGGGAAAGAGGTTAGGTGGTTAGGTTTTTCGTAGGCTTTCCTCTGCGTTAAAAAACGCTAAGATTTTACACAAAGCTGTACTAAGTTTGCTTGCTTTCTAGGTTATCCTCAAGTTTAAAAAATTGGTGTGAGAAGCAAATATCGATATAAAAATTAAGGCACTAACGCCAAGACACCGACAGGAGAACCAGAACCACCACGCAACCGCAGAATCCCGATCGCTAGAGTAGTACCTTTGGGTGGTAACTGATCCAAATTGGTGAGATTTTCTAAAACAATACGCGGTTTTTCCAATACCAGGCGATTAGTAGCAAAAGTGTTATCCTGTCCTGGGTCTACACCATGAGTATCAATCCCTACCCCAGCAATTTGCCGTTCCTTCAGTAAGAATTGAGTTACATCGCTACCAAACCCTGGAAAATGAGCAATGCCTTGAGCATCATGATTTAGGAATGCACTTTTATCAAACCACTTTTTTTGCCAACCAGTATTCAGTATAACTACGCACCCTTGAGAAATCTCGCCGTATTCTTCTTCCCAAGCCACAACATCAGCAATAGTCAGGGCATAATCAGAATTCACGGCTGTGGCTTGACGAATATCTATGACCACCGCAGGTACAACCAGAGATTGGGCGGGGTATTGGTCAATTCCCATACTATAGCTATGAAAGCTGTTAGGAGCGTTGATATGGGTAGCGCTATGTTCCCCCAAGGCTAAACGTCGGAGGTAATAGCCATCATTATTTAGTTCAGCCACAGTTTCAAATTCTACTGTGGGATCTCCAGGCCACTGGGGAATATCTATGTCAATCACGTGACTTAGATGAATAACGCGTGTGTAGGTGATACTATTTTGACCTTGGGGTTGTATCATCCCAGCCTTCTACCTTACTTGTATTCAGGGATTTTTTTAAAGGTGCTATCGCCTGGGTTGGGCTATGCCGACGCAAAGATAGTACTACCATTACAGAGTAATTAAAGTGTAATCTTTCTAGCTCTAACTCCCCATATTAGTATAAATAATCCCCCCAATTCCTGTAAATTTTAGGTTTTTGGGGGGTTCAAATGTTGCAGCAAAAAGTGAATTAATCTTAGTTAACAACCAATAGGTTAACTTTTTGATTAAGAAAAGATTAAAGTTGTATTTATGTTGAAGGTTGCTCATGTAGTGGAATCATGATGATAAACTCCGCGCCTTCTCCTGGTGCTGAAATACACTGGATTTGTCCGCCGTGTTTTTGGACGACAATTTGGTAGCTAATTGACAAACCCATACCCGTGCCTTTACCCACGGATTTTGTAGTAAAGAAGGGGTCAAATAAGCGTTTGCGTACTTCTTCAGTCATGCCTGGGCCATTGTCGGTAAAGCTAATGATTACACGGTCTTCTTTGATAAGGGTGCGAATGCGAATCTGGGGAGAAGTCATTTGTTCTTGGTCATTTGTCCTTTGTTTAGAGTTATTTACTAATGACAAGTGACTAATACTTCTCTGCGAGACGCTACGCGTAGCTTGCTTCCACGAAGTGGTACGGCTACGCTCAGTACAAGTGACAAATGACTCTTCTAAAACATCGATCGCATTTGCTAACAAATTCATAAACACCTGATTCATCTGTCCTGCGTGACAGACTACTGGTGGTAGGTTGCCATAGTCTCGGATTACTTGGATTTCGGGACATCCTAGTTTGGCTTTCAAACGATTTTGCAACAGCAGTAAGGTGCTATCAATACCTTCATGAATATCTACTGCTTTCGTGCCGTCTTCATCAAGGCGAGAAAAATTGCGTAAAGATAAGACTATCTGCCGAATGCGTTCGGCTCCCATGTTCATAGAATCCAGAATTTTAGGCAAATCTTGCTTGAGAAAGTCTAAATCTATGTTGTAGATTTGTTGGTGAATCTCTCGTGTTGGTGGGCAGTAACTCTGTTGATAAAGTTCTACCAAGTGCAATAAATCTTTAGTATATTCACGAGCGTGGCTAATATTGCCGTAGATAAAATTGACGGGATTATTAATTTCGTGGGCAATACCTGCAACCAATTGTCCCAAACTGGACATTTTTTCGGTTTGAATCAGTTGCGTTTGGGTCTGTTGAAGTTCTAGTAATGCTGCTTCTAATTGCTGGGCTTTGTCTTGGGCAGTTTGAGCAGCAATGCGACTTTGGGTGTAGAGTTTAGCTTGGTCAATGGCGATCGCTATTTGCACTGTAACTGCCTGTAGTAATTCTACTTCGTTGTCTAGCCAAGGCCGGAAGCCACCACAAGAACCACAGCTAAATGTGCCTATTTCGCCAGATTTGGTGTGTACAGGTAGCGACATAAAAGCAGTGAAACCAAAATCCCGCAAAAATAGCTGTGCAGTGCAATCGGTTACAGTCTCAACATCATTAATGCGGATAATTTCTCTATTCAAGGTTTTGGCGGCGATGAGTTCAATTTCTGCACTAGTTGCTTCTTGCTCGTCAACTAGACAGGGTAAAAAGGAACTTTTCGCTTCGTATACTTTCTCCCAATGAGTAACTTCAGCCTCTTGCCGATACCAAAAGAAGGCGCAGCGATCAATTTGGAATAAGTCACGGATCTCCCGCACTGCGGTTTCCACAATATAATTGAGATCCAACGAAGCTCGAATCTGGTTAGAAAGACGATTGAGTAATGCTTCCCGTTGGGCACATTCTCTGAGTGCAACTTCTGCTTGTTTGCGATCGGTGGTGTCATAGCAAATACCAACGAAGTTTACAATATTACCATTGGCATCTCTAATAGCAGATGAGTTGCTTGTATGCCATCGCCAACTGCCATTTTTGTGTTTTACCCGATATTCAATTGCGTCTTGCTTTTCGGTTGTTGTCGCAATTCTTTGGAAATAATCTGCACAAATAGGCACATCATCAGGATGCACAAAGGGAATAAAAGATTGGCCTTCAACCTCTGCAATCTCATGCCCAAAAATTTCAGTCCAGTTTGGAGAAACGTAAGAAAATATCCCCTCAAGTGTCAGGGCAAAAATAACGTTATTGGCATTTTCAATAATGGTGCGAAATTTGGTATCGCTTTCTATTAATGCTGTTTGTACTGTATCGCTGATGTCACCGACAAGAACTATGATTTGCTGGTCTGGTAATGGTAATAACCTAGCTTCAAAATTATTATTCCCTTGTGGGAGCGGTAAGGTATATTCAAAACTGACTGAAGATTGAGTTTCTAGTACTTGAGTTATTGCTTGCTGGAAGCGATCGCAGATAGCAGTCGGTAGGCATTCTAGCAAACTCTTGCCCTGACAATCTTCTGTTGAAATGTATTGGTTCCCAATCTTTCCTGGTTTGTAATCCAGAATACTTCCATCAGCATTGATACGAAAGTACAAATCAGGAAGCACTTGCAAAATCGCTGTAAATTCCGATGTCTTTTGGCGTAACTGTGATTCAACTACTTGGCGTTTTGCAGTTTCGGCTTGTAGTTGCTTTTGTGCTTTTTTTAATTTTGCCGCCTGTTTTTGTTCTGTTAATTTGCAAAGACGACGAGATGAATTTGTAGATGCCGAGCAGTTTTCTCTCAGGGTAGGTCGCACTTCTGTCACATCCACACAATAACCGATGTAACCCGCAAAGCTGCCATCTGCTGAAAATCGTGGCGCAGCCGTATCTAAAATCCAGCGATATTTGCCATCAGACCGACGCAGGCGATATTGCCTCTGGAAAGAATTATACGTTGCAAATGCTTTTAAGTATATATTCTTACATCGTTGTCTATCTTCTGGATGGACGCTACAAGCCCAGATCTTGCTTATCTCTTCTACTCGAGCAGATGCAGGCCCGCCTTTTGTTAGATGGGTTCCAGTAAATTCCAGCCAATTTGAATTTAAGTAGCAATAAAGTGCATTGCATCCAGCCATCCAAATCATCAAAGGAGAAGTGTCTACCTGCTGGCAAAATACTTTTTCATCCTGTGGTATTACTTCCTCTTGAACCATGATTTCGTTAATGTAGCTCTGCACCTTTTTGGAAAACACTTTTGCCTGCCTGCTCTGCCTAAATTATTAAGGTAATATGTCTGAAAATAGAATTTGTTAATAAAGGGATATCATCTTGATTGCGGCCTGTTATTTTATCTTAATACTTTATTTATTTTTATATCTCCAACAATTGCTTTTCTCTTGTAAATAAATTAAAAAAATGCTGAAGTTATCATTAAGATTAACTTCATGATTTTTGGTGAAATTTAAATTATCCATCTATCAGGAAAATTATTTGACTATGTTTATTCTTAAAATTACCTTTAAGTTCATCTTAGCTATGTAATCACATCGCTCAAAACCTTATTTAACTTCACAAAAACTATATGAGTCGCTATGAGGCGATTACATCTTTATCAGAAATTCATAATAATTGGTAATTTCATATCAAATAAATATTGATTTTTTATCAAGAAGAATTCAGCATGAATTAAAGTCCTGGCGACTATAAGTCACGACTATACAGACTTGTGTTGAGCGGAGTCGAAATACAAAACCAACGTCAGTGGGTTTGAAATTTTTGATTTTTTAAGTCTTCCGTGTAAGTAAACTTTGCTTGTGTAGTAACGAATTATATTCACCTAATTTTTTTCAGAAAATCTCTTAAAATCAATGCTCTAAAAGGATTTAATGCCCAAATCTATACTAAGGATTTTCTATAATTCTGTGTATAAAAATCTACATTACAATTCTGAGCTTCTGAATTCTGACTTCTGAATTCCTTTTCAACTTTTCTTGAAAAACCCGATTTTTCAAAATTGTCTTGACCGTTCAAAATGCTTCATTCCAAAATCGCAAATTAAATGAGAGAGATGCTAAATGTGATATCAACACGTTGCAACAATGACTAGCTATCGTATTTTATATGTTATAAAGCTCACAGAAATTCATGTTAGGCGGGAACTACTTTATGGAACCAGATAAACTGGGCCGTTTTAAGGAGTACGGCGAATTCATCCTCCGAAAGATAGATTCTGTGCCCCAGCACCCTTCAAAACAAGAAGATTGGGTTCCAGCTAGTCTTGATGACTGTCTCCTGCGTTTGCGGTCAGCTGCCCAGAAAACTGTAGACCTTGCAACTTCACCTGTCAAAATTGGGGTGATGGGGGAATTCAGTAGTGGAAAAACTTTACTTTTAGGCAGTCTAATTGGATATGCAGATGCTTTACCAGTCAGTGAAAACCCCACTACAGGTAATGTTACCGCAATACATATCATCCCGCAGGACGACTTTGCAACTACCCAATTAAGCAATTTCACTGTAGAGTATCTTTCTCACGAAGGGGTACATGAGTGTCTACGCTTCATGCTAGGGGAAGCCCATAAACGCACGACAGCAGCAGGACTTCCTCCGATACCAGTATCAAAACTCAACTCTGGCAAAGATATTATTAGCTGGTGTGAGGAGGCTTGGAATAGTAGCAACAATTTAGAGCTACGTTATTTACTCCGGGAGTTGGTATTATTCCTGCGGGCTTATCAAGCTTATGGGGAAGTGATGTGTGGTGGGCACTACCAGATTGATGCTACCACCGCCCGTGAGGGGCTACAACTGATCGAACAGCCAATGGCAATCCAAAATCTGAAATTTGAGGATTTACCGCCAGCGCATATCCGATTACCAAGTCCACCCCAGAGGCTACCAACAAAGTTATTGCAGAATAGCTTTCCACTCATCCGTCGCGTAGATATCGATGTGAAAATCTCACGGGAAATTTGGGATTTTACAGGTGCAGCTAAATTTATTCTGATCGACTTTCCAGGATTGGGAGCTGCTAATTCGGGAGCTAGGGATACCTTTTTGTCACTGCGGGAACTGGCAGAAGTACAAACAATTTTGGTATTGCTAAATGGTAAATCTCCCGGTAGCGATCGCGCCAATAAAATCTTTACCATGATGCAGCAGCAGCGACCTGGACAAGACCTGAAAGATTTAATTCTCGTAGGTGTAGGTCGTTTCGATCAACTCCCCCTAGACAGTGAAGGTGGCGAAAGAGAACTTGATCGCCTGATTGAAGATAGTCCGCATTTAAAAGAGGAAACCGTTTTCCAAAAACTCAAAGTTCTGCAAACTACCATTGATGGTGCAGAAGCCTTTACAACCCAAAAAGACCGCATCGTTTTACTGTCGCCACTGTTGGGACTAGCTGAATTAGCAAAACGTTCTAGTACCGTCAAAGCAGGCTCACCAGATTTTTTGGCTAACTTGGACTATCCTGATTACCTAGATCGCTCTAAACGGCTACAAGATAAATGGGAGCTATTAAGTGAACGGCTGTTAGAGACCGATCCCCGCAGTAATTTAGGGAAGCAACTAGGTTACTTTGGTCAAGATGGGGGACTTAGTAAGTTGCGGGAATTAATTCAAACCCACGTAGCTACTCATGGTCTGAAGCAACTGTATGAAGATACTCGCAGAGCTGCTGATGTTGTGAGTCAGCAACAAGATCACCTGAAGGACATCATAGATGAGATTCATGAGCAAGGCATCCCTACAGGAGACAGTCCCGCCTTTATCGAGTTGCGCTTTGTGGTCGAAAGCTTGGATAAAATCTACAGGAATTTTCAAAAAGATTTAGGGACAGAACCACTTAAAGATCGGCGCGGTGTTGTCGTCAGCGATGTAGTTAAAGACGAACTCACTTTTAGAATCCTCAATTGGAACCAGTGGACTTTACTCTTCAACAAAGCCAACAATGGAGCGATCGCTCTGGCAGAATCTAAAGGTGCAGCAGGGAAATTATTCGATCGAGGAAATCGTGTAAATAGTTCTCTTCCAACTAAAAGCGATGATTTTTATCCAGTATTTGAAAAAACCGTTAAAGAAGTAGAAGATTTTGCCCGCGATCGCATTCATCAAGCAGTGGTGGATTTGTTGAACCAATTGTCAAATTATGTAGCCCCAGAACGCGAACAATTGCAAGTATTTTTCCATCCAGATATGGAACAAGAAATCGAAGAAAAATTTGGTTTTGAAGATGCCGATCTCTTTTACAAATTATTACTAGGATGCGATCCTAATGAATGGAAGGAAGCAATCATCTCGGAAATCAGTAGTAAAGATAAAACAGTTGCACCTGAAACCATCTTTCCTTTAGCGCGTCAAGACGAGAAACACAACGTTGGTCAAATCTTTGACTGGGCACCAGAAAAAAGCCAAGGTTTATCTAGATCGAGCAATCACCAACTTTTAGTACTGCGGCTGCGAGATGAAATCACTGCTAGCGCTAGTCTCCATCTTGTGCAGTATGTTAGCGAAGTTAATCAGCAAATTAATTCAGAAATAGCAGGCATTTTGGATCAAATTATTCCTAGTTTACAAAACCTTTCAAAAAAAGAAACTTTGCTGAGATATTTGGCGGCTGGGGACTTACCACCTGAGATAGCGATTCCTACTTGGTTGCAGATTCTTTCAGAAATCGCTGCTGTTTCTTACTTAGATATTTCGTGATTTGAAAATAGGTTATAGGGGATAAATTATTCAATAATACTTGTAATCTTTCCCCTAAGCCAAATACTCAAATTTAATTTACATAGGGGATTGCAACTTACCCAGGAGGATGAGAAAACGAACCGCAAAGGACGCATAGACACGAAGTGGCTTCCCGCAGGGTAGGACGCAAAGGTAAGAAGATTTAAAAGGGTTTTTGCATCAGTACTGTATATTTTTTCTAATTGGGATGCTCCTCAGCAGATTTTCAAGGAGCCACAAATTAAGTATAAGATTTCCTCAATTCATAGAAAATCAAAACTAAAAAATCTGCGTTCCTCTGTGCTAATCTTTGCGTTTAAATTTCATCCCTCAATTCCTCACATTACGACGCAAAGCTCTACTAACCAAACAACAGAAACGGATACTGTAATGAACCCTTTTCAACTCAACAAATATAGCGATCAAGAACCAGAGAAACAACAAAAAAGATTTCCGGGATGGTTTGCTTTAGATTTTGGTACATCGAACTCTACAGTTACACTTTTCGATCCGATTGAAGTGCCGATCGCAGAAATTCTCCCAAAAGAACAAGAAATGCGGTTGCGCGATCGCTTATCACAATGGCTGAGTTCTCCCGCTTCAGTTGCTTTACCAGATGTTAGCGATGATGATTGGGCAAAATTCATCACAGAAATTAGCAAAAACCTGGATATAGATCCAAGCAAATTGAGTGAAGTTTTTGAAAGTGACAATAAAGAGCGTTTTTTAGAAGCAATTCGCCAAATTGAACTTTCTTTAGGAAACAGCGAGAGGTTTCGCCGTGCTGTCAGCAAAAAACTTTACCAAATCTATCATGAGGTGTTCCGCGTCCCTACCCTAGAGTCGCAAAATCTGATCCCAGTTGTGCTGGATATCGATCGCCGCGATACGGAAATTCCCAGCGAGTTGGAAATTTCGCAGTTAGGGGACTTAAAACTGCGGATGGGTAGAGAAGCTAGAGATAACCGCAAAAAAGCGATCGCTCAAGGTACCAGCAGTTCTTTAAAGGAAATTATCAGCAGGTTTCACCATTCACCCAAACGCTATTTTGGTCAGGAGCGATCGTTTTCAGTTATTTTGGATGGTGAAGAAAAAATAATTACCGCAAATCAACTGATTCAATCTGCTTGGGCGCATTTAATCGAGTTAACTGAAGATTATCGCCAACGCGCCCAACGTAGATTTTCAGAAGGAACTTTTTTGACAGCAGTTGTCACCTACCCCACCGTCGCCCCACCAGTTGTTCGCAAAGAAGTTAAGGAATTTGTTGAGCAATTGGGGATAGATGATGTCCAAACTGCTTATGATGAAGCCGTTTCTGTGGCAATATTCTTTTTATGGCGAGAATTTGGCGGTAATCTGAATATTGGCATCGAGTCATTCAAAACTCGTTGCCGTCAAGTAGGAAATAAATGGTCACAAAATGTCCTCGTTTTGGATATCGGCGGCGGAACCACAGACTTAGCTTTAATTGAACTGACTTTAGAAGACAAAACCCCAACTTTTGCTGATTATGAAGACCGGGGTTTAGGAGGACGTTACTATAAACTCACCCCCAAACTATTAGGTTCATCCGGTCATTTACAGTTAGGTGGTGAGTTAATTACACTGCGAATTTTTAGATTATTAAAAGTTGTGATCGCAGATTTTTTATTGGCAGCAGTAACAACAGGTGATATTGAAAGCGAAAAACTAGAAGATTTAATTAGTTCTGAGTTAAACGAACGCTTTTTAGAACAAGGCAAATTCAAAAATGGCAGTCTTTTAAAATGTCTAGATAAAGATAATCCAGAAGGCGATATTGCTTATAAAGATGCCCTAGATACTGCCGAGAAAGTATTACCCACTCGTTGGCAACAAGCACCCCAACGCTTGCAATCCTTTTATATTCTCTGGGATCATGCAGAAGCAGCTAAACTTAAACTTGGGCAAAAGGCACCAGCAGATAATTCTCTTTTAACCTTCACACTTTCTGAACAACAAATTTCTGAACTGCTCACTCAAAGTGCCATTAAATTGCAAGTCAAAGATCCAAATAGCATCTGCGTTACTCTAGATAACTACCAGTTTGAACGAGCCACCGTTTCAGGAATTAAGGAAGCGATCGGTATTGCTAAAGGATTGATGGAAAGTCGCTTACGTCCCGATGAGATCGCCAAAGATTCTTGGAATTCCCAAAAAGTAGATTGGTTAATTCTGTCTGGAAAAACTTGTAATTTAGACATAGTACAGCGCCAAATTTACCAAGAATTTAGTAAGTCTCCATATTTTGTGTGGAATCCAGAACGAATTACTTTTGTGCTGGAATTTACCAAATTAGCCACCTCTGCCGGTGCTTGCTATGCCGAAAAACTACGAAGATTAAGATTCGATCCAGAAGAGTCAAAAAGCTTGCTGCGTAAGGGAGCCAACCAGCTAGAAATTGATGTCAAAAATCTATTTTATTATTTGCCTTGTAACTTCAAACGCAAAACCCAGAGTAACGATTTACTAACCATATTTAAGGCTGGACAAGAACTCTATCAACTTGCACCTTGGGAAACTGTCGCCAAGGTTCGTACTGCATGGCAAGGAATCCAATTAACTAATATTATTTACCGTCAAGACTACGAAGATGGAGATTTACGACTATGGGGTAGCTTCGACGGTAAAAACCTCATGAATAAACTGGGAATGCAAGAGGCAGAGTTCCTGAAAAAAATTAAAGTTCAGTTTGAGATTGACCAAACCCTTGAATTTAATGTGTTGCTTTGTCAGGGAAATCCCCATTATTTAATTGATATTCCTGGCATTGATTTGGAATCGGTTGTTTCTGAAACATCACCCCTATTTGCTGATGGTAAATTGAATTGGAATATTGCTGTTGAAGGTTTCAATAAAGATTTAAATGATGGTGATATTGCCGTCAATGTTATTGAGTCCGCAACTGTCGATCAACCAGATGCCTATCATCTTGTATTCGAAGTAGGAAATGATGGGAGTAAATTGTTCAAAAAATTTCACTATCTGCGCGATGGTGTGACGGAGCCAGGAATTGGGTTAATTAGTAATCCCTTGCCTCCATTTCCACAAACTGGCCAGCACACTTTTTATATTTATCATACAGACACGGAAACCAACAGCAAAAAATGGATACGAATTGGCGCACTCAGCAAACCAGATGTGACAACAGATTACCCTTGCCAATATCGTGTAACTCTTGACGATCAAGGCATTCTGCGGATGCACGCTGGTGAAGTACCTTACTGGACATCAAACAGTCAGGAATGCCTAAAAGAAGAGGGATGTATTTATATTGCTGAATTAGAATTGCAACCCAATGAAGTTGATAAAGAACGCGATCCATTTTGCGGCATACATTAACTCTTGTATTAAACCTTCTCTACGAGACGCTTTGCGAATGCGTTCCTCTGCATTGAAAAAATTAAGATTTTTAAACGCAGAGGGGCGCGGAGTAAACGCTAAGGGGCGCAGAGGAACGCAAGTTTAATTCACTACGAATCACATACAAGTAATATTTGGAGGTGAGATTTATGCAGCACTTGCGTCAATTATTAGAGATAGAAAACTCACAGTTAGCACAACTACTGCGGTTTAGTTTGTATGGACTAGAGGCTACTTTAAATCAGGCTCGCACAGAATTTCCACTAGATCCAGGATCTAAAATATGCGATGAGGTGCTGCAAGAAATTCATAACCTGTTGCAGCCTGCACCCCCACAGCAAAATAGTGGTTGGGAAGATGCGCCAGATGATTTAAAACTAATTCACCTGCGGGAAGCTTTCGATTCTGACTCAGAACTTAATTATTATCTGGGTAATTCCCAACTGCAAAGCACAACGGACTCAGATTTGTGGAATGAGATTCAACGCAAACTGCTGCGATTACCAGAAGATTTGGCTGCAACTTGGCGATCGCGCACTTTAGACTTAGCTGAAGAAGTTGGTGCGATCGCAGATAATTCTAACCTCTATCAACTTCCCTTTATCCGCGACGAAATTATCTACCCCGGCCTTAGTGGTACTGTTCAAACTCAGGGATTAACCTTGTATCAACAGGCACTTTCAACTTCTAAAATTTCCCAAGGTAATGTATCCGATTTACCAGCAGCATTCCTATTTTTATATATGAATTTTATTGAAATAGACCCCGATTTACATCATGCTTTAAAGAGCGTTTTTAGCTTCGATGTCATTTCTTTACACTCCAAAGCAGAACAGCGCGATCAATATATTGATGCTTTAAGTGATCGCTTCCAACGCACCCAAAAAGCTGAAAAAAACACTGATCCCCTGTCAATTCTCCGTGCTTGGATTGACATGGACGAAGCCATACATTCTTTAGTATTCGTACCACCGGCTGAACGTTATTCTTGGTGGGGAAAGCTACAACATGAATCACGACGCATCCTGAAGAAAGTCGCTGACGAAGCTATTAATGCAGGTAATGAAGTGCGAATCCGCCAATTATCGGGACTTTATGCAGATATTTGTGCTTCATCCAAGGATGACTTACAACTAGATTGTGGTGGTATTCCTGGCGAAGTCTTAACTTGTCTTCGAGTATATGCGCGAATTAATCAGGAAGAATCCCCAGGTCGGGTAATATTTCGCTCATCACGATAAGGGAAGTTTCTGATAAAGGAAAAGCAGACGATTTTAGATATCGCTGCCTTGCCTAATCATCTAATGAAGGTGTAAAAACGTTGAAATCTATAGAATGCCCCAGAAGTGTAAAATCCCTTGACCAGAAAACACTTCAAGCGCAACAGCAGATAAAAAACCAATCATTGCAAAACGACCGTTCCAGTTTTCGCTCTGAGGAGTGAAGCCCCAGCGCAAAGCATTAGGATCTTCTGGAACTGAACCCGTAGTCTTCTTAACGTCTGCCATAAATAATACTCCGAGCTTTTATGTTGTAACAGTTATAACTACCTGTAAAGTAATGTAACAGATTTTTACGAGATTGCAACATAAAATCAAGGTAAAAATTAGTTAGTGAGTATATATTACGGAAGCGTAGTTTTATGGTAATAGGTTTGCGATCGCTTACAGCAGAAACCTACGCGCCAAACAGCTAGGTACGATAAATTTTGGAGAGTTGTTGCAATTTTTACGAGCTTTGCCTGTATTTGCTAACCTAGTGCAAAGCTATCAGATATTTTGTTATTTCCGAAGGTTCAGCAATGTCAGTAAAACAATTATCTCTATTTGATCAACAACCAGAAGATTCAAATAAATTTTTTGCTCGTAAAAGACCTTGGTCAGCAGCCAAACATCGGATAATGCTGAAATATATACAGGCTTATTGCTATAATTTGGGCGGTAGCAAATCCTATCAATCTATGTATATTAACTATGTTGATGGTTTTGCAGGAGCAGGCAAATACGATGAAGGGATTGGTATTGAAAATTTTGTAGATCAATCGAAGTTTTGGCAGAGATACAAAACCGAATTTTTGGATACAGACGGTTCGCCTTTGATAGCTCTTAAATGTGCTAAGATATTTAGTTTTGAAGAACGTGTTACCTTAAGATGTTTTTTTACCGAGGAAAAGAAAGACCTTAACCAAGAACTCAAAAGTAACTGTAATTTAATAAGTGAAGGATTGTCCTATAAAGTTTATGAACCTCAAAGATTTGATAAAGCATTCACTCAAATAATGAATGAATTGGACAAATACCCAACGTTATTTTTTCTGGATGCGTTTGGAGTTAAGGGAGTAACTTTTGAGCAAATATGTTCTATTGCCAATTACGTTAGTAAATATAAAGGAGAATTATTTTTACTATTTCATAACCGCGCAGTAGCTCGCCATGCAGGTTTATATAAAACAAGCTATAAAAATTCTAAAGACCAGAAAACTGCCGAAACATACACACAAAATTTAACTAACTTATTAGGACATAGCTCTGATTTAGACTGGAAACCCAAGTGGCTAGAATGCCAAGATCAAGAACAAAAACAAAAATTTGAAAGGTGGGCGCTTGAATATTTTAAGTCTAGGCTTCAAAAAGAAAGTACCTTTAAAGGAGTGGCTATTTTTGAAATTAAGGAAACATACAATGATTCTAGACCTCAGTACAATATTGTAGTTGGTAGTAACCATCCGCAGAAAGCTTTTGGTGAGTTTTTAAACGAATTTTTTTGTGAAGAAAATAAGTTGCTTTTCTTTGAAGATGATAAAACTGGAAAAAATCATAAATTTCTGACTCAATCATGGGAGCGTCAAAATGATGAGCGAATTGAAACAATTAGACCTGAAATTATTGAGATTTTACGAAGAAATAATCAAGATTGGATAACTTTGAAAGACGTAATAAGTCTTATTATTCTTGAAATTGGCAAACTAGGTTATTTAAGTAGACCTAAGTATAGAGAGATTTTACTGGATTTTCACAAAAAAAATATTATAGAAGCTAAAGAATTGGGCGCAAGAGGCAATTTAACTTTGGATAATTACGTTAGAGCAGTACAATAATACTAATATAGTGAACCTAGTTTCAGTTGGGGAGTAAAATTCTATGTCAGTATCTTCAACAATAGAATGGACAGAAGCTACATGGAATCCTACCACTGGCTGCCATAAAATTAGTCCTGGTTGTAAAAATTGTTATGCAGAACGTTTTGCAGAGCGGTGGCGAGGTGTTGCTGGTCATCCCTACGAACAAGGTTTTGATGTAAAAACTTGGCATGAAAGACTTAAAATGCCTCTTTCATGGAAGAAACCTCGCCTAATTTTTGTTAATTCCATGAGTGATTTATTCCTTGATGATATTTCAGAAGAATTTATCAAAGATGTATTTAATGTAATGGAAGAAGCTAGTTGGCATCAGTTTCAGGTATTAACTAAGCGTCCACAAAGAATGCTTAAAATAGCTAATTCCATAAAGAAATGGCCTAGTAATATTTGGGCTGGAGTAAGTATCGAATCTCAGGCTTGGGTGTGGAGAAGTGAAATTTTAAAAGAGATTCCTGCAAAAATTAGGTTTTTATCTTGTGAGCCTCTTTTAGGTTCTTTAACACTTTCTTTAGATGAGCTACATTGGATTATTGTTGGTGGAGAATCTGGTGTAGGTGCTCGTCCTATGAACATTGAATGGGTAAGAGATATTAGAGAGCAGTGTATACAAGCTAATGTGCCATTTTTCTTTAAACAATGGGGAGGCATTCAAAAGAAAAAATATGGTAGAGAAATTGATGGAAGAACTTGGGATGGTTTTCCAGAAACTATAGTTGATAAAAACACTAAACAAGTATCACCTGTGAAATAGTTTGAATATGTCCTTATAATGAATGATTATCAAAAGTCCTCTGCGGTATCCTGGTGGTAAATCAAAAGCAATAAATCAAATAGCTGAATACTTGCCAGATAATTTTTCAGAATTTCGAGAGCCTTTTGTAGGTGGTGGTTCTGTATTTATTTATTTAAGACAAAAATTTCCGCATATCAAGATTTGGATTAACGATTTAAACCGCGAACTATTTTTATTTTGGAAGTTTGCCCAATGCGATCTGGCTCACTTAGTTCAAGAAATTCGGCATATTAAAGTTAAATATAGAGATGGTAAATTACTCTTTACAGAATTAGCTAGTGTAGATGTCAATAGTTTATCTGATTTAGAAAGAGCAGTTCGTTTTTTCGTCCTTAATAGAATTACTTTTTCAGGAACTGTAGAATCAGGTGGCTTTTCTCAAGAAGCTTTTCATAAAAGATTTACTAATTCTTCGATAGACCGATTAGAAAAATTAGAAGGTATCTTATCAGAAAATGTCCAAATTACTAATCTCGATTACAGTCACCTATTAAAATCACCAGGAGAAAATATATTTTTATTTTTAGATCCACCATATTTTAGTGCAACAAAATCAAAGTTATATGGTAAAGATGGTGACTTACACACGTTTTTTGAACATAAGAGATTTGCTGAACTTTTGCAACAATGTCATCATCGCTGGTTAATTACCTACGACGACTCATCGCAAATTCGAGAAAATTTTCAATGGGCTAATATCTCAGCATGGGAATTGCAGTATGGCATGAATAACTATAAGCAGAGTGTTGCAGCGAAAGGAAAAGAGCTATTCATTACTAACTACGAAATTAAACTTTATTTGGATAAAAAAGCAAAAAATCAGAAGCTTGTTAATCCAGCTTTGTAGTTGAGCCTTGATATTTCAACCTAATTTTAATAGCGGTCAATTTTCCGGTAGGATAGCTCCCATACCCTTCAACCTAGCTACACCCTACCAAACCAGAAACCTTAGCTATGACAACTTTTCCAATCTCTGCTCAAGAAGCCTCTGCTAGCTGGTATATGCTGCTGCAACAATTAATAGATGGCCAATCCTTATCCCGTACTCAAGCTGCTGAATTGATGCAAGGTTGGCTTAGTGAAGCGGTTCCCCCAGAGTTATCAGGGGCTATTTTAACAGCGCTGAACTTTAGAGGCATTTCTGCCGATGAGTTGACTGGTATGGCTGAAGTATTACAATCCCAATCTTCCCCACTTAGCACTCAGCACGGGCTAAACGCCCCGCTATCAACAGCACTCAGCACTGTAATAGATACCTGTGGCACGGGTGGAGATGGTTCATCAACCTTTAATATTTCCACAGCCGTTGCTTTTGTTGCGGCTGCATCTGGCGTACCAGTTGCTAAACACGGTAATCGTTCAGCTTCAAGTCTCACGGGGAGCGCAGATGTATTGGAAGCCTTGGGTGTAAACTTAAGCGCATCCAGTGACAAGGTGCAAGCCGCATTACAAGAGGTGGGGATCACTTTTTTGTTTGCACCTGGTTGGCATCCAGCACTTAAAGCAGTTGCCCAATTGCGGCGGACTCTTAGGGTAAGAACGGTGTTTAATTTACTGGGGCCGTTAGTAAATCCTTTGCGTCCTAGTGGGCAAGTTGTGGGGCTATTTACTCCCAAACTTTTGGCGACTGTTGCCCAAGCATTAAACAATTTGGGCAAGGAAAAGGCGATTGTTTTGCATGGGCGAGAAAAACTTGATGAGGCTGGGTTAGGAGATGAAACTGACTTAGCGGTTTTATCAGATGGAGAAGTACAGGTAACTACCATTAATCCCCTAGATTTGGATCTAACACCTGCTCCCATAGGTATGCTTCGGGGTGGAGATGTCCAAGAGAATGCAGTAATTCTCAAGGCGGTACTCCAAGGTAAGGGAACTCAGGCGCAACAAGATGCTGTTGCGTTGAATGCGTCGTTGGCGTTGCAAGTAGCAGGTACGATCGCACTGCTGGATCACGCCCAAGGGATTAAAATCGCTAAGGATATCCTACAAAGCGGGGCAGCTTGGACGAAGTTGGAGCAGTTAGTTGAGTTTCTGGGGAATTAATTTGCGATCGCGATTGCGGGCGAAATTCTATTACATTACGTTTGATGGTGACATCGTAGTTGCCAAAAAAGTCATGCCCTAAAAGTCCAGTTTCTAGTTCCGCACCTGCGATCGCTACTGGGATTCTATTCACTATTACCCCACCAACGGCCATCGAATTAACATAGCCCACAGGAAATTCTACAGCTCTAGAACTAGCGGTATTTGCTTTAGCTCTCCCTACTGTCACGATTCCCAAAGCATTGGCCATCTGTTGGGTGATGACAGTGCCACTGGCTCCCGTATCCACAATCATCTCAAATTCTCGTTGGCCATTGAAAGTGACTTCCACAATTGGCGTTCCACCAATTCGCCTTTTAATCGGCGCTGTAAATACTTCCTGATCTGGAATCACCACTGCTGATGAGGGCAAACCTGGCTCTATTGGTAACGGTTTTGTTTCTTGTGGAGGCGAGGTATACTTTGGTGTAATTGTTGTTTGGGGCACCACAACCACTATTCTCTTTGGTTCGGCAAGACGCACAGGGCGAGGAGTAGCTTGTTGTTGGGCATATTTAATTTGGCGGCGATATTCAGTAATTTTGGTTTGAGCGATCGCAAATTCTGGGCTTTTTCGCCGGACTCTTTGCATCAGCGCGATCGCATCCTGGTACTGATTCGCCACCAAAATCCAATCACCTGGAGATTGAGCAGAACGGCTGATACTCCAAGCGCCAACCGCTTTGTCTAGCCCCTGTTCAAAAATACTGGGTTCACTTTCAGACGGCTCTAGCGGCTGTACTTCTGGCGTAACAGCTGGTGTTCGTGGTTTGACGGCAGGCTGTGCTGATGCCAGATCCCCAATTGGCGCGGGTTGCTCATTGCCACCAGTCGCAGTGTTTTGTTTGTCTTCACTACAGGCAACACACAAAACCGCTAGAGCGCTTGATAAAAAAATTAGGGTTGCACGGGATAAAAAAGACTGAAGCATAATTAATTTTAACTGCCCAAGCTTTGCCAAATCCACTGCCGCTAGTTTAATTCCCTTTTAATTTTAATTAACGATCCTAAAAACTCCCAACTGCCCAACTCATGGGATAATTAACAATCGCAGTATTGGAGACTGGAGACTAGAGACTGGGGACTAGGTGGGGAAAAGTTTTCCCAATCCCCAATTCCCAATTCCCAATTCCCAATTCCCAATTCCCAATTCCCCAACTTACTATGCCCCTGACTGACGCAATACCTGCTTTACTTGTCCTGGCAGATGGAACCACTTATCGCGGTTGGTCTTTCGGTGCTACAGGAACCGCGATCGGAGAAGTGGTGTTCAACACTGGCATGACCGGATATCAAGAAGTACTGACTGACCCTAGTTACTGTGGTCAGATTGTCATTTTTACCTATCCTGAATTAGGCAATACTGGTATTAATCTTGAAGATGAGGAATCAGATGGCCCTCAAGTGCGGGGTGCGATCGCCCGAAATATTTGTCAACGACCAAGTAACTGGCGATCGACACAATCCTTACCAGACTACCTGAAACAAAACCAAGTACCAGGGATCTACGGCATAGATACCCGCGCCCTCACCCGCAAAATTCGGATGTTTGGAGCCATGAACGGTGGCATTTCCACAACTATTCTCGATGAGGCGGAATTGCTAGAACAGGTACAGGCGGCTCCCAACATGGCGGGATTGAATCTGGTTCGCGAAGTCACCACATCAACGGCTTATGAATGGTCAGATCCCACAATTCCAGCTTGGGAATTCAACTGTGAGGCTGCGGAAAATCTTGGAGAAGCCTTTACCGTTGTCGCCCTTGACTTTGGCGTAAAACGCAACATTTTGCGTCGCTTAGTAAGTTACGGTTGTCGGGTAATTGTTGTGCCTGCTGATACGCCACCAGAAGAAATCCTCAATTACAATCCAGATGGTGTGTTTCTTTCTAATGGGCCGGGCGACCCAGCTGCCGTCACTGGAGGGATTGCAACTGCCAAAGCGCTTTTGTTAAGTCAAAAACCCATTTTTGGTATTTGTATGGGGCATCAAATTTTAGGTCATGCATTAGGTGCAGAAACCTATAAATTAAAATTTGGTCATCGTGGTTTAAATCAGCCTGCGGGTTTACAACAACGGGTAGAAATTACCAGCCAAAACCATAGTTTTGCTATTGATCCAGATTCTTTACCTACGGCAGTTGTGGAAATCAGCCATCTAAACTTAAACGATCGCACCATTGCCGGGGTACGTCACAAATCTCTACCTGTATTCTCTGTACAGTATCACCCAGAAGCCAGTCCTGGCCCACACGATGCCGATTACTTGTTTGAGCAATTTGTTCAAGCCATGCAAGCAGCACGTCAAGCCGCAACAGCCGAGGTTAAGTAAAAATAGGGAATGGGTACTAGCTAAGGACTAAGAAAAAGTTTTTCAATGCCCAATACTTCGACTTCGCTCAGTACAAGTGCCCAATGCCCCAAAAGATTGTAGACAACTTGCTCAAAAACCATCTATACTTGAGCGTTCACTTTAACTCATGAGGAGGGAATTATTGCTGAGCCACTGAATCTAACCGTTAGCCTGAGGGGTACTCGTGAAGTCCGGGATAACTGCCAGCTATTCCGCCTCACAGGTTTGTTAGATGCCTTTTCTGAACCCACATTTCGCAAAGTGCTTGGCAGCAAGATCGAAGAGGGCCCTAAGCACATTATTTTGGATCTCTCACAAATCGACTTTATTGATAGCTCTGGCTTGGGCGCTTTAGTGCAGCTAGCCAAGCAGGCTCAAACGGCTGAAGGCACTTTGCAAATTGTCACGAATGCCCGCGTAACTCAAACAGTCAAGCTTGTTCGTCTAGAGAAGTTTCTCTCCCTGCAAAAATCAGTTGAAGAAGCTCTAGAAAACGTCAAGTAGTCTTGATTGCTTGAACCGAGAGACCAATTCAGCTATCCAGATTCAACATCGGGTAGCTTAATTTTTAAAACTTCTGGCAGAAAACCTCTCTCCTTGTGGGAGAGGCAAGAAGCCAGTTGCGCTATTATTATCTTTAAAGTAGAGCAATCAAAAAAATATGTACACCAAGTGATTGCTGTGTAATCGCTTACTAGAACATTCCGACAAATAATTAAGTCTGAAAAAGTTGTAAAAAATACAAATTTAGCAGATTTGTCTATAGATAAACTTGACTTGATACTGTATAGTTAAAAATTGTCACTTACTAAGTAAGCATAGCAATGCTATCTAGTAACGGGGTGTATTTGATGTTCAGATTTTACCCTATCTTAGACACAGACCACAAGAAGTAGGCGAAATTTGGTTTACAGGCGTTGACATCAGGGTGATTTTAAATGCCAACTCTCAATCAAAAAGATGAAATTAAGAAGTAATTTTGATAGTATTGATTATGCTAAGTATACTATCATGGCATACTTCAGAAAAATCAGTCTTTGCGAAGAATGCCTTCCTAATCTAGCCCGTCAAGGAATGATTTATTTGTGAAGTCACAGGAGGAAGAGCTATTAGATGGACAAGATAAAACTCCCAAGCAGAGTTTATCTTGGACTGAAGCACTCTTGGCAACCACAGGGCCATTCCAACAGATTTCCCTCTCACAAGTGCAACAAATTTCTCCTACTGCTTTAGCATATTTGGGGGATGCAATTTATGAGTTGTATGTTAGAATGTTCTATCTGCTGCCATTGCAGCGGTCGGGAATTTACCATAGTCTGGTAGTGGAGCAGGTAAGAGCAGAAACACAAGCGCTACATTTGCGATCGCTAACTCCTCATCTGAGGGACACCGAATTAGAAATTGTCCGACGGGGTAGAAACGCCGCGACAGGCCGCCCTAAGCGACTTAATCCCGAAATTTATCAACAGGCAACTAGTCTAGAAACCCTAATAGGCTATTTATATCTCACCGATTACCAGCGTCTAACCGAACTGTTGCAAATGCTTCATGTAGAAAAAGAGTGAAAGCTCAATTTCACAACAATAGGTACAGCAGTAGATTAGGTTCCAGAAATTAAGGTAATCGGGATGTTCAACCATAAGCTATATTCATAACTCAAATGCAGAATAAACCGAGAAAAATCATCAGCACTAACACTTCTACTGGCGAACCCAATCGTGGTAAACCTATAAAAATTAAGGGTAAGCGTGTTGTTAGTAATCCCACTCGTAATCCTCGGAAAATAGATAGCAACCCTATTTCTGTTGCTAATCCCACTCGTAATCCCCGGAAAATAGATAGCAACCCTATTTCTGTTGCTAATCCCACTCGCAATCCCCGGAAAATAGATAGCAACACCATTTCTGGCAATTCTCGACAACGAAATAGCAACTTCTCTCAGTCGCCTGTATCTACACAACCAATAGAAGAAGATAACGATATCATCTACGGTCGTCATCCAGTATTGAGTGCATTGCAAAAACAGCGCAATCTTAACCGCATCTGGATTACGACCCGTCTGCGCTACGATCCCAGCTTTCACCATTTTCTGCTCCAAGCTAAGGAAAATGGCACCGTTATTGATGAGGTTGAACCCAAGCGCTTAGACTATCTTACCAATGGCGCTAATCATCAAGGTGTGGCAGCACAAACTGCTCCTTACGGCTATATCGAATTAGCCGATCTCATTGAACAGTCTAAATCTGTAACCGATCCCGTTATTGTCGTGGCTGACGGAATTACTGATCCCCACAACTTAGGAGCAATTATTCGCACCGCCGAAGCAATAGGCGCTCAAGGATTGGTAATTCCCCAAAGACGGGCATCTGGGATCACTTCCACTGTTATGAAAGTAGCAGCAGGCGCTTTAGAAAACTTTACTGTATCTAGAGTTGTTAACCTCAGCCGCGCCTTAGAAGAATTAAAAGAAGCTGGCTTTTGGATTTATGGCACTGCTGCAAGTGGAAGTGAACCCGTGCATACTGTCAATTTCAAAGGCCCAATCGTTTTGGTAATTGGTTCAGAAGGCGAAGGTCTGGGTATGTTGACTCAACGTTCCTGTGATTTCTTGGTATCGATTCCTCTGCAAGGTAAGACTCCCAGCCTAAATGCTTCTGTAGCAGCAGGGATGGCGCTTTATGAAATTTATCGTCAGCGATCGCTAAATACGCTGTACTTAGATAAGGTACAAAAAATTTCTTTGAAAAAATAACAGTAACAGAGTATAAAGAAATGTAAAAGATAATAAAGCACCATATCGTTTAACACCCTGTAGACGTTTATAAATCGGCGAAAAACATGAAAACCCTTTGGCATAACCTCAAGGAAGTGTTGATTAACACATTCGACTCCATCGGCCTGGCTTGGTGGGTAGAGATTGTGACGCAAAATCCCCGGTGTACTTACTACTTTGGGCCATTTCTGACTTCTTCTGATGCAAAATTTTCAAGCGTTGGATACATAGAAGATTTGGAAGTCGAAGGAGCTACGGGAATTACTATGCGTGTCAAACGTTGCAAACCTAATACCTTAACAATTGCTGAAGACTTGGGGGAAAGATTTGACCGCAAAGTACAGCCTGCCTTTGGCGGTCAGATTTAAGTTAGGCGAAAATCAAGATAATTCGTAATTCGTAATTCGTAATTCGTAATTCGTAATGACGCTCGCGGACTCGCTAACGCTGCGCTAACGTAATTCGTCATGGGCTTCTCTACGAGACGCTAACGTAATTTCGAGTTCTAATTGCGAATTATGTGGTTCAGAGGTAAAAACTCTGGGACTATTGAATACCAATTACCTGCGGATGTTCTTCCAGCCAATGGTCAATGTCATTCAGCACCTGCTGGGGGACTTCCCACGGGAAAAGATGGGCGGTGTTTGAATAGCACTGCCACTGAGAATTTTGGAGGTGTTGAGCAGTTTGTAAACTGGAATCAGATGTGATATGGCGGTCTTGATCGCCAGCAAGAACCAAACTAGGACATTGTATTTGTGGCAAATCTGGAAGCCGATTATATCCCGATTGAATGGCACTATAGAGGGCGCGAGTAGCAGCAGGAGAGGTTTGCAGATAAGCTGGTACTGCTTCTTTGGCGATATAGTTGTAAGTTGTGGATGTATGTTGTTGAACTAAGTAGCGGAAAAGCGATCGCTTGCCAAAAGTTTCAATATTCCATCGCCAACTCGGTTTTATATAGTTTAATAGGGCAGCAATGCCAGTATATAAATTATCTTGCCAAGTGATGGTCGGATGACTACCACGGGGTTTTGCGGCTGTCGCCACCAAAATCAGCCCAGTAATACGCTCTGGTAAACGCAATGCCAGTTCCATTGCTAGAATGCCCCCAAGTGACCATCCCAATACTAGGCATTTTTCAATATTTAAGCGATCTAGCAGCGCTTCTAAATCAGTTAAATGGTCATTCATAGCAAAATTGCCATTCCACCGACTTTTCCCATATCCGCGTAAATCAGGGGCAATAGTCTGATAGCGTTTTGATAGATGATTGGTGAAGACAGAAAGACTACGACCAGTACCAGGATGACCATGTAAGCCCAATATGGGGAATCCTTGACCTTGGATGTAAACATTGAGACGTGCAGTAGTAGTACGATGGCGATCGCTCATGACACGCCGTTCTCCTGTCTAGCGAACACAGCGATCGCTTCAGTCCTTTGTGCTGTCCGCTCTATAATCACCTCAATCTGTCCTAACCTTTCTTGCATAGTAGTTCGTTCGTTATATTATTCTTCTTGACAAATGACCAATGACAAATGACCAATAACTAAGATATTAAGAAATTGGTTCAAAAACCATTTGAGGGATCAACACTTCGTCTTGTAATTGTCCAATACCTAAAAAACGAGTTTCTTCATCATAAACTCGCACTATTCTAGGAACATCAAAAGTTAGAGAAATTCGCTGACCTTGACACCACTTTTGAGCAGATGTTGCTGGTAAAGTAACAGATGATAAATGTTGTAAAGCCGCATCTGGGAAAACGAGTTGAAATGTTCCGGCTTCTAGTTGTGCTTCTAAATCAGTCAAGGTGAGGCTATCGGTTAAATTGAAACCACTACTTTCGGTACGGATTAAAGCCGCAAGAGTACCACCAGTTTCTAAGCTTGCACCTAAGTCACGAGCGATCGCTCTAATATATGTACCAGAACCGCAAGCGATCGCCACATCCAATTCAGGAAAATCTCCTTCTCTCCAGTCCAAAATATCTATCCGAAAAACTTCCACTGTTCGCACTGGAACTTCTACTGTTTTCCCTTGGCGTGCTAAATCGTAGAGACGTTTACCATCCACTTGGATTGCACTATAAATAGGTGGTATTTGCTCAATTTTGCCTTCAAATTGTGCTAATGCAGTTTTTACCTCTGCCAAACTCAATCCAGTACAAGGTTGAGAAGTGATGATTTCACCTTGTAAATCATCGGTTGTGGTACGCACACCCAGGCGAATAGTGGCTTTGTAAGCTTTATTTTCTGGCAGATATTGCAATAATCTTGTGGCTTTACCAAGGGCAATTGGTAAAACTCCTGTGGCGGCTGGATCTAAGGTTCCCGCATGTCCGACACGTTTGAGGCGCAACAATTTTCGCACCCGCGCTACGCAGTCGTGGGAAGTCCAGTCAAATGGTTTGTTTAAGTTGAGAAAACCTTGAAATAACACAAAATCAATACTTACAGCTTCTAAACTCTATTAAATACTTATTTAATGCTCAAAGCATTAATATTTAGCAATTAAAGCTTAATTAAGCATTAATTTATACACATTAATCACCTTCAAGACATCCTGTAAGCACTTTACCGAATAATACACACAAAATGCAGATAACGCCGAGTATGTACAGTAAATACCACATTGTCACTTATAAGTGACAACACATAAAATACTTTTACCAAAATAATTATCGATAGGGTTTTATAAACATAAATTAAATGAAAAAAGCAATTTTCACTACTACGTTAATTCTTTGTTCTATGTTGATTGCAAGTTGCGGTGATGGCAACAGTACTTCTCAAGAAAATAAAGTTAATCAAGCAAATACTGCAACAAAAACTCTAGCTAATTCTAAATCTACTTCTGCAAATAAAGGAAACTAAATAATATCGAAATTGGTAAAAAAACTAGTAATCCAACATCAAATCAAAAAACACCTATTAAAAATAGTAAAACTAATGAAATACCTCACCATAACCCGATATTGGGTACTATCAAAGATATACAGAATGGAGACTTAAAATGCTATGTTACTGTTGTTGATGAAAAAGGTAAATTATATGAAGGTGTCGGAGCTACATTTGAGGTTTGCAAGCCAGAGAAATACGTCAATAAAAAAGTAAAGATGTCTTATGGGCTAGAGAATGTTAGTGATTGCCAAAGTTCTGAGCCTTGCGGTAAAACAATCGAAGAATGGCTGATTACCAACATAGAAATTCAAGAGTAAAAATCACAATATTTGTTTTTAAAATTGTAATTAATACAGATAAACGATAAGTGCTATATACTTATACAAATCAAGTTGATGATGGGGAAAGTTGATCGATTGGGAATACCTTTGGTAAGCTGACTGTAACTTTAGTTCCTTGCCCCACTTCACTAAATAAGGTGATATCGCCGCCATGTAATTCTACACAACCTTTAGCGATCGCTAGCCCTAAGCCTGTACCAGGGATTGTGTCAACGTTACTTCCACGACAGAAGGATTGAAACAAATTTTCTTGATCTTTAATCGGGATACCAATTCCCCGATCTTGGATGTAAAAGATAACCTCTGATTCTTTACCGATCAGGTGAAACTCTACAGTCCCTCCATCTGGAGAGTACTTAATTGCATTAGACATTAAGTTAATAAAAATTTGCTGCAACAGTCCGCGATCGCCCCAAAAGCCTTGGGTATGCCCAGTAATTTGAAAAATCAATTCGTGGCGATCGCCTGTTGTTTCTCGCTCTTGTTCTATAAGATCGGCAAAGAATTGCAGCAAATCTAGTGGAATTGGCTTAAATTTGGGTTTTTCTAGTTCAAATTGGTTAACCAGAAGCATATTATCCACAAGTTTGGACATATACCTTGCTTTCTGTTCAATAATTCCTAAAAACCTTTGTTGTTTGGACTCATCCAGTTGTTGGTTATGTTTTGCCAAAGTTGATGCAGCCGCCAGAATTGAAGTTAGCGGGGTTCGATACTCATGAGAAACCGTTGCAATGATTTGAGATTTAAATACATTGAGTTGCTTTTCTTTGGCAAGGGCTGCTTGAGTTTGGGCTAACAATTCAGCTTGTTGGATAGCGATCGCTAATTGTACCGAAACTTCATTGAGCATTTGGGCATCATCAGTTTGCCACTGTCGTTCTCCAGAATTTTGGTGAGCAATCAACAAACCCCAAAGCTTGGGAGTTGGATTCCCATTGTTGCTCAAATTAATGGGAACTACTAGATTTGCATTAGTATTAAATTGCTCTTTCAGGCTGACACAATTACACAACCCAAGCTCATAAATATAAGGGATTGGGGATTGGGGATTAGGCAGGGGAGCAGGAGGAAGGGTGCAGAGGAGAGGAATTTTACCCCTGCTCCCAGCTAAGAGTTCCCCTACTTCTTCCCCAGCCGCGACGCGATCGCACAATGCTACAGTGCGGAATGACTCAACTGATGAGGCAACTATTTTACCGTCAGTATCTGGGGCGAACTGATACACCATCACGCGATCGCACTTTAGAAGTTGCTGTACCTCTGCTACAGCTGTATTCAAAATTTGCTCTAGGTTAAGAGACTGGCGAATTCGTAAAGCAGTTGTCGCAATTAAGCGCTGTCTTTCCTGAGTTTTGCTGAGTTGGGCTTGCAAACATGATTGCTTGATGGCATTACGGACTGCTAATTGCAGTACATCCTGTGTCAGATTATGCTTAACCAAATAATCCAGCGCACCCCGTTTCATTACTTGCACAGCCACCTCTTCATCACCCCGCCCTGTCAACATAATCACAGGTACAGAAGTCTTAAATATCTCCTGCTGCATCTGATCGAAGAGTTCTATCCCACTCATATCAGGTAGGCAAAAATCCAGCAGAATGGCATCACATCGGATTTTTTGGCACAAAGCAAGTCCTTCTTCTGCACAGTCTGCCTCCAAAATTTGGTAGGACTGGTGCGGATCTTTCAACAGATATCGGCGATAGATTTTCCGATCTGCTGCACAATCATCAATGATGAGTAGCGTCCATGTGTCCAACATATACAAGTATGAAGATTGGGGAGCTATGTAGATCCCTTTTATCCAGATTGTGTTTTATTGCATAATTCTAAAAATAATATAAAATAAGTATAAATAAAATCTAAATTCTTTAGTAATCCTAAAGAAATATGAAATAGTCTAAAAACACAAAAATGGGGAAAAAGAATCTATCAGAGACAAATAGATACAGTAACTCAAAGAGAAAAATTTCTTAATGTCCTCTGAGCCGTCTCTTTTATTATCCTTTTTTCCTTACTGCCTCATCAACAGGCAAGAAACAAATTAATCCAAGACTGGCGGCATATTGGCATCAAGCCAGTAGTCCACAAATGCCTGGATCGTCTTTTTTAGTTCCTGAGCGTCCATCGGCTTTACCAGATATCCATTTGCGCCCTTTTGGTAGCACAACTCAATATCCTTGGGGTTAGATGATGTGGTAAAAACAACGATGGGGATTTCCTTGAAACTCTTGTCTTGCTTGAGCCGATCTAAAATGTCACGGCCATCAATACCGGGCAAATTCAGATCGAGCAAGATCACAGAGGGTCGTAATGCTACTTTAGAGTTGGGTAAGTTTTCGCCTTTGCTATGGGCATCACTCCCCTGTTGATACAGGAACTCTAAAACCTCATCCCCATTAGTACAACGATGTATGGGGTTCTGGACGGACATGAGCCGCATCAGACGTTGTAGCATCCGAAAATCTTCATTGCTGTCCTCAACAACAAGCAGAGGTTCATGAAGTTTTTTTGTCATTCGTGGTCTTAAAAGAGCTTAACAAAAATACATATTTGGTTATTATCTTAAACTATTCCAGCGTGAAATAGAAAATCGAGCCAACGCCTAGGGTAGATTCAACCCAAATTTGGCCGTTATGAAGCTCAACAATCTTCTTAACAATAGCTAATCCCGCACCTGCTCCTCCACCGTACTTTTCCTGAGAATGCAGCCGCTTGAATAATCTAAAGATAGTTTCTAGGTGATGCTGTGGAATGCCAATACCGTTATCTCGGATATAAAAGATTGGGCATGGGGCATTGGGGATTGGGGATTGGTGAATAATCGCTTCCCCTGCTCCCCCTGCTCCCTGCCCCCTGCTCCCTACTCCCTGCCCCTCTTCTTGAGAAAGGTAGCCAATCTCAACCCATTGCTCTGCTTTATCGTTGTATTTGAAGGCATTACCAAGAAGGTTACTGAAGACTTCATTAACGAGAACTCGATCGCACTGAATTGTTGGTAAAGGGCGAGGAATGCGAATATCCACAAGCCCAGAGTCTTGGCGACTAGCACGAAAGACATCAATTACTTGGTTGAGTAATTCGTTGAGATCGGTTGCTTGCTCTCGGAGATGTGCTTGTCCTAACTGCGATAGTCGTAGCAAAGCATTAATCAGAGTTTCCATGCGTACAGATAAGGACACTACTGTTTGCAAGCACTCAATTCCGTCATCATCTAATACTTGGGCATAGTCTTCTAGCAGCACAGTCGAAAAGTTATAAATTCCCCGCAAAGGTTCTTTGAGATCGTGAGAAGCAGCGTAGGCAAAGGATGCTAATTCTTGGTTACTGCGTTCTAACTCCAAGTTGATTTTCGCTAATTCATCCGCCTTTGAGAGAACAATACCAACGATCGCATTACTCAGAGCGATCGCACTTTCAAGTTCACACCCTTTCCAAGGTAAAGAAGTTAATCTAACCGTTTCTTGCCATTGTTCAAAGGATTTTCGGGGAGACAGGGTGTAGCTACCATCTCCCTCGGCTTTAATCGATTCTTGTGGATTTCCTGCCCAGTGTACTGTTTGGATAACTTCAGGGCGGAACCAAAGAATATAATAACGCCGGACTTTAGAAATTCGCAGTAGCAGCAAACCACTAGCAGTATCTTTAAATATGAGCGCTTCTGGATAAAGCTTCGGCAGAGAATCGGTAGAAAACAGGTTATCAGTAACTTGAGTATCTGCCCATTCAATTAACGCCCGCACTTCATCAATATTTGGTGTGGTTCCCACAAGGTTAATTTCATTATCTAGACAAACCGCCGCTCCAGAGGCACTGACAAAATCCAGCAAACGGATTTCCGGTTTGATTAAGGCATCGATAAAGTTGTCTGCTTGGGAAATGGACTCAAGGAACTCAGACTGTAGCGATTTGAGTTTTACCTTATAGTCCCATTCCGAAGAACTAATTTTGTGCGCTAACTCTGAAGATACGATTTGTCCCAAAAATTCGCACATCTTGCGTACTTCGTAGGAAATATACTTTGGTGTTTGATGATGGCAAGATATTAATCCCCAAAGTTTCTGCTCTTGAATCAGTGAAATCACCAAAAGAGCCTTCACTCCCATATTTTGATGATATTCAGCACAACACCAATCAAAACTCCGTAGCAGACAGTAGCTTAAGTCAAGATGTTGGTGTGTTGTCGGATTTTCCGTTGGAACTAGTTTGACAGGTTCGGCAGTCAAATCGGGGAGAAATCGGAGAAAGCAGCGCGTGTATAACTCCCTAGCCTGCGCTGGAATATCTGTAGCGGGATAGTGGAGTCCTAAATAAGGTGATAAATCTTCCCGTTTAACTTCTGCAACAACAGAACCCGCTTCTGACTCGTCAAATTGATAGACCATCACCCGATCGAAACTGATGATTTTTTGGACTTCTTGTGCGACTAAATGCAAAAATTCTCCTAGATTGGATGTCCTTTGCATTTTAGCGATCGCTTCACTCGCAAAACTATGAAAGTTTAAGAAACTCACCTCAAATTCCGAGTCAGTTGGTTCTAGCTCCAGAATCACAGCTTCTTCTGTACGATGAGCAATAGCATCAAAGTATATTTCTCCATACAAAGTATTTATTAATACTTTAAACGCATTGGCGCTGCCAACCTTTTTTACTAAGCACTGCTTGACAATTTCCACTGGCTGAGGCTCAAGTAAATAGCTCAAAGGCCGACCGAGCAAATCTTCTGGAGCTTTGCACAAATACACTTGGGTATTATTGCTAACTTGTACGATCTCTAGCTGAGTACTGAGTGCCAGGAGAATGCCATGAGGTTGAATAGAGCCAGGTATATGGATAGGTTTGCGATCGTGGTTAGTCAGAGCAGTCGCTTGGGTAGTAGTGTTTTCAGGCTGGCTCATAAATCAACTTATGTAAAGCTGAATTTTACAATAGTGCAATTAAATGTCACATTTCTTTAAAGTATATGCCGATAAGGATGAATGCGATCGCATTCATCTGTGCTTGTTAAGGTTTTTACTGTAAGTAAGCGCAAGTAATTAGAAAACCGTGTAGTGTTACCGAAAATACAGCAAATAAATTGCACAGACGTAAGTAATTAATTACGTCTGTATAAATCAAATAAAAATCATTACATGCAGCAATGCAACACCAATATCCAACATCCAAAATCCGAAGCTGACTATGGTGTTGGGAACTTTTTTTTTACGGTTTTGGCTCCTCGCATATCTAGCAATTGAGCTAATTCGGTTGTATTCAATGACTTGACAAGACTTAAACCAAGAGACTTACTAGAAATGCTTTGAGTGTAGGCGGCATTCAGGTAAGGGGTGTATTGTGGCTTTCCTGCAATGTATGTTTGGAAGAAAGGTAAACTTAAAACATTCATGTAACGACGCGCTTGAGAAGCATCGCCAATCATATCAGTAGGTAATGCTACTTGTTGATTTGCAGGATTGCCATTACCAATAGTGGAAAAGTGAGTACCACCTACAAGCATGACGAGATACTTTTGGGAATTCGCAAACCAGGAGAAAGGTAGAATTTGCTCCGATAAAGCTGGTGCAACTGTATCATCACTACTGCTGACAATCATCACTGGAGTTTTGATTTGACTTAAGCCAGCTTTGCCGAAAATAGAACTAGTAATGGGATTAACTGCGATCGCAGCTTTTACTCTCTCATCCCGCAGATTATAATCTTTGCCAGACTTGCTGATGCTCAATTCTAAAGCGCGACACTGGAGCAGTAAAGACATATTCCAGGTTTTTTGCAGTGCTGCTGGTTGACAGTCTTGTTTTAGCTGCTCAAAGTTGATTTTTGCGCCTGCTAAGGCTAAGGCTGTGTAGCCTCCCAAAGATTGACCAAATACTCCGACTTGTTGCAGATTTAAGCGACCTTTAAACCTTGAATCAGATTGATTACCTTTTTCCAATTGATTCAATATATATGTGACATCCAAAGGTCGGTCTTGAAATTCACCTGGTTCTGCTACTTCATTCGCGTGTCCCTTTAGCAGAGAACGTAATTGTTTAGCATCGCTACCAGGATGATTAGGAACGACAACAGCAAATCCATAAGAAGATAGGTGCGTAGCTAAATATTGAAAGTTGCTGCTATCTAAACCCAAGCCATGAGAAATCACAATTACGGGTGTAGTCTTCTGGACATTGGGAATGTAAACATCAGTTAATAAAAGCCGATTGCGCTTTGAGTCGAAAAACTTTAGGGTGTACTTTTGCGACTTAAACTTTCCCGGAACCTTTAAATCAGGCAATTGCGAGAGATTTGGTTGTGGAGTGGTAGCAGCTTCTATTTTAGACTCTTGGGAAACTGCTGCGATCGCACTATGGGTTTGGTTAACAAGTTTCTCTAATTCCGTAGCTATTTCTAAAGTCTCTGCAACATCAAGACGAATGCTGCTGCTGGGATATTTACGCAAAACATTCAAAAGTGTCAAGCCTCCCGATTCAGCAGAGGCTAAAATTAGCGCCGAACGCAAAGTACCAAATCTTGATTCTGCTTGACTAGTTTTAATGACTTGCGCCAACCGATGCAGTAAAAATTCTCCTTGCGGTGTGTAGAGAAGTTGCGAAAGTACTACCGGACTAACTTTTACACGATTAAGTAAAATCCGTCGCAATTCTGGAAGCTGTTGTAGAGGCAGATATTGCTGATACGCTGCCAAATCTTCGTTAATTACACCTGTTTTGGCATAGTTTTCTAAAGTGTTGACTGAAATGGAAAGCTCTAAGGCTGAATAAGATGCATAAATCCGCTCTGCTGCCAAGACAGAATTGCTAATCCCAAACGTTGGCAGCAGTGTTGAAAGAACCAGCAATAGGGAATTCTTTCTGAGGCTGCTGGCCCAATTACCAAACAAACTATTCATCGCTCAACTGTTTCGGTGGTCTGGTTTTGTCAGGTGTTGGCTTTGGTAGTTATTCGGACACCCTGCTTGGTTTACTTTAATTTTTTAGCCTCAATTTTATCAAAACAGAATTTAGGAGTCAGTCGTTATAATTCAGTATGAATCGTGTATGACTTGCGAATGTAGAAAGCTTTATCTGACTCCTGAATTCTGATTTATGAATTCTTCTTCAAGAATTTTTTTCTTGGCTAGAAAGTCAAAAATCAGATCCTACAGTGTCACACAGATGGGTAAAGTATCCATCTTATAATGAGTGACTCCCGTAGTTCGCCTTCACTATCAAATCATAACAAATAAAAAATACTCTGCCTCAGTATTTATGTTGTAGCTTTGAATGTTGCACGGATTCTATAGATAAATAAAACAGTAAAAATCCTGAAAATCCTTACTACTAATTGCCTTTTCCTAATGCGATCGCTACTGAACCTGTAACTACTAAACCTGCTCCCAATATTGCTACCAAGCTGAAGTGTTCTGATGGTATCCAATTAGGTGCAATAACTGATACAACTGCAACTGATATTAATGTCACAATGGGAGCTAAAGCTATTACGGCACTTACTCGCGATGCTTCCCAATGTTCTAATGATTCAGAAAAAGCACCGTAAGCGATTAAAGTATTAAAAGCACAAAAAAGCAACATTCCTAAATGGAAAGGATCGAGTATCAAAAGTGATTTTACTTTGGCTAGAGGAGTGAATAATAAAGCACATCCTCCATAAATAATCAGCATGATGCTGGCAGAAGATAAAGATTGTAATAACTGCTTTTGTGCTAAAGCATAAATAGCCCATGACGTTGATCCTAGCGCTATCAAAACACTACCTAGTAGATATGTGCCATGTGCTGTAATTAGATTTGTTAGTTGTTCGCGAAAAAATAGAACATAACCACAAATCATTACACTGACACCAATCCATTGATACAGCCGATAACGTTCTTTAAAAATCACTAACCCTCCGAAACCTAATAAAAGAGTAGATAATTGAATCAGAACTTCAGCGTTTGCAGGTGATGTTAGTGATAAACCTTGGGTAAAAAAGAAGTAATTACTCCCTAAGAATAGTGTAGCGATCGCTAATAATTTCCAAGAAGCAGAACGCAGTTGTTCTAACTTTGGTAACTTGCCGCGTATTCCTAAATACACAGCGAGTAGTAAAAATGATACCGAAAATCGAAACCAAACGACGGTATAGACATCAAGTACTTGCAGAATTACTGCCAGAGCAATAGGTAAAATTCCCCACAATAAAACCGTTAATAGCGATAATACTAGCCCTAAGCGCCAGCGACCAGAACTTTGATGTAGTGACATTCAAGTATCCTACTCAAAGTAGGGCTGATGATAAGTTAAAACGTATCTAATTTGCATGTCTAAATTTTACAATCTTTTCTTGACAATCTATCTTAATAGCTTAGTAAAAACAAATTAAATGTAGAACAGCTTATTGACCTTACTCAATTTATTTTTAGTGCTAAATCATAGCGTTTCTTGTTCATAGAAAATTTGTAAATAGCGTAATTACTTTACATGAATATTAAATTTCAGGATCTCACGTAAACGTATAATTTGTTTCAGTTTTATTTTATTACTAAGCATTATGGGGTTTCTACCCAACTTAAGCTTAGTAATTTCTATTACAGGCTTATCCCTTTACTTACTACTGACCTCAAAAAGTCGATTTTTGCTCAAATCTATGGTGACAAAAATAAAGCGCCAAGAGTGGAGATTTAAATATGGCAAGCTTAACTACCTGAGAGCAAGATTTTTAAAGACTATAACAATTGCTGTCATTATTATGGCAGCAATAATAGCTGGAAATACTGTCTCAGCACAGGTTACGCCATCGCCTCTACCTTCGCTCAAAAGCATATCGGTTCCGGAGCCGGACAATCTTGGAGACTTCGTAAAAGACAAAGTAGCTGCCATAAAGTTAGGAAAAACTCTTTTTTGGGATATACAGGTTGGGAGCGACGGCGTAACCGCCTGTGCTAGTTGTCACTTCCATGCTGGGGCTGACAATAGATCCAAAAATCAGATTGCTCCTGGACTTTTACGGATTAACCCTGATGGTACAGAGAATCCAGATGCGGTTTTTAATGTTGGTGGTCTACCAAACTACCAACTCAAACCAGGGGATTTTCCCTTCCATAGTAACGATGTCAGTTCTTCTCAGGGGATCTTCAATAGTAAGTTTGTTGATGTCACACCTGGTAATGCACAAGACCAAGTAACAAACGAGCCAGATCCAGTGTTTAACGTCGGAGGCGTTAATGTGCGCCGCGTCGAGCCGCGTAACACTCCAACCGTGATTAATTCAGCATTCAACTTCCGCAACTTTTGGGACGGAAGGGCACAAAACATCTTTAATGGGGTGAATCCCTTCGGTTTAAGAGATCCTAATGCTGCGATCGCCAAAGCAGCAAACCCAAATAAACTAGAATTTGTCAAAGTCAGTCTGAAAAACGCATCTTTGGCATCTCAAGCGGTTGGCCCGCCACTCAGTTCCTTTGAGTCGTCTGCTGATGGTCGAACTTTTCAAGAAATTGGTGATAAGTTCGGGCGAATCGACAAAAGATCCCTCAGCGCTGGTAAAGGTAAAAAGCTTCCCCGAAAACTTGCGAAAAAGTTATTACCTCTCAGACCACTAGGTAAGCAGGTAGTACATCCACAAGACAGCGTTTTAGGTGCAGATAGTAGATCGCCCAAACCCGGACTCAAAGATAAAACTTATGGGCAGCTAATTCAAGATGCTTTCAAGCCGGAGTGGTGGAAGTCTAATCAACTCATCCAAGTTGATGCTGAAGGTAGAAGGACTTTTGTCAAAAAGCCCGATCGCTCATTGGAGACTAATGAGTACACATTAATGGAGTACAACTTCTCGCTATTCTTTGGGCTAGCAGTTCAGTTGTACGAGTCTACGCTCATTGCCAATGATACACCCTTCGATCGCTTCTTAGAAGGAAAAACTAATGCCCTAACTTCTGAGCAGCAACAAGGGAAACAACTGTTTGAGGGCAAAGCTTTCTGTATTGCTTGTCACGTTGGATCGGAATTGACAGCTGCTTCAACAAGCAATGTCGCTAAAGAAGGACGAATCAAACGTGCGCCCTTCCCGCCAAACTCCCCTGAAGACACTGGCTTTTTTAATATCGGTGTCACACCTACTACAGAAGATCCTAGTTTAGGTAGTAAGGACGCTTTCGGTAATCCGCTTTCAGAAGCACGATTGGCTCAGTTAGGGAAATTTCAGCTTCTCCTTGGCGAAAACCCTCCCACCTTCAATCCACCGTTGAATCCTACTGAATTTGTGTTTGCAGACGGAGCCTTCAAAGCACCTGGACTTCGCAATGTGGAACTCACTGCTCCCTACTTCCACAATGGAGGTCATGCAACCTTAGAGCAAGTGATTGATTTTTACAATCAGGGTGGTAACTTGAGGCTTCTTCCCCCACTGGGTCTCTCACCGGAAGAAAAACAGCAATTAGTCGCCTTTTTAAAAGGTCTGACTGATGAGCGAGTTCGGTATGAAAAAGCGCCTTTTGACCACCCGCAACTGTTCGTCCCCAATGGACATCCATCAGGTAGCTCTACATCCGTTATCAATGACGGTAGTGGCAAAGCTACAGATAGTCTATTAGAAATTCCTGCTGTTGGTAAGAATGGTGGTAGTGGTACTCCAAATTTCTTGAGCTAACTAGCCATTTTCTATTACCTTAATCAAAGAAAAATCATAAACCTTTCTTTTTAATAGGTTTAGGTTGGATTGAGGAACGAAATTCAACACCAACGAAAACTACTTTTAACAAGGGGTTTAAGACAAAGGGCTTAAGCCCCTTGTCTGTTTAAGTAAGTAACTCTTACCAAAGTCAATTTTTTACTAACCACAGAGACGCAGAGAGCACTGAGAGAATAAAGAAATGCTTAACTGAACTGTATTGCCCAATGCCCGATTCCCAATTCCCAATTCTTTAAAAGAAATCAGCCATCCAAGGCGAAGCACCTGCAAATATTTGCGTAGCTGTTAAAATAGCCGTTTCTGTACCATTCAGTTTTCCCGCTATTTGCAAATGGTAGGGGGTAAACAAGCTTGTATATAATGGCGCTAATTCCCGGATATCTAGCTGCAATTCACCCTTTCCACCTTTTGTAACTTCTCCACGTCCGTTAGCAACAGAAAGAATAAATTTACCATTATTTTCAGTTAGCAAATTATCTTGAATTTCTAAGTGCAATTCGGCTTGGATTCCCGGTGGATAACCACGCAATTCCAGCGCCTTAACGACATCTATTATCCGCAGCAACCAACGACTCGTAGTCTGAATCTTGGCAGTTTGCTCTGGTAGCAGCAATGTCAGAGAATCAATTGCAGAACTCTTCCATCGCACCTGTTGAATTTGAGAGCGATGACTTGCTAGAAAAGACCAGAAAGTTTGTGCAGCAGCAACTGTAGTCAGTACCCAATCTTTTACAAAGAGGATTTCACCATTATTTGTTCGCTCTTGAGTAAAAATGATGTAGCCTTGGGGCTGGTCTTTAGTACCAATCAAATAGGTATAGACTATTTCCTTATCATTTGGTTGAATTATTCGTTCCCAAATTGCTGGATGTCGGTCTAAATATCCATGCGTTTGTCTCGCCTGCTGCTGATATAGCTCATGAAAGACTTCATGATTGATGCTTGCTACTAATTCCAAAGGTAGGGGTTGCTCCCGTACTTGGATATTCTGGGTAGCAATCTCCCAAATACACCAGCTACCCCCCTGCTCATAACCTACTTTTCGATACAAGCTTTGAACAGCTGGATAAAGAGCGGAGATTGCTATACCTCTATCGTAAAGTTCTTTGAGAGTGTGCTGCATAAGAGCGATCGCAGCCCCCGAACCCCGATATTCTGGAGCAATGCCCACTACGGCAATTCCTGTCATTGGTACACGTTGACCACCCCACCACTGACCCATGTCGAGAGTTGCTAATCCACCAGCTACTTGCTCTAATCTCCGAATAATACGGAAATTTTCTACGCCAATCATGTTGATGTAAGCTTCCTCACCACCAAGGGCGCTGATGAAACACTGTTCAAGGATATGTTCCAACTGCTGGATATCCTGTGGATGGGCGAGAGTGCTGTATTCGAATTGAGCCATCATCTCTTATACCACTAGTATTACAAAACCATCCGCCAGTCATACAGAATTCATTCTGGATTCTGACTCCTGACTCCTGAATTCTGTTTGATAAATATACTATGCGATCGCGCGGTTCGGACAAGATAGAAATACCATATTGAAATTTAATTTGTATATCTGGGCACTCTAGATTAAAGAAACATACTGGAGAGTTATTCTTATGTCTACGACTTCAATTAGTGCAACACTGGCACAAACACAGAGAGATGCCGTGTTCCAAGCGATCGCTACGATTAAAGAAAACTTACCATTTTTAGTTGATTTGAGTGCAGATGACCGAAAAGCTTTACCTAAGATGGGAGATAAAAGTCGGGCGTTTGTAAGCAAAGCATTAGAAGTGGCGACGCAAAACCCAGCGTTCTTACCGCGATCGTTTGACATAGATGAAATGCGGAAAGATGTGCAGTTATTTGAAGCGTTGTATCCACTATTGCTCTCGTTGACACAATTGCAAGATTTGGTAGATGATACATCCTTGGCAGTAGGCAGCGAAGCTTATGCAGCCGCTTTGCAAGTATATAACTATGCTAAAGTCAGTGGTCAGGGCACAGGTTTAGATACGATGGTTGAAGAAATGGGGCAACGGTTTTCTCGTAAAAATCGGAAAGTCAAGTCTCAACAGGTAGCACCGTAGGAAATAATTTATCAATTGCACTGTTAAAGTGCAAGTTTAAAGCTCAAAGTTTGAACGTTCGAGCAAAAAGGTCGGAGTTCCGAGTTAAAAGGCTCAACGTTCAAGCAAAAAGGTCGAAGTTCCGAGTTAAAAGGCTTAACGTTCGAGCAAAAAGGTCGGAGTTCCGAGTTAAAAGGCTCAACGTTCGAGCAAAAAGGTCGGAGTTCCGAGTTAAAAGGCTCAACGTTCGAGCAAAAAGGTCGAAGTTTCGAGTTCAGAGGCTCAACGTTGAGATTTTGAGAGCGATCGCAAAAGCATTTAAAATACAGTTCGGTTAATATCCCTGATGGATCTGGTTTTTCAAATCATCTATACTTGGTTTTTACTGTCAATGTATAAGTCCCATAGCAATCATAAATGATCTCCATATCCCCGACTTCTTGAAGAAGTCGGGGATATAATTTTAATTTTTAACGAATGATTTAGAATTGCTATAAATCAATTAAATAATCATGAATGTTGTAATCAATTTATTGTTTTTTTTGCTGCCAATTCTGAGTAGCTTTTGGATTGCCCAAACTTTCAACCCTTTATCTTCTTATCAGCCTCTCCATGCTATAGACGGAGCGGCTTTATATAAAAAAGAATTACCCAATGGGAATGAAGCCTATTTACAAGTTATCGATCTCCGCAAAATACACATAGACCAAATTATCGGAAAAGTAGATAATATGGGTATAAATGAGGGTAAATATTATCAGGGAGAAAGTAAATATTACAGTCCTTTTTTCAAAAGACATTTATTTTCTGAAGTTGCAGAAGAATATAAGAAACTTTACTCAAATAACGTTTTTTCAATAATTAATTGTTCTTTTTTTGAGCAATACGAATCTAGTACTCAATTATCCTTTCCAATTAAATTAAATGGTGTAGTCATCAGTGGTGGCAATAGCCCTTATGGCCCAATCAAACAACCAAAAGATAAATACTATAGTAATATTCGCCTCAAAGCTCTAGTCTGGGATAATAAGCAGGCATACATTACCGATTACAACCAGGTTAGCGGCGTGCCTCTGAATCAAAATAGAGTGAAAAATGCGATCGTCACTTACCGATACAGCGATCATCCAGCAAAAATCTTAGCTCAAAACCAAGCAAATAAGTATCAAGTCATCGGTACTCTAGACAAAGATGGTGTTAAAGGTGACGAGTTATTGTTGATTATGACGGTGAACAAAGCAACTCTGGATGAGGCAGCCGATTTATTACGTAAATTAGGAGTTAAAGGCGACATCATTACTGTTGATGGCGGCAGATCAACTTATTTGTTCAATTCCCAGAACGGAAATATTATTGTTCCCCAACTTTCTAATCCGCAAGAAAATCCCGCCTTCCGAAATCTTCCTCATTATTTGGGATTCCGTAAGACAATTAAAAATCAGGTAGCACCAAAAATCCTGATTGGTCAGCTAACTGCTAAAGTACTTCCCAAGAAGGATCAGCCCTATCTAATATTGTGGCGAGATAATTTTGATAGCGATGTCTCGATTAAGCTGTACGATGGAAACAAACTTATCCAAAATATTTCTTCCCGTACCGCTAGCGATGGTGTTTATGAGTGGATACCACGTATTTCTGTAGAAGAAGGCTATTTTATTCGTATTTCTAGCTGGAAAGACCGGAATATCTTCGGGGACTTGCAATTGTGATCGGGATAAACGCTGTTTTTAGCGGTGCGGAATGGGAAATTGTCATGGATAACGAGCTAAACGCAAACCTCTTAACAAGTTTGGCGGTATGGCAGCGATCGCAATTGTTATCGTCTCTCACAGTAAACAATTAGCTCTAGGTGTGCGGGAACTCGCCGCGCAAATGGTTCGGGGCCAAGTTTCCATCGCTGTTGCAGCAGGTATTGAAGATCCTGAAAATCCATTGGGTACAGATCCGATTCAGGTTTATGAAGCGATCGCTTCTGTTTTCTCTGATGATGGTGTTTTGGTATTGATGGATTTGGGTAGTGCTTTGCTAAGTGCAGAAATGGCGATCGAATTTTTGCCAGAAGCACAGCAGCAAAAAGTGTATTTGTGTGAAGCACCTCTAGTAGAAGGTGCAGTAGCTGCTGTGGTAGCTGCGGCGGCTGGTAAAAACATTCACCAAGTCATGGCGGAAGCACGCGGCGCACTCCTAGCAAAAGCAACTCAATTGGGTGTAAGTCCGTTGTCAGTTGTCAGTGACAATATCGAAGTAAGAAATTCAGAACTTCCCGTCAAAGAAATCCGGCTAATTGTCAGCAATCGCTTAGGATTACACGCCCGTCCCGCAGCCCAGTTTGTGGGAACATCAGCCCGGTTTCAATCGCAAATTCTGGTGCAGAATTTAACTAGAAATACTGGGCTAGTTCGGGGTGACAGTATTAACCAAGTCACCACTTTAGGAGTGCGTCAAGGACACGAACTAGTAATTACTGCCACCGGTTCGGATGCAGATGAAGCGCTGGCGGCATTACAAGCGTTATTCGCCAATAATTTTGGTGAGGATAATGTTGTCTTGAATTCTCCACCAGTATTTCACCACGAAGTTACCCCAGCAACTCACGGCGAACTTTCGGGAATTGCCGCTTCTGCGGGAGTAGCGATCGCACCTGTGGTTAATTATCAACCCACTCACATTACGATTACGGAATATCATGTAGACAATCCTGAATCAGAGTGGCAAAGAGTACAAGCAGCAATTCACACCGCCAAACAAGAAATTCAAGCAGTTTTTTCCCAAGCATCTCTGCAAATTGGTGACACTGAAGCCGCCATCTTTGATGCTCAATTACTATTTTTAGAAGATCCAGTATTGTTGGAAGCAGCTCATCAGCGTATTTTAGATCACTATATAAATGCTGAAGCAGCTTGGCAAGCCGTCGTAGATGAAGTAGCGACTTCTTACCGAACACTTGAAGATGCTTATCTGCAAGAGCGAGTTGAGGATGTTGTAGACGTAGGACAAAGGGTACTGCGATTACTAGCTGGGAATGCCCCTGCTAACTTGCATCTTTCGGAACCGGCAATTTTAGTGGCAACTGATTTAACCCCCTCAGATACCGCTAGACTAGATCCGAGAATGGTGTTGGGTATTTGTACAACTTCTGGTAGCGCCACCTCCCACAGCGCCATCATCGCCCGAACATTGGGTATTCCCGCAGTTTTGGGAGTGGATTCCCAGGTGTTGCATTTGGCAGATGGTACACTCATGGCGCTTGATGGTGAAAGTGGCAAAGCTTGGGTAGAACCAGAATCACATATCCTGGATTTACTGGAGGCAAAGCGAGAGGCTTGGCAAACTGCCCAGGAGGAAGCACGAGCTACAGCACATCAGCCAGCAATTACTCTTGATGGTCGGCAAGTTAGCGTTTTCGCAAATATTGGTAGTATAAATGATGTCCAAGTTGCTGTGGCTAGCGGTGCAGAAGGAGTGGGATTACTCCGCACAGAGTTTCTCTATCTCGATCGGACAAGTGCCCCTACAGAAGAAGAACAACTTGAAGTGTATCAGGCGATCGCCCAAGTTTTAGATAATCGTCCGCTAATTATTCGTACTTTAGATGTCGGTGGTGATAAGCCACTTCCTTATCTGAGAGTCGGGTTTCCAGAAGCAAACCCTTTCTTAGGTTGGCGGGGAATTCGTTTCTGTTTAGATCATTTGGATTTATTTAAAACTCAGTTACGGGCAATTTTAAGAGCCAGTGTAGGACACCAAATTAAAATTATGTTGCCGATGATTGCCACTGTGACGGAGGTACGTGCAGCTAAGGTAATTTTGGGTGAAGTGCAGGCTGAATTAAATCAAGCTGGTATCCCCTTTGATGCCGCGATGAAAGTAGGGATTATGGTGGAGGTTCCGTCAGCAGTTGCGATCGCAGATCAATTAGCAGCTGAAGTAGACTTCTTTAGTATAGGGACTAACGATCTGAGTCAGTACGTCATGGCTAGCGATCGCACTAATCCCCGCGTGGCAAATTTAGTTGATGCGCTACATCCAGCCGTGTTGCGAATGGTGCAGCAAACTATCCAAGCTGCTCATGCTGCCGGAATTTCGGTAGGATTATGTGGAGAATTGGCAGCAGATACTTTAGCAACACCAATTTTATTAGGTTTAGGGCTGGATGAGTTGAGCGTCAACCCTCAAAGTATACCTGGAGTGAAACAAGCGATCGCTCGATTAAGTATAGTTGAGAGTGAAGCGATCGCGGCATCAGCATTACAACAAGATTCCGCAGTTCATGTCAGAGAAATAATCTCAACTTCAATTATTCCCCCTACGAATTAGTTAAAATCTGATTCCCAGTTGCCCGTTAAAGCCACGAATAGAATTGTAACCAGCACCAACAAAAACGTTATCAGTAGCACCTACCTGAACACCACCGGAAACTGCAACACCTTTATCTTCTGAGTAAAGTCCAACTCCTACATAAGGTGAGATGACAGGCAAACTGATAAATTTTAAAACATCTACTCCCGTAGCGCCATCAGGGCCAGTTCCTAGCTCAACCCCAAAATTTAAAGCTCTAGCGCCTACAGCATAAGTTATATCACCATCTTTTCCACCGACTGAAACCCAAGGTTGCGGTATGAGTTGAGCCGATGCTTGACTTGGGGTAAATAAAGCTAACAAACATATAGGTGTAAGTAATGTTTTAGCAATAATCGCTATTTTCACGTTATCTTCTTCCACTAACTAGTGTATTTTAATTGTCTTCTCACAACTGCCCTTACTTCAACCAAAGTTTGGGCATGATGGCTAGTCGTGACGGATTGAACCTCATTTGAGTGCCCGATGAGTTCAAGCATTATTGTAGTCATGTAATATTAGTTACAGTAGGAGAACGCTTAAGCTTCGCTTATCGCGAACACTTTTTACCCTTCTTTTAACAGAGACGGCGATTCAAGCTGTCGCTCAACAAGCAAATGCTGTCGCCGCGCCGCCATGAAATTGCTGCCTCACTTAATTGGATTTATATGCTGTAATTCATTCACTTGAAATTTGCTGTAATTATTAAAAACTGATTATTCATAATCTAGACTGAAACTCTAATTCATTAAGGCATATTAAAAGTATCATTACATGACTATATGAATAATATACATAATTATTTATTGCCACATGGGTACATTATTCGCAAAGCGAAACCTTCTGATATGTGGTTAGTTTTTTTATTTATTATTAGAGGAAGGCTTGACCCTTCCCAACTAAAATGGCAGCAATTTTTGGTTATTGAGCATGATAGCTTTTTAGTCGCTTTCGGACAGTTGCGAAACTTTAAATTTGCACAAGAGCTTGGTAGTCTATTTGTTGTACCAGCTTACCGAAATCAAGGATTAGGGACTTTTTTAATACAGCATTTAATTGCTCAATCTACTCAACCGCTTTATTTAAAATGTTTAGAACATCAATTAGAAATTTTTTACGCTCAAAGAGGCTTTATCCCTGTCAGCTATGAGGAATTACCAGTATCACTCAAGTCTAAGTTCCGCTTGTCTCAATTACGAAAGAGTTTATTAAAAGCTTTTGTAGTATTTATGAAGTATCAATATCCCATCTGAAAACTTATTTGCATCGCGCATATTTTCACAATATTCATCTATGATTGCAACTGTTGGGTGAGTATCTCTTGCCATTAAACGTTTTTAGTAAGCAAGAAAACTTTGAGAGATTATCTGATTTCCAGCCTCCGACTGGGAATGCCTACTTTGAGGCTTCGCGTCCTTTACTCGCGGCGGCAACCCTACTCAAAAGTAGACACATCTCGCAGCAAACTAGGAATTTCCCCTTGAGAGAAAGGAAACTCCAGTAAGGTTTCTCTAAGACCCAAATACCCTGATTCAGCAAAAGACAACAGCATTCGTGAAAGCGCTAGCCAAACCTCCGGTTCGTATTCCCAATCACGATAACGCGAAGCATGAGCAGCAATTGAACGTAACGCCCAGAAATAAGAATTCCTTACCACCGAACCACCTTTCTTAAACTCTGGTAAATCTTCGTGGTAGATAAAAAGTATTTGATTGTCAATTCTAGCTCTCATCGCAATTTTAGATTTTAGATTAAAAGTAAATATTAAATAGGGTACATTACGGCTTTAGCCTAACGCACAATGTTGCATAGTGGTGCTATCAAATTCTCTGTGTTCTCTGCGCCTCCGTGGTTCAATAAATAACTTTTAAACCGCAGAGTCACAGAGAACGCAGAGAGGAAAATAGATACCTAAAAATTGGCGCTTAAACCCACACGAAAAGTAAATCCAGGGCTATAAATGCGATTAACTCGCTCATATTGCTCACCGAGGAGATTTTCTAAGTAAACCGTCAATCCTACATTGCTAGTTACAGGTACACGACCGCTCAAATCTAAATTTACGAAAGAAGGCGAAAAATCTGTAATCGTGTCACCAGGGTTTGTAAAGAAGGCTCTGCGAGTGCCACTGTTGTAGGTAACATACAAATTAGCCTGCCAACCTGAATTTTGATAACCCAAACCAGTTTGTAGTACAGAGTAGGGAATCAAACCTAACTGTAAACCTCTCTCTGAGCCTGTTTTTATTTGAGCATCTGTATAAGTGTAGTTGAGGAAAGTTGACCAACCAGCCGCAATTCTTAATTGCAATGCAACCTCTAAACCATTGGTATCAACTAGTCCAATGTTTTCCCATCTGCCGGCGATGACTCCCAAGCGATCGCCTATACTACTACCAAAGTAAGTAAACTGTCCAATCAGATTATCTGAAAAATTTACATCTACTCCCGCACTCCAAGTAGAGCCAGTTTCTGGTCTTAAATCAGGATTTGGTTCCCAACCATGAACTGTATCATAAACATACAACTGATCTAACCCAGGATTGCGTTGCGCTCCTGCCCAACTTCCACGCACTGCTACTAATGGTGTGACGGCATAACGTAACCCAACACTAGGGTTAAGATAATTTCCAAACTGACTGTCAAAACTTTGCCTTAGCCCTAAATCTATCAGAAAATCATCACTAATATTCCAAGTATTCACAGCAAATAAAGCTGTATTAAACAAACTCCTATCTTCAGTTTCATTAGTGGCAATCCTATTAGGATTCGTACTCAAAACATCACCAATTAAATCGGTGTTTTTCAAATCTAATCCCCAGCGCAATTTATTATTGGAAGTAACTTTCCACTCATGATCTACCCTGGCTGTCAGTTGTTGTGTATCTAAAGCTCCTGTACGGTAAAATGCTCCTGTAGGGCCATAAGTGCTAAAATAATCTTGGTTATAACCAATTGAAGTTGTCAGATTAGAACTTTCCCCATTACCTAGTCGAGTTTTCCAAGATAAGCCAACGTTTAAACCATCGTGGTCTAATCTATCTCTTTGCAGAGGAAAACCAAAATAAATTAAGCCGCGACGACTGCTGAGTGCGGTAACATCTAAATTCAACGAATTTTTTTTATCTAAATCTAGTCCAATGCTACCGAAGTAGATACTTGTAGCTGTATCTGCATTTGATAAAAATCCCTGTTCATCACGATTTGCTGCACCTACAGGCACGCGATAACGGTTATCTGTAAAGAATCTTTCAAAGCTAAAGTTATATTTGACATTATTGGATGAACCACCATAAGTTACTTGTTGATTATTTAAACTCAATGAGCCAAATTCTGCACTAGCGCTCAATTGAGGTTTACCATAACCTTCTTTGGTGATGATATTCACAACTCCCCCAAAGGCTGAAGAACCATACAAAGCGGAGGCTGTACCGCTATATAATTCCACTCGTTCAATCGCCTCTACAGGAATGCTATTTAAGTCAGTTCCACCATGATAAGTGTTGATATTATTGTTAATTGGTCTGCCATTAATTAGAAATACAGACTGATTAATTGAGGCTCCGCGATAGTATGTACCTGTGTGAATATCTGCACCGTGACCTACATCATTAATTGCAAAACCAGGCATTCTTTTTAAAATATCCGCTAAACTTGTCGCGCCCTGCTTTTGAATTTCTTCTTTATCAATTACGTATGTTGGTGTAGATTGAGGTAGGTTGTCTGGTTCTGCGATCGCTTCTATAGAAATGTCTGCATCATCTGTATAATCTGGCTGAGTTTCTGGGTTAACTTCACTCGGTGTAGATTGTTGAGTTAATAATTCGGCATTAGTGGCGGGTAGCTCAACTTCACTCAAACTCTGAATATCGGAAATGACTTCGGTTGATTTATCAGTATTTCTCTGCTCAATTTCACTCTCAGCAGCAAAGCTAGGAAATGCTATCAGTAAACCCGGTAAAGCAACTGTTAGCAACAAAAAATCTTTTTTCACGTTCTCTTTCACACCAAGTAAAAATAGTCACCACGTAGTATTTTTGCTGTAAAAGTAAAATCGTGTCAAAAGACACGCTGTCATATTTCCACAGATTTCGATTCCCCACTTTTCTAAAAAGTTGGGAATATTGTTGTTCAAAGATGAGTCAGTATTGCTATATAATTTGCTATTACGTACTAATTATAAATTACGTTAGCATTAAGAAAACTGGACGCTTCATAAACAGAATAAAAGGCAATAATTTATGATTCAAGCCTTACGCAAACTAGTTACATTTGACGAATTCGTTGCTAAATATCCCGACAACACAGGAAAACGTTATGAATTGCATGATGGAGTAATTGTAGAGATGCCGCAACCTACAGGCGATCATGAACAGATTATCGTATTTTTAGTTCAGAAACTTATTCTAGAATATAGTCGCATCAACTTACCTTATAGCATTCCGAAAACAGTACTTGTAAAACCGCTTGAAAGTGAATCGGCTTACTCACCAGATGTACTGATATTAAATCTTCCTAATTTGGTAAATGAACCTCTGTGGAAAAAAGAATCTACTGTAAGCCAAGCGGAATCAATACCCTTAGTAATTGAGGTGGTAAGTAGCAATTGGCGTGATGATTATTTAAAAAAAGCTGCTGACTATGAGGCTGTAGGCATACCAGAATACTGGATTGTAGACTATGCTGCTTTAGGCGGTAGGCGATTTATTGGCAACCCCAAACAAGCAACTGTCTCGCTTTACATCTTAATTGAGGGAGAATATCAAGTCAGCCAGTTTCGAGGTAGCGATGCCTGCGGCAACCCCTGCGGGGAACGCATTATCTCACCTACTTTCCCCGAATTAAATTTAACCGCAGAACAGATTTTTCAAGCTGGTGGATACCCTGTATAGTCTTTACAGTCTTACAAAAGAGCGATTTCCGTTGCAGACGAAATTTGTTGTCGCAGATTCTTCAGTAAATCTAAAGTTTTTTCGTAGGCAACTTTCTTTCCTTGATTGTAAAAGTACTCAGATGCTTTTTGTAAATCAGATATAGCTCCTAAATGATATCCTAAGCGATAGTGAGCTACTCCCCGATTAACGTAAGCCTGGGCATTACTGGGGTTGAGTCTGATGACGTGGGAAAAATCACGCACTGCACCAAAGTCATCTCCATTTCGGCCGCAAGTACAACCCCGGTTAAAGTACGCTCTATAATCGTTAGCGTTGAGACGAATTGCTAGATTAAAGTCGAGCATCGCTGCTTGGATATCTTGTAAGACAAAATGCGCCAAACCTCGGTCATTGTAGATATCTGCAAGCAGTAAGCTAGTAATTCGGGGAATTTGAGTTAAAGCTAAATTAAAGTCAAGAATTGCCTCCGAGTCTTTCCCATCCCCTGCAAAGGCTAACCCTCGGTTGTAGTAAGCTCGAAAATCGGATGGTTTAAGTGCGATCGCTTGATTATAATCAACGATGGCACCGGAATAATCCCCTTGTCTGTAAAGTGCCAAACCCCGGTTCAGATAAGCCTCAGAGTGATTAGGTGCAAAATTTATAGCTTGGGTACAATCTGCGATCGCTTGATGGTAATCTTGTAATTGAAGATAAGCAAGACAGCGATCGCTGTAAGCTACAGCAAAATCTTTCTCAACTTCAATTGCCTGATTAAAACTCTCTATTGCTTCCTGGTAACTACCCCGCCGCATCTTATCTACACCTAATTCCAAAAAATTACTCGCTGTAATTTGGGTAATGGAAACGGGTGCTGAATGTGCAGATAAAGTCAAAAAAGTGAGAGAAAAAGCAATAATTACACTGATAAATAATCGCCATAAATTACTCATAGTACCAAATTAGGATAGGTAATAGTGTTTGATGTTCTTGGAACAGTCTTTTTATCAAGACTATTAATCCAAAATTGGTATAAACATCCTATTTGACAATTTTGGCAAACCTAAAATTAGCGGGGCTTTTTGTCCCGCTAATTGTTAATTTTTGAAGTTATACCAATTCTATGTGAGACTGCACTTTATTCACGTAGGAGCAATTCATAAATTGCTCCTGCAATTTGTAGTTTTACGTCAATCTTCTAAGCGCATCTTCATAGAGAAATGGTATTAGATATTAATCTACTTCCAGCCCTTGTCTGCTTGTGAAAGCACGTAAGCAGCTACATTTTCAATTTGGTCAGCTTTCAAACGTTTGCCGAAGGCAGGCATAGCATTTTTACCATTTGTAACTTGGGCAATAATTGCCTCTGCTGAGTACAAACCATACTTTTCCAAAGCTTCCTTCTTCAGGTTTTTTGCTGCTTGAACCAGATTCTTACCTCCCGCATGACAAGAAGCACAATTAGCACTAAATACTTTAGCTCCACTAACGGCATCTCCTGCAAAAGCTGGGCTACTGAAGGCAAAGGTGAAGATTGCTATGCCTAACAATATGACTTTAATCATTTTTTTCATTTGGTGTTCCCTCTACAATAACGGCTTATTCGGTGCAATATCCTCCATAATTGTCAGTTGAGCCGCTCTTATAGTCAAACGACATCCTGTCAAACTTAGTTTTAAAGCTTTGAAATTTTGAATGTTTTAAATTTTAGCACAGAGTTATATCTAGCTAAAAATTACTTTTCATTTTTTCAGAAAATCTGAATCAGTTTATCTTTGACTTAATATGTCTTTATTAAGACGAGAAAAACGGATTAATTAGGTAAAAAAACTAATTTATCTATAAGAGTCTTTGTGCAAAATTGCCAATTAGTAAATTCTTAAAACTTCTATATTGAGTGTTGCCAGATATATGTATTTCTTTGTAAAGAAATAACTTTAAAATTTTACACAGGTAGTTCAATGAGAAATTCCATGCCTTCACCAATAACCGAGCTAAAACTCAATTTTCCACCGTGGGTTTCTTCAACAATCTGCCGAGCGATGTCTGACGACAAGCCGCTTTGCATCTACTTCGGCTTCAACGCCTTTGCAGCACTCAATGAGTTGAGTAATTCCTCTAGCTGTTGAGTAACCAAATTTGTGAGTGCGCCTAACTTATCACTGGCCCGATACAATTCTCAGCTACGCTTGCTTAATGAACCTAATGCTCCTCCTCTACGCAATGCCATAAAAAGAATGGATGAGCTAGGAGAGCAACCTTTAACGAACTATGTGTTTTCTGTTTGATTTCTAGCCAGTTGTGATGAAGCGGTGACGCTTGCTCTGCTTGTTTACTGCATCCACCATTTAAGGTAGTTTACAGAGCCTGAGCGTCAACAACTGGCCATTGGGTGGGATTTTTGAGACGGGAATCGATCCCTTGTAGAAGTTTCTCAATGTCCCAGTAACCCTGCTGATATATCAATTAAAACTGGAATAGAAAAATTTTGGATGCCAAATTGCCAAAAGCACTCAATCAATTTTGATTGGGGTAAACATAGGCGTTTTTATACCATGAAAAACGCTCCAGGTTTCCTCTGGAGCGGCTTTGGAGTCGTTATTTTGACTCAGAATTATATCAAAAACTGATGCAGAGCTTTATATATAGGAAGTTTAGTACGCCCTCTTGTTCAATTGGGTTCTGGCAAATCCGGTTAATTTGCATTTTTATAATTTTTTCCTGAATGAATGTCCTGTTTTCCCTTTTTACCTGCTGTAGATGTGATTAGAAACGCAAGGATTATTGGGGAGAATTCTTTGAGCATCGAAAACGACGGTCGCGGCAGTGGCAGGAATTGTTATAGCTTTTGTATTAGTTTATAGATAGCGTAGGCGCAGAACGCCTTCGACATCGCTATCGGCTCGTGAAGTTTCCTTATTTAAAGTGGTGTTATGTTGAATGGGGGCAAGAGTGATTAAAGATGGTTAATGTCTTTTACCTGCTCCCAGATATAGTTCACCCACTTTAGGATCGTTCAACAGTTCTTGACCAAGGCCCGAGATAGCATCGCGTCCAGACTCCAGTACATAGCCGCGATCAGCCATCTCTAAGGCTTTACGGGCATTTTGTTCTACTAATACGATCGCAGTTCCCGCCTGATTAATTTGTTTAATCTGCTCAAATACTTGTGTCACTAAGATCGGGGATAAAGCAGCAGATGGTTCATCCAAAATCAGCAAACTAGGTTCCAACATCAAAGCTTTGCCCATCGCTAGCATCTGGCGTTCTCCTCCAGAGAGAGTACCAGCCCGTTGACGACGGCGATCGCTCAGTTTGGGGAACATAGTAAATATTTTATCTTTAATTGGTTTCAGAGGAACATTAAGTACAAAAGCACCCATCTCCAAGTTCTCTTCAACACTGAGAGAGGGGAAAACATTGGCGATTTGTGGTACATAACACATTCCTCGTTGAACAATTTCATTGGACTTTAGCCCCACGATATTTTCACCTTTGAAGGTAATTGTGCCTGTGTGGGGGATCAAAAGCCCAAAAATTGCTTTTGCCAAAGTAGATTTACCAGCACCATTGGGGCCTATCACTGTTACCAATTCTCCTGGGGCAACCAGGAAATTCACACCTTGTAGGATATCTACATCTTTGATGTATCCAGCATGGACATTTTGAACATCTAGTAAATAGTCATTTGTCATTTGTCATTTGTCATTTGTAGTTTGTCATTGGTCAAAAAGAGGAAAAGGGGCAGAGAGTGGGGAACAGTGGGAGAAACCCATAAATTAAATTTAGGGGCTTGAGGCAAGGACGTATTATTTCTTGTGGCGCTTTCCGCTCAAAATAAATATTTTTACTTTTGAGAATAAATTTATTTGCTCTAAAACCCTTGTATCAGTATATTTCCATTATCTTCTCCCTGCCCCCTTCCCTCTGCTCCCCTGCCTCTTCAGTCAACAGTCAAGTCAAAAAATAACTATTGACTGTTGACTATGGACTATTACGGAGTTTTTTGCAACTCCGGTCGTTCTTCTGCCAGAATCGCCCCTTCTACTGGGCAAACTTGGAGACATATACCACAGTCGATGCAAGTGGCAAAGTCAATCCAGTACCAATCTGTTCCCTTGGCATTTTTACCTGGGCCATCATGAATACAAGCTACTGGACAGGCATCTACGCAGTCAGCTACGCCTTCACAGACTTCTGTAACAATTGTGTGCGGCATGTTCTCGATTCCCTCTTTTCTGTATCGGCTATTTCTAGCCTAGCAGGGGAGTGGGGATGAGGATTGGAGATACTGGTGTCAAGGTGAGTCTGGATGAGACTGCAATTTCTATTCATTACTAGCTCGTAACTCGGAATTTTCAAATTTACCCTTAATAGTAACGAAAGCAATATTTTTGGCGTCTGCGCGATTTGCTAGCCGATTCGAAATGGCAAGAAGCGGATCGGGAAACTTTGACAATTATGTTAAGGGTGGCTGGTCGAGAAAAAGAAGGCTGGCTTGATATTCAATCCATCAACAGCTTTCCCTGCACTGAGTTACGCACAATAGACCGACTTTGGCTAAGATATAGCAATGGGCAGTTTGGCTTTAGTGTGCAAAAGCGCATTTGGGAAAGCATCGGGGGAACGCTAGATGCTGATTATGAAACATGGTGTAAGTTTGGCGATCGTGTGGGCTGGCGGAGTCAAAGAGAATTTAACTTCACCTTCGATATAAAAGTCCCACATGGACATCTCCCGACGCAAGGAAGGGGAAAAAAGAGGCAGAAGGCAGAGTGGATGAGAGGTTTGGTAATACCTTCTATCGGATCGAGACTTCTAAGCTGTAATATATAAACCTTACAGAAGAAAATTGTAAAGATTCACAAACCAGTCAATATAATTCGTAATTTGTAATTCGTAATTATATGAAAATTAAAGGCATCAAGCGCAAAAACACTATAGAGATATTTCAGGAAATAAATATTCCTGATGGGCAAGAAATAATCATTGAGATTTTATACGAAGACTCTACAACTATCGTCACTGCTGAATCGCAATTCTGGAAATCTCTAGAAAAATTTCGCCAAGAACAAGAATTAGAAACCGCAGGTATTGAACCAGAAGTTTTTGTAGATGTGCGAGATTCTTCACCAGGACGTGAGGTAACTTGGTAAACTTGCGCTTTTTATTAGATACTAATATTCTTTCTGAGCCATTGCGCCCAATTCCCAATCCCAATGTTATCAAAATGCTGCGGCGACATGAAGATGAAATAGCAACAGCAACTGTTGTCTATCATGAACTAATTTTTGGATGCTACCGTCTTCCAGAATCTAACAAACGTAAAACTATAGAAAAATATCTCCAAGAAGTAGTTCAGCCTAATATACCCTTACTGCCATACGATACTAACGCCGCTAGATGGCACGCTACAGAAAGAGCACGTTTAGTAACTATTGGCAAAACGCCATCATTTGCAGATGGTCAAATTGCTGCAATTTCTAAAGTTAACGGTTTGATACTTGTTACTAATAATGTGTCAGACTACGGTGATTTTATCGAACTACAAGTCGAGAACTGGTTTATATGAACTTTTTTAAAATTAGAGGATCTTAGGAAAATACCGATAGAGAAAATCTTGCGGTGTCAAATGGGAATTGCATTAAATTCTGTCAGCACCGATAAATCTAAATCGCTAGTTACAATAACTTCGACATTGGCTGCTACAGCAGTTTTTAAAATTACAGTATCATCTAGATCGCGTAGCTGGGGAGTGGAGAGTGGGGGAGATGGGGGAGATAAAGCAATGCCCCATACCCCATGCCCAATCCCCAACTCAATTAACGCAATGATTCAATTTTTGGCGAACTATCAGCTTTGATCCAAGCAATTTGGGCTATGCTGCGATCGCGTGCATATTGGCGAATAGCCTCTGCATCCCTTCCCCCCAAATCAATTTCTACCCGCACCAAATCAGTAGAATCTCTGAGTTTTTGCGCGTAGGCAAAGGCAGCGGCGTTAGCACTGCCCGTCTCTGGTACTACCAAATAGTTACTCGCTGGGGTTACTTGTGGTAATTGCTGAGTAGATAACAAAACTTGGTATAAATCTTCAATGCTGAGTCCAAAACCAATACCAGGTATATTTTCTCTTTGAGGATGATATAGCCCCAAAAGTTGGTCATAGCGACCACCTCGCCCTAAAACTCTGGCTTGGGATTCGGTGTCGTTGACAACTTCAAAGACAATACCAGTGTAGTAATCTATAGTCTGGATCAGGCTGAGATCAAGGATTAACGGAAATTTTTTCTCTGATTCTAGTAATTCTACTAGGGATTTGAGGTTATTTACTGCTTCTCGCTGTTCTTCATCTAGATCCAGGCTACTAACTTTTTGCAACACGTCTGCACTTGGGCCACGCAAATCCATGATGATTTGGGCGCGATCGCGTAGTTTGTCACTCAAAGGTAAAGTATCTATGGTAATGCGGTCGAGATGAGCGATCGCACTGCGAACTTTATCCTGTAAATTAGCCGGAAATGCACTCAGGAGCGATCGCGTAATTCCCGCTTCACCTAAAATTAAGTGCCATTGTCGCAAACCCAATGCTGCTAAACAATCCGCGACTAGCAGCAGTACTTCCGCATTCGCCAGCAATCCGCCAGCACCTAACAACTCCACTCCAGCTTGATAAAACTCTTGCTGGCGATTATGCCTACTTTCCCACGTGCGGCGAAACACATTGGCGTTGTAGTACAACCGTTGCGGATAAGTTGCATTTGCCATGCGAGTGACAACAGTACGAGCAATGGATGCTGTTAATTCTGGACGTAGCCCTAATTCATCATCTTCGCCATTTTGTAGTTGAATCACCATCTGGCGCTGAATTGCTTCCCCTGCCATCAAGGTATCCATACGCTCTAAAGTTGAGGTGATAATCCTGTGATATCCCCAACGATGAAACACCTGCTGTAACCGATCTTCAATCCAGCGTTTTTTCTCCACATCCAAGGGCAATAAATCCCTGGCACCCGATGCTGGCTGATACACCATTATTTTTTCTTCCCACCAAACAAACCACCGAACAAACCACCACTACCAGATTTATCTGGTTGCTTATCTCCATTATTGGCGGATGAAGTCACCTTATGATCGTTAGGGTGTTGTGCTAATGCCTTATCTATTTTAGGTTTCCATTGCAATGCCGTTTCGTCATTAGGATCTAACTTTAAAGCGTTTTCAAAGTGGATTTTTGCCATTTTTAGCTGGTTTTGCCTCAAATACACCATTGCAATCAAGCTATGGCAGCGACTATTTTTAGGTTCTAGCTTCAGGGCATCTTGCAACTCTACTTTGGCTTGGGCAAATTGGTTTTTGTCAATCAAAGATTGAGCGCGACGAACATACTGTTCTACAACCGTATCTTCTTTTGGTGGCGCTGGTGCTGGTTTTGGGAGTGTATTTTTTGGTGTATTTGGTTGAGGTATACCTGATTGAACTTTGGGTTGAGTAGGTGGCAACGGCGCAGCGGATGTTTTGCTTGCACTCCGCATTAAATAGACTAAATTCAACTCACTAATTTGGGCAATAATTTGCTGCACTTGGTCTAAAGAATCATATTGGCTTTGAGCTAGTTTAGCGATCGCACTTTTATAGACATGATCGATATTAGGTGACTTAGCTAACTCTTTAGCCAAGTCGGTGGTGAGAGTCACCGAAGTAGACTCTTGTAGCAAGCGCTTGCCGATTTGCGACAAAATTAAAATATATTCCGTGCGAGTGCGATCGCCAGCAAGTTTTTCGTAAGCTGGGTTAACCAACTTTGATAACAATTCGTTTCCTAGCTGTTTTTGTTCATCACTTTCAGTAAACCTACTATCCGGGTGTAAGCGGCGGGCAATTTGGAGATAGCGTTTCCGAATCTCTTTGACATCCGCATCAACTGGAACGCACAATATTGCGTGATGATCTATGAAATCATATTTAAATAATCCACGATCTATTTTGAAAGACATATAGACTTTTTGCACCAAAGGAGCAGTTAGATTCCTTTTAGTTTACCCAAAGTCGGAGGGAAAGCCCCCACCCCCACGTGCTATACCCAGGCTGATAGTGGCGGAACTTGTAACAGTTCGTTACTGAGAGAGTCGTGAATATAACCATTTGTGGCCAGAATTCTACCTGACTCAATTTTGACAGGAGTGCCATTGTATGCGGTGACTTTGCCCCCGGCTTCTTGCAACAAAATTATCCCGGCGGCAATATCCCAAGGAGAAAGCCCTCGTTCCCAGTAACCATCGACACGCCCACAGGCAACATAAGCCAAATCTAGCGATGCTGAACCGCTACGTCTAACCCCTTGCGTAAGGTGGGTGAGGTGACTAAATTCTGCGTAGTTGTTATCAGAGGTTTCACGGCGATCGTAGGCAAATCCAGTTACTAGTAGGCTTTTACTCAGTTCAGATGTTGCCGAAACATTGATGGGACGACGATTTCGCGTTGCTCCCAAGCCAGTAGCCGCACTGAATAGCTCATTATGGAATGGGTCATAAATTACACCAACTTCTGGAACGCCATTAATTAACAGCCCAATAGAAACTGCAAAAAACGGGTATTGATGGGCGTAGTTGGTTGTGCCATCTAGAGGATCTATTGCCCAGAGGTATTCATTTTCTTGATTACCTAATTTGCCTGATTCTTCAGCGAGGATAGAGTGCTGGGGAAAATGGCGATGCAAAATTTCTAAAATCAACTCTTCTGAGGCTTTATCAGCAGCCGTGACTAAATCACCAGGGCGACCTTTTTCAATAATTGCGTCTTCTAACTTACCTAAGTAACCTTGCAAAATAGCACCAGCAGCTAAGGCTGCTTCTGTAGCAATATCTAGAAAAATTTGTATATTTGTCATTTGTTATTGGGCATTGATTACTTCTTCACTTACTCACTCCCCCACTCTCACCCTCAGCACGGGCTAAACCTTAGCTATCCGCTAACAGCACTCAGCACTAATTAAAGATTTTGGCGGCGAAACTCGGCGGGAGTGAGGCGCATGGGTTTTTCTGGGTTCCAGATTCCTTGACCCATGAGTCTAGCCCATTGTTGGGCACGTTCTAAACGCTGGTCATATTTGTGGTTAGGCGATCGCCCAACAAACATTGCATTCCCTTGTTTCACTAATTCTTCATTCAACAACACCTTATTTTTCCATACATAAGCTAGAGTTCGCCCGATTTTATCTTTTGCTTCTAAATCAAACTCTAGTTCAACCAATTCTTCTGCACCACCAATAAGATTTTCTAACTGTTCTTTTGCTGCTTCTCCCCAAGGTCTCTGTCGCAAATCTGGTGCATCAACGCCAACTAACCGCACTTGAGAAATCAAATTCGGTTGTTCAGCCATTCCTAACACTTCCAAACTTTGCCCGCTAACTACCCGCGCTACTTTCACCTGAGCCTGATTATTTGGCAACTGGTTTTTGCTTTGGCAACTCACCAAGAGCAATAAGCAAACCAAAATGGCTATTTTTCGTATCCAGTTACCAAGACTCACAACCATCACAAATTCTCCTATGGTCGCTGCTGCGCCTAGAGAGCAGAACTTCTTGCCCCCTGCTCCCTGCCTCACCTCGGCTGCGCTCGGCGACCACCTGCCTCCTGCCTTATTCAATTGTTTATTCCTCATCTAACGGTAAACCCGCTTTAACTTTCCCCTTAGCAAAATAGCGCCCAAACTGGAGTTCGTAGACTTCATCTTCGTCTTGTGTCTCTACTTCCAAGTCAGAACGGGGATAACTCACACACAACAGGGCATAACCTTGCTGACGTAAATCTGGTGACAATCCGATCGCCTCTGGTTGATAAATTTCTCCTGACAATACCCTCACAGCACAAGCGGTGCAAGCTCCGTTGCGACAGGAAAACGGTAGTTCCACACCTTGTTTTTCGGCAGTGTGCAGGATATAACGGTCTTCTGGCACTTTTAGGGTGTGTGTTTTGCCAGTGGCGCGATCGCGAACTTTAATTGTGTATGTACGGGACATCTGGATTTGCGTTGTGGAATTAGGACTTTCAGATTCAATCTAAGAATATCTTTCTTTATCTTTGCATTTTCTGGGATTCTATAGTATGATCGTAACTTGTGGCACCTGGAGAGGTGGCCGAGTGGTTTAAGGCGCAGACCTGGAAAGTCTGTTTAGGGAAACTTAACGGGGGTTCGAATCCCCCCCTCTCCGTTCTGAAACCTAGTCTAAATATATAGTTTGAACCAGACTTCTACAAATAGTCGGGTTCAAGAAAAAGCAGAATATTGCTAAATATATTCTTATTCTTAAAATTGCTTTAAAAGTGCATCAGTGGTTAGCGTTCCGCAGAAAAGGTATCGTACAAACCAAAAAACAAGCGAGACCGATGGTTGCCTCGCTTGTTTTTTAGTCCACTACACCAGTAGTTTACACAAGATTAACGAGACCTATTAGCATTTGAACCTTCAGCCGACTTTGCCTCTTTAAGTAACTGTGGCAGATGCTGCTCAATCTTTTTAGCTGTCTGCTCTTCCTGCTGCAAGTTTTGCTGTAGCAGCTGCACTACTTCGTTCTGCCCCATCTGCTCGGCACCTCTAATCAAAGCACGATAGGCGGCAATTTCCAACTGTTCTACCTTGGCCTGTCCGCCTGCTAGCCCTAAATCCACAATTTGAGGATTATCAGCAGACAGTAGTGTTAATTTTTGACCATCACTAATCAGACCAGCCGCCGCATCACAAGTAACGCGCTGCGGTTGCTGTCCCAAGGTCCTGAATACCTGCTCTAAATTCCTAATTTGCTGCTCGGTTTCGCCAATATGGGTTTCGAGCAAGGACTTCAACTGGCTATGTTGGCTATACTGCCACATTAATTGCTGTGCTTCCAAAAAGCGGTGTTCAGCATCGTATATACCACCAAGCTCATAGATGAACTTATCCTGCAAGTTTGTGATTTTTTTGGTGCCGGGACGTTCGCTAAGTTGAACCATTGTGATTCTCCTAAAGGTTTGATGCTGTATTTAACAGTCACACCCCTAACCTACGTCTGCTATCCAATCATTCTCTTCATACTTCAGGTATATCTAAGTGTTAAGTCTAACTGCTAAGTTCAACACACAATCTAGCGGAAAGTAACATTTATTTATTTTTCACTCATAATTGAGTCATTTTGTAAAGTCGCCAAACTCCTACTTCACTATGGTGACAGCCTGATGAAAGGATCGGGTAAATTAAGATAAGTAAAGAAAATGCTTTGAACTACATGACAGCTCTCAGCTTACAAGAAATTTCTACTCAGTTAGAAAGTCCGAACTTACGCGATCGCATGGTAGCTCTTGCTAATCTGCGTCATGTTTCTCCTGAACAGGCAGTCCCTTTAATTAAAAAGGTACTAGACGACGAATCTTTGCAACTGCGATCGATGGCAATATTTGCCCTTGGAATCAAGCCAACGCCAGAATGTTATTCAATTTTGGTCAGAATTCTCGAAAATGACCCCGATTATGGCATCCGCGCTGATGCCGCCGGTGCTTTAGGATATTTGGGCGATGCCAGAGCCTTTGAAGTGCTTTCACGGGCGTTTTATGAAGATACTGATTGGCTAGTACGCTTTAGTGCAGCCGTTTCTCTTGGTAACATTAAAGACCCCCGTGCCCGTCAAATTCTTCTTCAGGCATTAGATAGCAAAGAAGTAGTGTTGCAACAAGCTGCAATTTCTGCGCTCGGAGAAATTAAAGATATTGAGTCTGTCGATCAGATTCTACGCTTTGCCCAATCAGATGATTGGTTAGTCAGGCAGCGTTTGGCAGAAGCTTTGGGTAATCTTCCCACTCCCAAGAGTGTCTCAGCTTTAAAATACTTAGAAAAAGACAATCATTTCAACGTTGCTGAGGCAGCCAGAATTGGCCTCAAGAAGCTTGAGGAAATAGGCGATCAAGCTTAATAATATTAGAGCCTCCTACTACCTTTTAATAATTAAGTGGGAATTTTAGCATTTTGATGCAGGGTAATTTCATTCATGAATATTGAAGAGTTTTTTCAGTTAAGCGCTGGTAAATGGTTTTCTCATCGGACTAGTCAACATTTAGCTTTGAATCAATCTGAACATAGCAAGTCAGACATTATCATTGATACCTTAGCAGTAGATCATCCAGAAGCGACCAAACTGTGTCAACAGTACGAAATTAATCCTAGTTCCGCCTCCTGTGCTATCAAAATTAACTGGAATGGCACAATGGAAAAGGATCAAACAAAACATAGTGGTTCAACTGTGTTAGTTTCAGTACCCGATGCAGATAATCCGTCTGAAGGCAAGTTACTGCGGGAAGTAGTTGATGCTGAGAAAACTCCAGTTGCTGGACACTACAAATTTGACAGTGATGGTGCTTTAATCCTAACTATAGAAGATGAAAACATCTGGTCAGAGGAGCGCCTGTGGTTTGCTAGCCCCAATTTGCGAATGCGGGTAAATGTCCTCAAGAGTTTTGGTGGATTTAGCATTACTTCCTTCACTTCTGAGATTCGCATGGGTGGTTTTCCACCTGCTGCGAAAGCTTCCGAGGCAGCTAATTCAGTATCGAGTTAGTTGTAATACAGCGTATTTTCCCTATTTAGGACTTACACAAAACTATACACACTCAGGGGCAGAGCATCGCTTGCCCCTACATTTTTTGTTTGATTTCTCTAGAGACAATGTTGTTATTAGCACTAAGATCATCGATCCCTCAAAGGCAGGTGTTAGCAGAAATAGCCAGCCTGGTTTCGTCATCATGACAACTAATGCAACAGCACCTGAAGGTGGGTGTACAGTTCCGGTAAACTGCATAATTGCGATCGCACCAGAAACAGCCATTCCCATTGCCAAGGGAGAAGCACCGAAAAAATGCAGAATTATCAGACTCACTATAGCAGCTAAAAGATTACCCCCAATGACATTACGAGGTTGAGCTAAAGGACTGTCAGGGACACCAAAGATCAAGACACTTGTAGCACCAAAAGGAGCCATTAGCAAAGGAGAATTAGTTTTAACAGCAAGGTAAGACGTTGCTGTGATGGCTAAAAAACTACCGATCCAACTCCAAAAAACATGGCGATGATGAGGTCTGTCTATTGGACAGGTTAACGGACAAGAACGCCATCTACCAAAGGTTTTAAACCAATAATTTTGCCACTTCAACCGAACTTTTTTACTATCGATCATGAATCAACCACTCGATAATCATGACTCCTTGAATTGACTGAGCAAGGCTTTGCTTAAGTTACAATACCATGACATTTGGAAAAAAGTCTCTAAAAAGTATCTAAATACACAGATTTTTTTCTCAAAACTAATATATAAGGAAAATTGATCTCTGTCTCCTGCCGCGAACAGAGAGAGCAAAGGGTTTAACCGCGTTAGTTTAATAAGTTTTTAAGCAGACATGATATTTGTGGATTAAGTGATATCCGGTAACGCTACTACCTCAAATATCTCAGAAATATTACTGAACCATCAAGACAATAAATGTAACTAACATATACATAAATATTGTCAGGATGCTGAATATGTCAGATTTACCGCTTCAGTGCAAAAATTTGAAAGAGCAAGTTGAGTCGATATTACAACTTTTACAACAAGAACCAACGCTACATTTTCAAGATATTACACCTGTACAAACTTCCTTAACTAAAGCGATTTCTCCTAAGTTTGAGATTGTGTTTGCAGGTGCATTTAGTGCTGGTAAATCAATGCTAATCAATGCACTATTGGAGAGAGAACTACTTTACAGTGCAGAAGGACACGCTACAGGTACAGAATGCAAAATCGAGTATGCAGAAGTAGATAAAGAACGTGTTGTTTTAACGTTTTTAAGTGAAGCAGAAATTCGAGAACAAGCAGTTTATTTGTGTCAGCAACTAGGATTTACAACAGTAACTAATATTAACCAAGCTGATGTAATTACTTTGCTACGTCAAGGTTCTGAAGCAATTATTCAGCAGGAGGGTGGCGAGAGTAAATCAGAACGTGCAAAACAGGCGAAGGCGTTAATGTTGTTGGTAGAAGGATATATAGCAAACCGCGATCGCATCAACACGGTTAATAATGCTACATACTCAATGGAGCAATTTAACTTTTCTAACCTCAAGGAAGCGGCTGGATATGCCCGTCGTGGTAGCAATAGTGCAGTATTGAAGCGAATAGAATATTACTGCAATCATCCTTTGCTAGAAGATGGAAATGTAATTATTGACACACCAGGTATAGATGCACCAGTAGAGAAAGACGCACAATTAACTTATGCTAAAATTCAACATCCTGATACTTCGGCGGTGGTGTGTGTGCTAAAACCTGCTGCGGCGGGTGACATGACAAAAGAAGAAACAGAACTTTTGGAATTAATGCGGCAAAATGGGGGAGTACGCGATCGCGTCTTCTATGTCTTCAACCGCATCGATGAAACTTGGTACAATACCCAACTACGACAACGATTAGACGATTTAATTAGTGGGCAATTTGCTAATTCAAACAAAGTCTATAAAACAAGTGGATTATTAGGATTTTATGGCAGTCAGATTAAACAGACAAATCAACTAGATAGATTTGGTTTAGATTCTGTTTTTGCAGAAAGCATTAAAGGTTTAGATGGTAAAGAAGAAACACCACAATTTGTCTATGCGTTTAACAACTACTGCGTAAATTCAGGAAAGTTATCTACCACTAAATTCCGTGTCTCTGTTAATGGCTATGAAACCCCAAATCAAAATTATGTGCGGATTTTGGGAGATTGGGGAAATGAACTGATAGAAAAGCTAATTCAAGATAGTGGTACTGAAGAATTTCGCACAGCTATTACTCGCTATCTTACAGAAGAAAAGCGCCCCCAATTATTTAAGAATCTTGCTGATGATTTGGAAGATGTTTGTATTAAACTGAAAAAACATTATCAAAGTGTGCAACGTAATTTAGATAGTCAACCCCAAGAAATTGAGAGTATGAAGGTGCAAGAGTTGCAACGTCTAAATCAGCAACTCCAGCAAGTTGGTAGAGAATTTAGCGAGCATATCACAGAAGAAGTTAACCAAATAATTAATAATTCTTGTGATGCCTTTGAAGTAGATTTTAGACAATTGCAATCACGAATGATTCGCCGTTTAGATGAATTGCTAGATACTTTTTCTGTAGCTTCTGCTTATCAACGTGCAACAATTAGCCATCCTCGCAACGCTACTGCACCTCTAATTGCTATTTTAGTAGAGGCATTTTATTACTTAGCAAATCAGTTAGAAGATATTTTGATTGAATCATCTCAGCAAGTTGTTACGAATTATTTCCAGAGATTGATTGAAAAAATTCGCAAGTCAGAATATTATCGCCAGTTGTATCGTTTATTAGATAATGATGGTGGGATTGAACAAGAGATCAGAAATTTAGAAAAAGGAGTTACTCAAGCATTAGTGAGTGCAGCTAGTGTAGAGTGCGATCGCTTCGTGCGAGAAAGTCCAAGATTTTATGATGAAGGCACTTTTTCTATATATCAATTTCGCCAAACTTTATTACAAACTTCTCAAGGATACGACGCTGAAAGTATCGTGGAAGCAGAACCAGCAATTAGGCAATTATTGAAGCTAGATTTTGAGCCAAAAGTCTCTCATACTATTCGTAAATCTTTCCGTCAAACCATCAACCAAACGCTCAAAACTCAGTTGTTACCAATGGCAGAACAGCAAGCAGATGAGATTTTGCAGCAATACCCACAGGCGCGGGCTTATTTAGAGAAAACACTGCAACAAGAAGCTGAAGAAAAAATTGCGAATAATCGCCGATTATTGAGTGTTGTTGAGGAAAATATTGCAGCATACAATTCAGCCGTTTCTAGTATCAATAGTTGTTTGCAGTCGATGAAACTATACGATCGTTTCTTGCCTACAATTGGTGATTCTTTTGATGCTGATGATAAGTTTACCAATAATGGATTTGTGGTTTCAGACGCGATGCAAGAGGTTGAATATTAATCTCAAAGAGAATTCTATCTTTTAGTGAGTGCTAAGTCACTCACTAATTGCAGCTTTGTGTAAATTAGAAAATTTTAAAAGGTAAGGTTGATATGGAAGATGGATTCAAGGCAATAGAGTGTAACGATGGTGATGTTTTGGACTTCGGAGATAAGACATATAAAATTGCTAAATTTAGGCAAGCAATGGATACCTCATTTAACTCCAAGCTGGAAGATACATTGAATGAAGAATTAAGTAGACAAGAAGTAGAGATAAAAGACTCTCCGAATATGAATTGGTTTCAGAAGGGTATAGATTGTGAAATTTTAACATTAGGTTCTCAAAGCTGGAAAAAGGGCAAAGTAAAAATTAAGATAAGCGTTGAATTTTATATTGAAGAGGAAGATGTAGAAATAACTAACAGCAAAAATTCAGAAATCATTGAACCAGAATCCTCTCTTGACGATCTTCGCCGCATGATTCATGACTAAAATTAGTCAATAATAATTTATATATCGCAATTCTATTTAATTTGTAAAAATTAGTGATGTTCAGATCCCTGACTTCGTAAAAGTTTTTGGGGATCTAACTTTTTATGAATTATTCAGGCGTTGCTATAACCTATTAAAATTCGTGACTATCCTAATCCTCAATTAAATGGTTATGCTTATCAAGCGTCGGCAATTTATTACAACCTGTGGACTAGCTACCTTAGCCACCCAAATATCATCATTTACCGCCCAAGGTAAGCCATCTCCAAACATCATTCACAAGCCGTCACGCCTACAAGTGGGTGATACTGTAGGATTAATCGCCCCTGCGGGTATTGTTGACGCTAAAGATATTGAAGCAGCGCAGCAATCAATTTCACAATTAGGGTTAAAAGTCAAGTTGGGGAAGCATATTTTAGCTCGTTATGGCTATTTAGCGGGTAAAGATAGCGATCGCGCCCAGGATGTAAACTTGATGTTTAGCGATCGCACCATCAAAGCAATTATCCCTATGCGTGGCGGTTGGGGCTGTAATCGCATTTTACCGCTACTAAACTACTCACTGATCAGCTCCCATCCGAAAATTATCATTGGTTACAGCGATATTACAACGCTGTTGTTGGCAATTAATGCCCGTAGTCAAATGATTACTTTTCATGGGCCAGTTGCCACATCTACTTGGAATCAATTTACAGTGGATTACTTCAAACGCATCTTATTTAATGGTGAAGCAGTGACTATGCAAAATCTCAACCCTAGCGAAGTGCGGGTGGAGACAATAGCACCAGGAAAGGCGAGAGGTAAACTCATCGGTGGAAACTTATCAGTGCTATCAGCGATGGTAGGTTCACCTTACCTCCCTTCTTGGAACAAAAGCATTTTGTTTGTGGAAGAAGTTGGCGAGGATGTTTATCGTATAGATAGGATGCTGACACAGTTAAAAACTGCTGGAATACTGAACCAAATTGCTGGCTTTATCTTTGGGCAATGCACTAAATGTAGTCTTGGAGATGAACCGTCATTCACATTAATCCAAGTATTGCAAGACCACATACTACCTTTAGGTATTCCTGCTTGGTATGGTTCAATGATTGGTCATATTAAGGATAAATTTACCTTGCCAATCGGTGTGGAAGTGGAAATAGATGCTGAACTTGGGATAATACGAATGTTAGAGTCGGCTGTCAGTCTGGTTTAAGCATCAGCCGTACCACAGTGACTTTGATTAAAATTTTGATAGATAGTATGAATTTCTCCTTGCCATGTTACGACTAACAGAAGTAAAGCTCCCGCTCGATCATCCTGAAGATGAGATCAAGACTGCCATCCTCAAAAAGCTGCAAATCACGGACGAAGAATTGATCGGTTATTCCATCTTCAAGCGTAGCTATGATGCCCGTAAGAAAGGAGAGATCGCTCTTGTTTATATTCTGGATGTAGAAACGACTCAGGAAACTCATCTACTCAAGCGCCTGAAAAAAGATCCTCATGTAATGGTCACTCCAGACATGAGTTATCGCCCAGTGGCAAAAGCACCTAGCAATTTGGCGATTCGCCCCATAGTCATTGGTACTGGCCCTTGTGGCTTATTTGCGGGTTTGATGCTGGCGCAAATGGGGTTCCGTCCCATCATTTTAGAACGTGGGAAAAAAGTTCGCGATCGCACTGCTGATACTTTTGGCTTTTGGAAGAAAAAATCAGACTTCAACCCCGAATCCAATGCCCAGTTTGGCGAAGGTGGTGCGGGTACATTTTCCGATGGCAAACTCTACAGTCAAGTTAAAGATCCTCAGCATTATGGGCGCAAGGTATTAACCGAACTCGTCAACGCCGGAGCCTCACCGGAAATTCTTTATATCAACAAACCGCATATCGGCACCTTCAAACTGGTGGGAATCGTCCAAAGTATGCGTGCCAAAATCGAATCCCTCGGTGGCGAAATTCGCTTTGAAAGTCGGGTGGAAGATATCAACATTGAAAATGGACAAGTGCGGGGAGTCACCCTTGCCAGTGGGGAATATATCGCCAGCGAGTATGTGGTTTTGGCAGTGGGACACAGCGCCCGCGATACTTTCCAAATGCTATACGAGCGCGGAGTTTACATTGAGCCTAAACCTTTTTCCATCGGCTTTCGGGTGGAACATCCCCAGACTCTCATCGACCAATGTCGTTTCGGGCCTCAAGCTGGTCATAAGCTTTTAGGTGCTGCCGATTATAAACTGGTTCACCACTGCCAAAATGGTCGTTCCGTCTATAGTTTTTGTATGTGTCCGGGAGGCTTGGTAGTTGCAGCTGCATCAGAACCGGGGCGACTTGTCACCAATGGGATGAGCCAATACTCTCGCAATGAGCGTAATGCTAATAGTGCGATCGTTGTGGGCATCACCCCCGAAGATTATCCGGGAAATGCTTTAGCGGGAATTGACTTTCAACGACGTTTAGAAGAACAGGCTTTTAAATTGGGCGGTGGCACTTATGAAGCTCCGGGGCAGTTGGTAGGAGACTTTCTCAAAGATCGCTCCTCTACAGCATTCGGCACGGTTAAACCGTCTTATACACCTGGAGTACATTTATGCGATCTGAGCCAGAGTTTACCAGATTATGCGATCGCCGCCATCCGCGAAGCCCTTCCCGCTTTTGACAAACAAATTAAAGGATTTGCAATGGATGATGCCGTATTGACTGGTGTGGAAACCCGCACGTCATCACCGATTCGGATTAAACGCAAAGAGGATTATCAGAGTCTAAATACAGTCGGTCTATATCCGGCTGGAGAGGGAGCAGGATATGCAGGGGGAATCCTCTCGGCTGGTATCGATGGGATTAAGGTGGCAGAAGCAGTGGCTTTAAGTATTTTGAGGAATTGCGATCGCAAGTCTTGAGGCGGCAGCCCTCAGATTAGGCATTCCCAGCCTTCGACTGAGAACAAGATCGTACTGGATGCGATCGCAATGGGAAATTTATCCGATTGTTAAAGCTGGTTCTTCACAGAAGTTAAATAGGGCTGACTCAGTTTCTGATTCATCTTCAAAGACAGCAGAGATATACCATTCACAGGGCGAATCATTCGTATATTCAGCCCATGCAATGGTTACTGTTTCACCTGATGGAATCCCTGAATCACTCAAGGTAAATGAAGCCCAATCTTCATCATCGACAGATACCCACAACTCTGTAATTGCCTGTTCGGTATCATTGGTAACGGTAAAAGTGAATTGATCTGACATAAATGGCCCTGCCTTTTAGCGATAAATAAATTGCAGATTGTCAGTCACCGATTATACTGCCACTTTTTTTAAAAGATGTCATGTTAACTGCTATAGTATATGCCCAGGGGTAGTTTAAAGCTTTTTTTGGCTAAATTTAATTTTATTAAATAGTGTTAAAAATATCACCGATGAGTCTATGGAGATAGGCAATGCCATGCAACAGCAGATTTAGGTTGTGGTTCGGTTAAGGCAAAAGACGCGATGAATCGCCGTCAAGACAAAAGACCGATTATTGTAGAGACGGCGATTTATCGCGTCTTTGGATCTAACAGAAGTAGTTGAGAGCGATCGCTAAACCATACTACAAATCGCCCTTAATACAACTCATATTTCATTAACTGACAAGGCAACGCTCCGTTGTACACAGCAATTCGTTTGGATGATTTCAGCCCAATGGATTGAGACAGTTCCTTGTTGCCACTTAGCACAAATGCAGTCCAGCCTTTGAAGCGTTGTTTCAGCACATCGCCCAAAAGTTTGTAAAATGCCCCCAAATCACTATCTCGCCCCAGACGTTCGCCATAAGGTGGATTGCACAATAAAATTCCACTGTCTGCGGGGGCAACAACATCAGCAAGTTCCATTTGAGAAAACCATACATGATTATCAACGCCGCAATTTTGAGCATTGTTAATCGCTTGCTCAATTACATTTTCATCGTGATCGCTTCCCCAAATAGGTGCGGGAAGGGTATCCAGTTGGCTGTCCTTTGCTTCTTGAAGCAGCTTTTCTAAAAGGACCAAATCAAAATCGAGCCAATTTTCAAATCCAAAGGACTCACGAAACAGCCCTGGTGCTATGTTCAGTGCTTTTAAGCTAGCTTCCAGAGGTAAAGTACCAGATCCACAGAGAGGATCGTAGAACATCTGGTCTTGCTTCCAACCCGAAAGTTGAATCAGAGCAGCAGCCAGAGATTCCTTGAGAGGCGCTGAACCAACCGCAGGGCGATAGCCACGGCGGTGTAGGCTATTTCCAGAACTATCGAGTTTGACGGTACAAAAGTCGCGCTCAATATGAACATTAACCCGCACATCTGGTTCATGAAGTTCTACATTTGAACGCTCACCCAGCTTTTCCTGCTGCTGATCGACGATCGCATTTTTGACCTGTAGAGATGTGAAGTGGCTGTGGTTGAGGTGAGCGTTTTTGCCCGTGACATTCACCGCCAGCGTCATGTCTGGCGTAAGATAGTTTTGCCAATCGATAGTCTGAATGCCGCGATAAAGATCCTTAGCATCAAGGCATGGAAACTCATGGATATCCACCAAGATTCGGAACGGCAGCCTAGCCCAGAGGTTGACGCGATAAAGCAGAGTGCGATCGCCCTCAAAGGCGACACCGCAAAATCCTGGCTCCACAGAATGGGCTCCCAGTTGCTCTAACTCCTGAGCCGCAAGAGTTTCTAATCCGCGAGCAACCGTTGCAAAATAATTCATAATTCGTAATTCGTAATTCGTAATTCGTAATTAATGGCTACTAGTAACTAAATTTATTGGTGGAGAATAAAAAGATTATGCCTTTTTCAGAGCAAGCGGCTTTTTGAACAAAGATTAATCTAAAAATTTCTAAAATCAATCATCGTCTGACGATAAGTATCTGGCAAACCTGTATCAAAACACTTCCCTTTAACAACATATCCTGTAATTCCCTCTTCCTGACGCAATCTATCAAGAGAAGATGTTAACTGAAATTCGCCTCGTTCTCGTAAATTTTGGTTTATGTGTTCTGCTAAAAAGTCAAAAATTTTCGGACTAAGTAAATACAAACCAAATATACATAAAAATTCGTTTTCTGCCATTCCCTCTACATGCAAATGTTGTTGTGCATATTCAATGGTTGGTTTTTCATAGAGTTGTGTAACTTCTAAAATCGAGTTTAACTCTTGCCAAACTCCTGTTACACACCCGGCTGTATGAAGAATTTCTGCTGGTGTTGTAGTTAAGCTAACGACACTTTGATTAACTTGTTCATAAACATCTAAAAGTTGACTTGCACAAGATTTTTGAATATCAGATGCATAAACATGATCGCCCAACATTAGCAAAAATGGCTCATCTTGTACCCAATCTTTGGCACAAAATACTGCATGACCATAACCTAATTGTTCCTCTTGCAATAAAAACGTAATTTTGCTACCTAAATCTTCGAGATATCGGCTATATTCTTGATTTTGCGGTGAAAGTTTCTTGAAAAGTTCTTTTTTAGGTGGGTTTTTCAATAAATCTTCAAATATTTCTCGATCGTCCGGCTGTACCACAATCCCGACTTCTGCAATTCCAGCACTAATTGCCTCTTCAATAATTGCGAGAATGACAGGTTTTGCCCTCCCATCTCGATCGATAATTGGGAAAAGTTCTTTTTTCACAACCTTAGTTGCTGGAAACAACCGAGTCCCAAAACCAGCTACCGGAATTACAGCTTTTCTAACTTGATTTTTCTGCATTAACCTCCCCTCTCCTCGTCTCTCTGCGGACTCTGCGCCTCTGCGGTTCGTCACCCCAACTTCTCAAACAACTGTGCCAACACCACATTAGAAAACAAAAACCCTTGGGGATCAATCAAACGCAACCTTCCCTCTGTAACTTCCACCCAACCTTTATCAAAATACCCTTGCAAACACCTGCAAATTTCCTCCACCTTCTCTTCGCCAAACGCCTCCACCAACGCCGCCAAACTCAAACCCTCCGCCAAACGCAACCCTAACATTAACGTTTCTAACAATACTTCTTTTGGGGGGGTAACATCACAATCAATTACACCGCCAGCTTGTACCCACTGGTAATACTCCCTAGTCTTACGCGGACGAGTGAAGCGTTTCCCCTCAACATAACTCGCCGCACCCATGCCAAAGCCATAATAAGGGCGGTTTTCCCAATAAACGCGATTATGCCGACACTGATGCTTAGGTTGAGCATAATTAGAAATCTCATAATGCTCATAACCAGCACCAGTCAAAGCTTGCTGCCCCATCTGGTACATTTTGACTGTGGCTTCATCCGTCGGTAAAGGTGTATCACCTGGTTTGTAGTAACGACCAAAGGCTGTACCTGGTTCGATGGTAAGATCGTATATGGAAATGTGAGTGGGTAAAAGTGCTACCGCTTTAGTTAGAGAATTCTGCCATTGATCCAAAGACTGATGCGGCAACCCAGAAATTAAGTCTAAGCTAAATGCGGGAATCTCGACTTGGTGGATTAACTCCACAGCCGCGAAAATATCTTCAACTGAGTGCGATCGCCCCGCCCTTTGCAATAATTCTTCTTGAAAGGCTTGTACACCCAAACTTACCCGGTTCACACCTGCACTGCGATAGCCTGCTATATGTGCTAAATCAAAGGTACCTGGGTCAATTTCCATAGAAATCTCTGCCCCAGATGCAATCCCAAAATGCTTCTCCAATTCTCCCACTATTCGTTGTAGCTGTTCTGTTGATAGCAGCGAAGGAGTACCACCACCGAAGAAAATTGTCTTTAGAGGTTGACCAAAGGCTGGTGTAATGGCAATTTCTTTACATAGTACCTCAACATATTGGGAGATAGTATCAGATGTTTCGCCCCGCAAGCGATCGCCCACAACAGACACCGGGAAATCACAATAAAAGCATCGCCGTCTGCAAAAGGGAATATGCACATAAGCAGAACTCGCAATTCTAGAAACACTAAATTTTTGAATCATTTTGAGAAAAGTTTTAAGTTAAGCCAACTGCGAATTAAAGACAATGAAAATGAGCAGTTAATTTACAAATTTTTGTCGTTTTACAAAGAAACAATGAAAAATATTAAGATAAAAGCCTTTAGTTATAATAATTGCAGATATTGTCAGCCTAAACCCTTAGTGTAAGTCAACAGTTCGGCTTCGCTCACTGTTGACTCTGAGCGGAGCCGAAGGGTCAATATCGATCAGTTTATCTTACCGATGAAATAAAAAATACTTAACTTTCTCGGTGAACACAGTTGCAGGAAAACAACATAACCATGCTTGACGCAATTATCATTTTCTCATTTATCCTGGCAGCTTCGGGAATAGGGTTCTACAGCATTGAACTACTACCCAATGGCACTCTCGATCAGGTAACAAATCTTGAAGCTTTACGCTTAGTTGTTGCCGTCTTTGCCGCTATTATTGGTGGTGCGATCGGACTGAGTTTCCAGACGACATATCGCCGCCTAGAATCGCAAGTCAAAGAAATGCCTCTGGAAATGATTTTAACTCGTGCCATTGGCTTAGTAATTGGCTTATTGCTAGCTAACCTCATGCTAGCCCCATTATTCTTACTACCTATCCCGGCGGACTTTGGATTTATTAAGCCACTTGTGGCAGTTGTCGGTAGTATTATTCTCTCCGTCACTGGCATGAATTTGGCAGATACCCACGGACGAGGTTTGCTGCGGTTCATTAATCCCAACACCGTCGAATCGATGGTTGTAGAAGGAACGCTAAAACCAGCTAATACGAAAGTTTTAGATACTAGCTGTATTATTGATGGTCGCATTGAAGCACTATTAGAAACAGGGTTTCTAGAAGGACAAATTCTCGTACCGCAGTTTGTCTTGCAAGAACTCCAACAAGTAGCTGATGCTAGCAAAGACCAAAAGCGGGTACGGGGAAGGCGAGGACTAGAAATTCTCAACCGCATTAAGGAAGAATATCCCGATCGCATTTTGATTAATACAGTTGACTACGAAGATATTCCCACAGTCGATGCCAAGTTGGTGCGCTTTGCCCAAGAAATTAGCGGTACATTGCTAACCAACGACTACAACTTGTCTAAAGTCGCCAGCGTTCAAAAAGTACCTGTTTTGAATGTGAATGATTTAGTGAACGCCGTCCGTCCCAGTTATCTACCTGGTGATAACTTGGATTTGAAAATTCTCAAGGAAGGCAAAGAACCCAGTCAAGGTATTGGCTATCTAGATGACGGCACAATGGTAGTCGTTGAAGAAGGTAGCAGTTATGTTGGTGGTGAACTGCGAGTAGTAGTTACCAGTGCTTTGCAAACCACCGCAGGAAGAATGATTTTTGCCAAACCCCAAGCATCAGCATTGGCGTGAGGGAAATGTCCGGTGCAATTAAATATAAATTGTGCAATCGGTGCAGTCAATCTGCACCGATTATTTATTTTTAATCACCAGATTTGCTTACCTGCAAATACTGTAACTGCTCAATTGATAACCCTGTCAATCTTGCTATCTGTTCTAATGGCATACCAGTATTAAAAAGGTTACTTGCCACTTCAAGTAAAGCTTCAGCTTTCCCTTCGGCTTTCCCTTCAGCTTTCCCTTCTTGTAAAATATCTTGATAAATCACTGACTCGCGCATAATGTCTGACCTCAAAACTCGTCTAATAACCTCTTTATCTAATACTAAACCAGCTAAAATAGCCGTGGAAGCAGCAATATTACTTTGAGTTCTTGATTCTGTAATACCGTTAATTTCACGCGCCACTTCATTTAGTATAACTTCTGGCTCAATTGTACTACTCAACACTGCCAAAGGTAAAAGTCCAGGTGTTCTCAAAAATACTTCAGTTGGTTGTTCCCAAAGTCTGATAACTGCAAATTCATGGCGTGTTCCAGCAATTGTAAATGTATTTTGTTGCACCAAATCCGAATTTGTCTGCTTGAGGTAAATTACAACTTGATGCATTGATTTGTGTGGAAAATGGCGATACACTCGCAATCGATAGTCAATCATCCGAAAAGGAATTTCTGCATCCACTTGGGTTTGAAATTCCAAATGCAAGATGTTTTGCTCTGACTGTAGCAGAATTAAGGCATCAGCGCGAATGGGTTCGAGAGATAATTCCTTTGGACTTAGTTCGGTTAAAGTGATTGGTTCGCCTAATAACCAAGTGGCGAAGTCACTGGAGAAATTTTCAGCTAAAAATTTGTAGATATTGTCAAACATTTGATAATGTTACCAAATAGCTTGCTCATTTATTATTTCTCTGCAATTATTTAATCCAAATTTATCTACTCTAATTTTCATAAATTTCTAACGGTAAATTATCTGGATCTTTAAAAAAAGTAAATTTCTTACCTGTGATTTCGTCAATTCTGATATTCTCTGTTTCTACACCTTGCGAGTGTAAGCAAAAAACAGTTTCTTGGATATCATCAACTTTAAAAGCAAGATGTCTTAAACCACAAGCTTCTGGACTACTAAATCGTTCTGGAGGATTTGGAAAAGAGAATAACTCTATCTGACCATTCTCTCCAACTCGTAAATCTAATTTATAAGAGTTTCTCTCGGCACGGAAAGTCTCTTGAATAATCGTAAAACCTAAAGTTTCTACATAAAAACTTTTGGAACGCTCGTAGTCAGAACAAATAATAGCTATATGATGAATGTCAGTAATTTTCATAGGTATTTTTTTTATTATCTTTTTAAGAGAGTGTACGTGGTTGCAAACATAACCACATTACACCCTCTCAAGCCGAGGTTAAACTTTAATCTTTTCGATTGATCTTACCTTTCTTTTTAGGAATAGGCCAATAGTGGCAACTAAAAGTGTGCTACCTAAAGTACTAGGTTCAGGTACTTGTCGATAAGAAACTGTACCGGAATCAGAAGTTTCAGAGGAGACGGAAAATAATGTTCCAGCAATTTCGTAATTTTTGTCAGGATTAGCTTTGTCTGGGAAGCTGTATAGCAATCCAATAGATGCGTTATCTGCTAAGGATACAGTTGGAAATGCAACGGGATAATCGGGATATTCAATATCATCCTTTGCGGTGTAAATATTGGGGTTATTATCGAATTGAAAAGTTAGTGACTGAACTAGTGCTACTGGAAAATTATCATTACTGAAGGTTGAGTCATCAAAGCTAAATAAACCGTTTCCCTTAGCTGTAGAACTATCAACACTGAAAGCATAATTAACAATTGCAGCCGATGCCGATTTCATACTTAAGGTAGCCAAACCCAAGACAAGACTACTAGCGATCGCTAATTGTGGAAAGAATTTCATATCGGTTATCCTCAAAATAGGTTTATGTAAGGGAACTTTACAAACAACTACCAACAGTTACCAATCAGGTGTTGTGACAACTAACTCTGTCCAAGGGGTACAATCTGGTTCTTGAGCAGCATCTTGAGCAGGACGGGCATTACAACCACGGATTTTAAACGTGTATTTAACAAGATCCCTGGCTCCAACATAAGTCCAACTACGTGCTGTTGGGTCATCGATTTGCGTCACATCATCTTTGCCGTCGCCCGAACTCACTTGATAAAAATCATTTTTTTGGCATACATCCCAAGCAATCTTAATTCTCCGCACTCTTGTGGTATCTGCAACCAAGTTGTATGGATTTCTAGAATCACAGGGCGGATTTTCTGTTTTGTTCTCGCAATTACTATTGCCAGAGGTACATTCAGCTAGTGTTTTGACTGGGCGAATTAACTCGGCAGAAAATGTTGTTAATAAGATGGCAGAGACCAGACTATATCTGAAAAAAATGGAACTCGATCGTATTTTGTGCATAACCAATCCTTCACTTGTCTAGACTAAAACCACAGCAAAATTTAGAAGGTAAAAGTAGTTCTAATAACTCCCAGTACAGCATCACTGTTACGATCGTCATGATTGGGGGCAGTCAGCCAAATTAAACCAGGGGTGATGGTAATATTGTCTGAAAGTGCATAGCTGTAAAAACCTTCAACATGTAAAGAGGTATTTCTGTCTTGAGCAGAGTCACGGTTTTGTGGTGCAATTACCTCTGTAAATACATTAGCGATCGCACCATCAGCACCGGTGACTTTTGGTTCCATACCCACAATAATCCCCGCTAAATTGCCTTTTTTACCCAAATCTGGGAAAGCTAGAGCAACTGCATAGTTCCAAATATCGGCATCTCCTACGCCCAAAACCCTGGTTTTGGCATAGCCTGCCCAAGCATTAATGAAAAAGCGGGAACTTACTTGATAAGATGCTTCTAAGCCGTAAGCGTTGGTGGAAGTGCGCGAATCAGTAACTAAACCCAAGTTAGCCTTTTGGCTACCTGTACCTGGGGTTGCCAAATCTTCACCCAGGTTATTGTAGGCATTGACGTAAGTTAAACCGATGCTAAAGCGATCGCTAGGTTGAAAAGTTAACTGAGCGATCGCACCATAAGAACCGTTGATAAAACCGTTGTTAGTGTTGGGATTGGATGCTGTACTTGACAAATATCCCAAACTCAGTTCTAACTGATCCAAGAAACGATGTCTCAGCCCAACCCCCGCCCCAGAAGGTACAAAGTAGTAGACTGAATTGCGGCTACCAAACTTAGATAAAGCACCCCTAGCTCCCTCATCTCCATCTAAGTAGGGGTTAACCGTATCTACAAAGTCTTCTACTTCTCCTTCGTTGGCAAAGAAAGTAACATCAGTTTTTTTACCTAGCGGGAATCTGTAAAATAGCGTTTCAACTCTAACTTGATTATTTTCAGGATCTTCATCGCCAATTTCTCCATTAAAAGCTAGAGTGCCTTCTGGCAATCTGGTTTCAGTACCATCTTCACCGGAAAAGTAATTAAGATTGAGGGCTTGTAGTCGAACCCTGAGTAAGTCTTGACCGGTGAAACTGGTGTCAAAATTGAGACGAACGCGATCGCCAAAAGTTGTGTTTCTAGGAATATCAGCATTATCAGCATCTTGCCCAGATACAAACCCTGATATCGCAAAAATGGCTTCACCATTAAGTTTTGTCGTGGTCGAAAACTGCTGTTGTTCCAAGCTTTCCAGGCGAGGTTCTAAAGCATCCACCCGACCCCGCAAAGTAGCCAATTCAGCTGCAAATTGTTCTTGTAATTTTTGCAGAGTTGTTAAATCTTCTTTCTTAACTATGTCAGATGTTGCAGTTGCAATTAGTTCGTTTACCCGTTCTAAGCACGCATTAATTCCAGCCGCAAATTCGTAACGAGTTAAAGCTCGATTACCCCGATAAGTTGCATTAGGATAACCAGCAATACACCCATAACGCTCCACCAAAGATTGCAATGCACCGAATGCCCAATCTGTCGGCTGTACATCTGATAGTTGAGAAACAGATGTTACTTGTCCTGCTGATTCTTGAACAGTTCCAGCTAAAATTGGAAGTGCGTTGGCATCGCCCGCCGCAGACATCGCGCTAGTTGTGGTAGTGATTACCGAGAATAGCCCCAAAGTCACTGGAGAAATCGGCAGCCGCTTCCAAAACATTTTGATCATTTTTCTGTCATCCTCACACCATTTGTTATCAACTAAAAAAAGTAGGCAATCACACCGAAATTAGCCTATTACTATCCTTGTAGAGATGTAGCAGTGCTACATCTCTAAATCTTTTGTCACTCCTATGTCTAATACTTACTTTTTAGCTTCAGTAGAATTATTCCTTTCACTCAATTGCCAATTCTTTAGCACTTGAGCGCGATTTTGCCGCAAGTCTTGACGGTTACGTTCTTCAGGATAAGGAATACTATCGCCCTTAATTCCTGCCCAAAGAATCTCGTTGAATTCTTCTGGATCGAGATTATCTTCACCTACAAAATTGAAGTCTTTGGTCATAGCAGCCCACCAACTCTTATCATTTAGAATCGGCATAGCTGCTGTCTTTTCAACATTCTGGTCTTGGCAAGCTGGTACTAGTTTTGGATCTACAGGATTAGCACACAAGTTACCTGGAACAACAGCTGTATAAGGCTCAAAGTTTGGTTCTCTAGTGAAAGCATCTGACATTGGTTCAGCATTAGCATCAGTAATTGCCAAATAACCAATGTTTAATAAATCCTCCATTGTCCGCAATACATTAATAGTGTTGTAGTTAGTGCTGACAAGCGCGCCCCGTTTTGTATAAGGCGAAATCACGTAGGCTAACGAACGGTGAGAATCAACGTGATCTGGCCCATTTTGGGAATCATCTTCAATGATGAAAATTGCTGTTTCCTTCCACTCAGGCAGATGAGAAATTTTCTCTACCAATTTGCCAATAGCATAGTCATTATCTGCCATTTGTAGTTGTGGAGTATTTAGTCCAGCCAAAGCAGTACCAAAGGAACCAAAATGATCGTGAGGCAGACGCACAAGCATTAAGTTAGGCAGTCCATTCTGCTCAATATCTCTTGCCCATTCGTTGTACAGATAAATATCTGGATTATTCATGTCGAATGAGCGGAAATAAAGATCGGTTTTATCCAACAATACAGTTTTAGTAACGGGAGCTTGGGGAATTTTGTCAGCGTAAGGGTTTGGGGAGATGGGAATATAAGCTGGGTTTTGAGGATCGGGTTTAGTAGGATCGGGTTGACTAGTAATGTAGGGAGCGCCATTGTCAACCAAGAAACCGTAATTACGTACAGTTTTACCAGCACGGAGCGCTGCATCCCAAAGATAACCACCAATGACATCAATTCCTAAGTCACCATCTCCTTCAGGGGCATTGACATCTCTGTCTCCGGGCAATATTGAAGACCGACCAGAGCGATCTAAAATTCCCGTCAGGCGCGTATTAATTGGAGAGGCATTAGAAGAAGTTTGCGGTAGGGCAAGGCTGATGTTACGATTAGTACCTTCGTAATCGTAGGTTAAACCATTAAATCCAGCGTTACCGTAGAGAACCGATTGAGTTTTTTCGGTGTAATCTGTCGTTCGTGCAAAAGTAGACCAACTCCAACCAACTCCACTTGATTCGCCACTGTCATAGAAGTTATCAAAAGTTGCGAAGCCAAAGGATAACTTGTGATGGTTGGGTGAAATATTGTTAGGAAACAAGGTAAGTGTTGGGTCGCCATTACCGAGAGGTAAGTCACCAAGTACCTGATCGTAAGTACGGTTTTCTTTAACTATGTAGATAACGTGCTTAATTTTGCCTTGTAAATACCTCATCGTCCGGTCAGGGCGACGATTGTAGAAACCATTATTTTTATCTACTTGCGCCGAAAGTGTCCCCAGGGTTGCGCCCTTTGGCACTGGAATAATTGAGATACCAGCTTTTTCTAAAGCCCAGTTGTACTCATTTTTAAAATTAGTATTGCGTGCTAGCCCTGCTGGAGTTGTCAGGTTTCCTGCGGGATTGGGACCAGAATTACTCTTGGCATTGACAACGTAAAGTCTTTGACCGTCTTGACTGACGCTTACAGAATTAGGATACCAGCCTGTAGGGATACGTCCATTCACCCGGCTACTTTGCAAGTCTACAACAGCAACTGCATTCTCGCCCCCTAGAGTAACGTAAAGTGTAGCTCCATCTGGGCTGAGGGCTAAAGAGTTGGGATTAGCACCTTTGTATCGATCGCCAGGCCGAGACAGAGAGATGGTTCGGACAACTCTATTGCTGTCTGTGTCAATTACTGAAATCGAGTCATCATTACCATTAGCTACATACAGTCGATTTTGGCTAGGCGAAAGTAGTACTTTATTTGGTTGGCTGCCTATTGGTATACGGGTAATTTGTCCAGAAGTAATGGCAACAGCAAGTACTTCGTTGTCGCGCTGGCTACTAATAAAGACTTTAGCTGCTTGACCGTTTTCTGCACTCTTAATGGCTACATCAAAAGGAAATTCCCCAGTTGCTATTTTATCGCCTGGTCTAAAGAACTTAATTTCTTTAGTGACCTTACGGGTAGTAGCATCAACGATTGATATTGAGTCATTCTCAAAGTTTGCAGTTACTAAGGTTCTGCCATCCTTACTAACTGCAATACCGGCTACAACTGCTCCTGTCGCCACAGCTTTAGCTGGCGTATCCTTTAACAAACCACCATCATATTTAGGGAAGGGGTCAGTTTGGTTAGAATTATGACCTAGTAAAATAAAAGGGGCATCTGGTACGTACTGGCTGCCATTAGAGGCATAAACATAGACGCGATCGTCAATCCCACCTGAAACAAAGAAGCGCGAACCGTCTTTGGCCCAAGCTAAACCGTTATAGGTATTCGGAATATTAATCTGTTGTCTTTTAACCAACTTACCGCTACTGACATCATAGACAAAGACCCATTCTGCTTTACGGGTTGTTGTACCACTTGATTTCCCAGTTTGTGGATCTAATACAGGGTAAGTGAAATTACTGCCCGTATTTTCATTTTTGAAGTTTTGGTTATAACCACTGGTAAGTACCAGTAAAGTTTTACCATCGGGACTAAGGGCTGTGCTTACTGCTTCAGCCGCATCAGCATTATCGTCTGTACGCAAACCAGTTGCTAAAGGTGCAAATGTCGAGCCTGGTGCTGCTGCGGGTGTGATAATTTGACCTGTGGGTAGTAAAGCTGCCCCACCCTGTAAGTTACCAACAGGGCTGGTAGTCCGAGCGCTAGCTGATTGTATATTTGCACCCAAGGTACTTAACAGCAAAAGACTTAATAAATACCCTTGGTTTTTGTTAGTAACCATGCGAGATTTTTATAGTAGGGATAACCATCAAGTAAAAATATTGATAGTTAATAGTTAAGACATCAGTAAATTTTGGTTATGTTTTGGTAGTAGTAATTTTATTTAGTTAAGTTTTTTAAACTCCTTATTTTCTCTTTAGTTACCGTTAATTTATATAGTTTTTCTCTCTCGCTAGCAGATTGAAAATACTACTACTGAGGATTTTTATTTAGGCTTTGATAATCTTTAGTTAATCTAAGCTTAATCTTTGCTTAACTATTAAACATAGATAATAACAAAGTAAAAAAAATGACAATATTCTTCAATAAATACTGTCTTTTAGAATATAAAACTGATATGCTCAACAAAATTCTCATTTTGTCCTTGTTGGGGTTATTTGCTGTGGCTCCTGCTGCCAATGCAGAGGTTAAATTAATTGCAATTGGGAGTCTAGATGGTAACATTAGCGATCGCTCCAACAAAACATCTGCTCCCCTTGAAAACGGCGTTCCGGGAAACCTCTTGGGTGGTCTAGGGTCGGGATTGGCCTATGCTGGCTGTAACACCTTTATCGCTATTCCAGACCGAGGCCCAAATGCCCTGTCATACAACAGCGCTGTCAGTGACACAGCATCTTATATCAACCGCTTCCAAACTATCAAAGTGAAACTTGAACCAAACAAACTTGGTTCAGCGTTACCCTTTACCCTAACCCCTTCCTTAGTTGACACGACTCTGCTATTCAGCAATGAGCCTCTTTACTACGGTAATGGTGCGGGATTGGGTTTAGGCAGTGGTGTCCCAGCTTTGAATACCAAGAATAAAAACTATTTCACTGGACGCTCAGACAACTTCAACCCCACTCAAATCTCGACATATCCAAACAATGCCCGTTTTGACCCTGAAGGGGTGCGTGTATCCAATAATGGTAAGGAGATATTTATCTCGGATGAATATGGCCCTTATGTATATCAATTTAACCGCAATATAGGTAAGCGGATTAGGGTCTTTAACCTACCTAGCAAGTTTGCAGTTAGCAACTTAAGTCCCGTTAGTGATACAGAAATCACTGGTAACACGTCTGGTAGGGTTGCTAACAAAGGCATGGAAGGTCTTGCAATTACTCCCAACGGTAAGACTTTGGTTGGTATTTTGCAAAGTCCACTGCTCCAAGACGGTGGTACTAATGGTGCTTATACCAGAATCGTCAAGATTGACATAGAAACAGGTGCCACCCAGGAATACGCTTATCAGCTAGATAATATTGGCACCTTAGCTAAACCAAAATATCCCACCGTCAGCGAGATTTTGGCAATCAGCGATCGCGAATTCTTAGTAGATGAACGCGATGGCAAGGGGTTTGGCGATGGCTCAAAGGCTGCCTTCAAGAAAATATATCGGATCGATCTGACGAATGCTCAAGAAGTAAGCAATATCACCGGGGAAATCAACCTTGTTGGCAAGGCGGTCAGCAAGACCCTGTTCCTTGATGTGGTGACTGCGCTAACTCAAAACGGCTTCAAAGAAGAAGACATTCCTGCCAAGCTTGAAGGTTTAGCCTTCGGAGAAGATGTGGTTATCAACCGTGTGAAAAAGCATACGTTATTTATCGCCAATGACAACGACTTCGTTGGTACTATAGCGCCGGGTATTGACAACCCAAACAAATTTTTCGTCTTCGCTGTTGACACTACTGACCTACCAGGTTTCGTGCCCCAGGATATCAAAGGGGAAGATTGATATTCAGTTCGGTTGATATTTAATTATTAAAAACTGTTAGAGTAGGCAAAGTGCCCGCTCTAATAGCTACCGAAAAAGTCAGAAAGTATGAGACAGAAGGTAGGATGCTTCAAGTCGGGAAACCGCAAGGGCGCAGTGGCTCCCCAACCTACGCAGTTTAAGGTTTTTGGCACTAACTGAACCGTATTGATTTTTCAGTGAATTCAACCGTAAGTGCCAACAGCTTGTTGCCTTTCCAAACAGTGATAAAAGTTACGCAAAAACTCGTCCAGACCTCCGAGGTATATCCTTGTAAGGCTATATCGTTTTGTACAGAGTATTAGATGATGGTATCGAAATTCTACGGCTTGTAAGTGGTCGTTGTAACTTTCCATCTCTTTTTGAGGAATCCGACTAAAAGCTTTTTCGGCATATCCCTGAGACACTGTGAATTTAGGGTGGTGTTGGGTTAAAAAAGAAACATGAAAATCATCAAACCCATCACCAATTGGTTAGAAATCCGCGCTTGTGCCCCTACTTATGGCGGTTGGGTGCTAGCAGTAACCGCTATTTGTTTTTTTGGAGCAGGTATCAATACGATGGCTGGTTGGCTGTATGCCATTAGCGGTATTAGTTTTGCCCTTTTGGGTGTAGCAGCTATCTTACCGCCGCGATCGCTCACAGGTCTATCCATCACCCGCCGTCCCATGCAACCAGTATCAGCCGGTGACGATCTAACGGTGGAATTAGAAATCTGCAATCAGACACAGCAGCCTGTAAGCTTATTGCAAGTTGAAGATATACTGCCCTTCGTCTTAGGGAAACCAGTACAAAAGGCAATCGAAACAATTCCTAGCCGGGGTAGTTATCGTTGGGTATATTACTATCCGACTCAGCGCCGGGGTGTTTATCGCTGGCAGACAGTCGAACTAGGTTCTGGTGCGCCTTTGGGATTGTTCTGGTGTCGCCGTCAGCGTGATTGTGCTGCCACAGCGATCGTTTATCCCACAGTGTTACCCTTGGCTACCTGTCCCCTAATAGATGAAATGGGGCAAGAAGAGAGCAAAAGGGGCGATCCTCGCGGTAGACCATTGCAGACAGCTACAACAGGGCTGGTGCGATCGCTGCGTCCTTACCGTATCGGAGATCCCACCCGTCTGATTCACTGGCGGACTAGTGCCCGCTATGGTGAATTAAGGGTGCGGGAGTTAGAAATGGTAACAGGTGGACAAGAAATAGTTATTGCCCTTGACAGTGCTAGCAATTGGGAAGAAGAAAACTTTGAGCAAGCAGTAATTGCCGCAGCATCGCTGTACTTTTATGCACATCAACAGCAATTACAGGTGCAACTGTGGACAGCATCAACAAATTTAATCAAAGGCGATGCCTATGTTCTAGAAACCTTAGCAGCAACCAGAGCCTTAGAAGATGCCAGTTCAGTAGTTCCTAAAAGCTACCCTTTGATTTGGCTGACTCAAAACCCCCTGAGCCTTACTACTCTTCCTCAAGGCAGTCGCTGGGTTTTGTGGCCAAATATTTCCGCACCAGCAGAACAAGAAGTAATCAATTGGGAACATCCTGGTATAGTTTTGCAAAGCGATGTCTCCGACGGGCTACGCCTACGCGCACTACAACCCCAGCTACAAAAAACATTAAAATCGTATTAATTAATACCTTCGGCAAAAAAACACATGCTATAGAAGGGCTATACAAACAAAGCCTAGCTTTACAGATTGGAAAACTTTTAGTCCACAGAGGTAAACTTTGTTTGTGTAGCCACGACTTCTAGTTGTTCGGGCAAAGTGCAAGGCTTGAGTTAACTTTGCTTTAACTGTTTACGTTTTAATACTGAACCAGCGCTTACAGTAGCTATTGACAGTATCGCTGGTAGCAATGTAGGTTCGGGAACAGATGTAACTTTTTCATTAAAGGTAAAGTTATCTAGCGTAAACTGTGTCCCAGGACCACCCTTGCTTCTAAGATAATCTGGTTCAACTCCACCAAATGACGTAAACCTTAATTCATCAACACCAAAATAATCAAAATTAACTAAAGTTGGCTGTTTCGTATCTACAACCACAGTCTTTGAATACAGGGTTGCGCCGCTCTTAAAACCTTCTACAGTCACCGAAAGACCATCATTCCAAGCAGCTGTGAGGTAAGCACTGTTGAAGTCAAAAATACCATCACTTACTAGGGCAGGGTCTCCATATTCATTAAAACTCACATAGTCTCCTGACACACTGCCATTGTCATAGCCTGTAAGTGAGAGAGCAGTATCCGAGCCATTTAGGTAGCCAAAATTGTCCCAATTAAATCCACCGTAACCGTTAGGAATCCGATCATAACCTGAAATAGGCGCTATATCATCAAATGTTAAAACAGTTGCCTCTGCTACTGTTCCTATTCCCAAAACAATGGCTGTTGCTGCGATCACAGCTGTCGATAACTTTTTCGCAATAGTTGAAATACTCATGTGGTAGTAGTTGTAACTCTTGATAAGTTTGTACTTTTTTATCAGACCTTTCAGAATATACACTAATTCAAAAAAAAACTAGTGTTATTACTTAGTTATTTCATAAAGTCTCATCTCATAAAGTTATAATGAAGAGAATTCAGTACTAATGCACTAATGTATAAATAAACAAAGCCTGACATAAGGATCGCGCTTGGCATCTCCCCATAGACGCGTCAAAGTATCGTTTACTGATGAGAATAAATCAACCTCTTGACTTTTAAATTCTGCCTCAAGATGCAACTTGAATTTTGATTAGCTTAGAAGTTAAACTTCTATGATTTCCTAGATTTTGCCCGATCCCAGCACACCGGACATATCAGCCCTTGAACAAAGGTAAAACAATTTGAAAGGTTAAGGTTGGGGAAATACACCCAGTAATCCCTTAGTGCGACTGAGGTACAATGCAAAGAAATATTTAAATTATGAGCGACATGATCACATCAGAACATAACACAAAATCCAGCGATAAAAGCCTAGAGGCAATGCGGCATTTTTCCGAACAATACGCCAAGCGTACTGGAACATACTTCTGTTCTGAACCTTCTGTTACGGCAGTTGTGATTGAAGGACTAGCCAAACATAAAGACGAACTAGGTGCGCCTTTATGTCCCTGTCGCCATTACGAAGATAAAGAGGCTGAAGTCCATGCCACATATTGGAACTGTCCTTGTGTGCCAATGAGAGAACGCAAAGAGTGCCATTGTATGTTGTTCCTCACCCCTGACAACGAGTTTGCTGGAGAAAAACAAGACATCTCTCTGGAAACAATTAAAGAAGTCCGAGACAGTATGGGATGAGCGAAACCATCCCCCAAGAGTTTTGGCAAGGCGTAGAACAGTTCAATTCTGGCCAGTTCTACGCCTGTCATGACACTTTAGAGGCTTTATGGATTGAAGCCAGTGAACCAGAGAAAACCTTTTATCAAGGCATTCTCCAAATTTCTGTGGCACTGTATCATTTGGAAAATCGAAACTGGCGAGGTGCAGTTATTTTACTGGGAGAAGGCGGCAATCGCCTACGGCGTTACCCATCTAGTTACGGGGGCGTTGATGTAGATGAGCTATTGAGTCAGAGCGCAGCATTGTTGACGACATTACAACAAATAGGGCCAGATAAGATTATATCTGGTGATATTGGTGAAAATAAGGTCTTATCTTTGCCTAAAATTTTGCTGTCTACTGATTAGACATCTGGTAAATTAATTATGCGTTGTCCGAAATCCTTGGTAGGCACAATTCATAAATTGTGCCTGCGTCATTTTCACTCAGATGTTAATTAGCTGAAACCTTGAGGTTAGGGGTAGCGTCACTATTTCAGCCAGTAGTTATCGGAAATCACTCCAGATTGTATATTTCATAATCTGGATAAAGTACTTGAGATAATTAGAATGCAAGCTGAAATCCTGAATCCCCAATTGCTATGATGCCCTGCTATCAATTGCCCATGTCACAATTCCGTCGCTTTGGATTAGCTTTAATGTTGCCAGTTGCACTATTGGGCACTTTTGCCTTTCCTACCCAACTGCAAACCGCTACTGCACAAACATCTAAAGACAATCGTCCCCTCACTATCCGCGCTGATGTGCAAGAATATGATGCCAAAAATCAAGTAATCACCGCTCGCGGCAACGTGCAAATGTTGTATCCTTCTCGTCAGCTTCAGGCAACATCTGCCCAAGCACAGTACTTTAGTAAGGAACGCCGAATTGATTTCAGTGGCAACGTCTATATTTTGCAACAGGGCGGTAACAGTATCCGGGCAGAGAAGGTAACGTATTTAATTGATGAAGGGCGATTTGTTGCTTTACCCCAATCCAACCGTCAGGTAGAGTCTATCTACATGATCGAGGAATCAAATAATAGTGGACAAACTGCGACACCCGCCCCATCTGTGCCACAAACACCACCTTTGAAGCCTTCTAATTAGCATTTACCACCAAGAAAGGGTGCTTCTAGCGTGAAAATTGTTTTAGAGAATATTCACAAATCTTACGGCAAGCGAGTAATTGTCAATCGTGTCAATCTTTCTGTTGGTCAGGGCGAAATCGTTGGTTTACTAGGCCCCAATGGGGCTGGTAAAACGACGACTTTTTACATTGCCACAGGTTTAGAAAAACCCAATCAAGGAAAAGTTTGGCTGGGTAATCTAGATGTTACAGGAATGCCAATGCATAAAAGGGCACGATTGGGTGTTGGCTATCTAGCGCAAGAACCAAGTGTTTTCCGCCAACTCTCGGTACAAGATAATATTCTATTGGTGCTGGAGCAAACGAATGTGCCACGACGGGAATGGTCAAGACGACTCACAACTTTACTGCGGGAGTTTCGGCTGGAAAAATTAGCTAATAGTAAAGGAATTCAACTTTCTGGTGGTGAGCGACGGCGGACGGAATTAGCAAGGTCTTTAGCGGCTGGACAAGAAGGACCAAAATTTTTACTTTTGGATGAACCATTTGCGGGAGTCGATCCGATCGCAGTCTCAGAAATTCAGCAAATTGTCGCTCAACTGCGCGATCGCGGTATGGGAATCTTAATTACAGATCATAATGTCCGCGAAACCCTTGCTATCACCGATCGCGCCTACATTATGCGCGAGGGACAAATCCTCGCTTTTGGCGGTGCTGACGAACTCTACAGCAATCCCCTCGTGCGGCAATATTATTTAGGGGATAATTTTCAAGCCTGAATTCATAATTATTTAGTTAATAATTTAAAAGGCTATTTTTATATTTAATTTTAATTATAAATTTATTAATTTATTTGATTCTGCTTTATCAGTCATTGAGAATTAAATTTTGATACTAAATTCAGTAGATAAAGCAGTTTGCAATTAACAGAGGTAAAGAACTTAGACTTCAAAACCAAATTATGAAGACTATTTTACTTCTACCCCCTGCCTCCTGCCTCCTGCCTCCTGCCCCCTGCCTTCTGCCTTCACCAGGGTTGTCAATATTTAACTGTTCAAATTTTTTATGATATCAAAGAAGTTTACGCCTTCCTACAATCTCGGTTCGCTGCTACCTTTTACGATCATGGATCGTTACCTTACCAGCGAATTGATCGCGCCGTTTTTCTTTGGTGTCGGAGCTTTTTCATCACTTGGTGTCACCATTGATGCTGTATTCGATCTAGTTAGAAAAATCGTAGAATCTGGGCTACCGATAGACATTGCCATTCAGGTTTTTTTGCTAAAGTTTCCCAACTTTATAGTTTTAGCCTTTCCCATGTCTACGCTACTAGCTACTTTGATGACCTACAGTCGTCTTTCTAGCGAGAGCGAACTAATTGCCCTGCGTGGTTGTGGAGTGAGCGTCTATCGCATAGTGCTAACTGCTGTGATGTTGAGTCTTGTAGTCACAGGAATGACATTTGTATTCAACGAACAAATTGCACCAGCAGCAAATTACCAAGCGGGAGTAACTCTGGATAAAGCCCTGAAATCAGATAAGCCAGCTTTTAAACAGCAAAATATTTTCTATCCTGAATACCAGGATGTTATACAACCGGATGGCTCTAAGAATAGGATATTGACACGCTTGTTTTACGCCGATCAGTTTGATGGTAAGCGGATGACAGGTTTGACGATTATAGACCGTTCCACCAAAAATCTGAATCAAATTGTAGTATCAGAATCTGCCCAGTGGAATCCTTCTCAAAATATTTGGGATTTTTACAACGGTACGATCTATTTTGTTGCAGCCGATCGCTCATACCGCAACATCGTCAGATTTGAACACCAACAATTGCAACTACCGCGCACGCCATTAAGTTTGGCAGAAAAAAGCCGAGACTATGGTGAGATGAATATTTCTGAAGCACTAGATCAACTACAAGTGGAATATCTTGGTGGCGATCGCCAAAAAATTCGTAAACTCGAAGTGCGGATTCAACAAAAAATCTCCTTACCTTTTGTATGCGTGGTTTTTGGCTTGGTAGGTGCAGCGATGGGAAGCATACCCCAGAGAACTGGAAGAGGTACCAGCTTTGGGATTAGCGTTGTAGTTATTTTTTCGTACTACTTAATTTTCTTTATTAGTGGTGCGATCGCGCAAGCAGGTGCCCTCTCTCCCTTTATGGGGGCTTGGTTGCCCAACTTTCTTTTCTTGGGAATAGGTCTATTCCTCTTGATACGAGTTGCCAAACGCTAAATTCAAAAAGCAGGGGAGGCAGGAAGACAAGGAAGACAGGGGGACAAGGGGGACAAGGGGGAATTATTGAACAAGTCTCTCTCTTGTCTCCCCCCTCTTCCTTGTCTCCCTTGTCTCTTCTTCATGTTCAATGCCCCAATTCTCTTCATCCTCACACTTCAATTACGGATGATAATTTCGGCATTCCGGTGCATTTGGGTTTTCCTTGCAATATTCTTCAAAAGAGACTTTAGCTGATACCATCCCCTCAGCTTTCTGATGAGCAGCTTCTGCCTGGAGTTCTTCTACCTCATCCCAAGCGGCTGCACAGGCTTTAGAATAAGCACCTTGTTCAGTGCAAATAGCGCGAGACTGTTCAATTGCTTTTTGAATTCTCTCCTCCAGCAGTAGCGCTTTTGGCGCTTCCACAAAGTCGCTTTTGGTCAAAATGTCGGTAATCGAGATGATACCCAACAGCTTGCCTTGAATCACAGGTGCCCGATGAATACCAGTGTTAGCAAATAACCGTGCTACATATTCCACACCCAAATCAGGATTTACCACAATGCAGGGCTTGCTCATAATCTCGTAAACCCACACTTGCTTTGGATCTTTACCGTAGGCTGTTACCTTATAGACAATATCTGTTTCTGTGACAATGCCATAAGCATCGTTCTCATGGCGAATATCTACAACTAGCGCCCGCAATTTTTTTTCCTTCATCAGCACCACTGCTTCAGCAACAGTCGCTGAACCGCGAATGGTAACTACATCTTTGGTCATGATATCTTCAGCTTTCATCATTGCTGTAGTCTCCTGGTTAATAGTACGGTGCGGCACAGCGCCCTCAGAGGCGTATATATCGAAGCATTGCAGCGTACAGTTTGCTAACTAGAAAGTAAAAAAGTCGAACTTTTGTCCAGCTACAACAATAAACTTAGAGCAACTGTCAACTCGTGATGTTATCCAATGTGACCAATGCCCAAAAACCAACCATAAATTGCCATAACTTTCTAGAAAATCTTGCCAAAGGACTCCAGCCGCTAAAAAGTAAATTTTTGACTGTTACATATCTATTGGTAATGACTAATAACTGATGGAGAAGTTAGGATAAAATCACGATCCAACTTTAGTTGAGATATTTCCTGTTAAGGAAAGCAAAAGCATTAAACAGCAGCGCCTTCAGCTTCCGTCAAGTTTTCCCGATTTCGAGTAAATTTCAATTACCAATCCCATGCCACATCGTCATTATCCTCCCGCCTACTTACGCTATCTCAGAGCCAGGTTATGGAATCTAGGGCGACCTGGCTTTTGGGTAACTGCAATTTTTTTATCTGTAGTGGGGCTATTAACCTGGGAATACTGGTCAAATCCAGATATTTTCGTTTATAAGCAAAAAAACAAAGTTACTTCACAAACCCCTGCTGATTCCTCACTGTCAGCAGAAAACAGAGCCATTGCAGCCGATATTGATAACCTGCCAGTTTTATTTAATGACTTTGAGCAAGCAACTCTCTCATTAACGGCAAATACTCCCAAGGAAAAAACTGAGGCAAAAAACAGCAAAAGTTTATTAGAGGATGTAATTAAAAAACAAAAGTCTGCTGCTGATGCCAAATTAAATCCTACTTTAGGCGTTAATGGCGACACCCCCCCCGTCGTGAAAAATCCTTTTGTCGTACAAACCGAAAATTTATTACGGACTGGGACGGTTGATAATAATAATCAGTTTCTAGGTATCAAAACTTTAACTGGGGCATCTGAACCAACAGAGGGGGAACAGACATCCTCTAACCTGGGAATTGGATTCACGAATCAAACCAATAAGAATCAAAATTCTGCCTCCGTCAGCCCTCTGCAAGCAATACTCAATCAATCCACAAATCAGAAGCTGTCTGGCTTTAATGGTACTACTGTAACTCAGACAAATGCCTTGGGCCGAGCCTCTGAGCCAGGAACAACGTTAATGCCACCCATGAATAGCTTATCCAGTCAGAATTCTCTACCAAGTACTGGGTTAACTACTGGGACAGGCTACACGTCAACGGGTAGGAACTTGCAGCAAAATCCCTACAGTAACTTAAATAACGGTCAGTTATTACCTAATAATGGGTTAAATACTGGTGCAGGTTATACGAACTTGCAGCAAAATCCCTACAATAATTTAAATAACGGTCAGGTATTACCTAATAATGGGTTAAATACTGGTGCAGGTTATACGAACTTGCAGCAAAATCCCTACAATAATTTAAATAACGGTCAGGTAGTACC